>DASVSV010000399.1:0-1812 GCA_036387915.1 Thermoanaerobaculia bacterium
CCGCCTCCACCCGCCCAGGCCCCTCGACTCGACGCTCGGGATGACACCTTGGGGTTCCCCTGTGAGCCTATGAGCCTATGAACCTATGAGACTTCCTCCTCCTATGAGCCGCTGAGCCTATGCACCCATGAGACTCATCCCGCGCGTGTGAGCCCGTGCACCGATGCGACTACAATCCCCCGGTGCCCAAGCTCACCGCCGAGATCCCGAACGAGCTCTCGCGCCAGATCGACCGGATCATCCGCGACGGATGGTTCCCCGATCAGGAGTCGGTGATCCGTGAGGCGCTGCTGCAGTTCGTCGACGCGAAGTCGTTCCTCGGCGATTCGCCGCGCATGCTGCACCGCTTCGCGGCCGATGCGCTCAACGACTCCAAACCCGACGTCGCGCTGAAGTTCGTCACGCGCGGGTTGTCGCTGCTGGCCAACCAGGACACCACTGACTTTGCGCTCTATCAGGCGCTGGTCGAGCTGCGCGTGCAGATCCTGCTTGTGGTCGGCCGCGACGACGACGCGCTGGTCGCGCTCGAAGAGGCGCGCGAGAAGCTCCCCAACAATCCCACCGTCGCCAAGTGGATCGAGAAGCTCCACAGGAACCGGCCCCGCGGCGAAGCGTGAGACACCGGTACGGATTCCTCGACCCGGACCTGATCCGCCAGCTCCTCAGCGAGCTCGGTCTGCGCCGCCTCTTCAACCACCTGCTGCTGCAGGCCGGCGGCGACGTCGAGGAGGCCATGCGCTGGATGCGCGAGCTGCAGGAGCGCGGCTACATCGACTCCGACGTCGACCTCGACGCGTTCTTCGCGCAGCTCATGGCCGAGAACATGATCGCCACCGACGGCGAGGGCAACTTCACGCTGGCCGCGGGCGGCGAGCGGCAGATCCGCCGCGACGCGCTCGACGAGATTTTCGGCGGCCTGCAGAAGTCGATGAGCGGCTCGCACTCGGTCGCGAACGCGGGGCAGGGGACGGAGCGCCTCACCGAGACGCGTCCCTACCAGTTCGGCGACGACCCGATGTCGATCGACAGCATCCGCTCGCTGCAGAACGCGATGAAGCACAACGATCCCGCCGGCGCGCTCTCGATCGTCGAGGACGACCTGGAAGTCTTCGAGACGGAGCACAACTCGACCTGCGCGACGGTGGTCATGATCGACATCTCGCACTCGATGATCCTTTACGGCGAAGACCGCATCACGCCGGCGAAGAAGGTCGCGCTGGCCCTGACGGAGCTGATCCTGACGAAGTATCCGAAGGACTCCATCGACGTGCTGCTCTTCGGCGACGACGCCCGCGAGGTGCCGATCAGCGAGATCGCCTACGTGCAGGTCGGGCCGTTTCACACGAACACGAAGGCCGGCCTGCAGCTCGCGCAGCAGATCCTCCGCCGCCGCAAGCACAACAACAAGCAGATCTTCATGATCACGGACGGGAAGCCGTCCGCGCTGACGGAGAACGGCCGCCTCTACACGAACTCGTTCGGCCTGGACATGAAGATCGTCAACCGCACGCTCGAGGAAGCGGACCGCTGCCGCCGCGCGAACATCCCCATTACGACGTTCATGCTGGCCACCGACCCGATGCTGGTGAACTTCGTCGAGCAGCTCTCGAAGATCAACCGCGGCCGCGCCTTCTACTCATCCCCCGACCGCCTCGGCGAATACATCCTCGCCGACTACATCCGCAACCGCCGCAAGTTCGTGCACTGATTTGCGCGGGGACGACGGGAGGCCTCCGGCGGGCCGGTGCGACCGGCGGCGCTGATTGGCCTAGCCTGACCGCACGCCTGTCTACTAAACACGTGTTTGCGCGG
>DASVSV010000400.1:0-9186 GCA_036387915.1 Thermoanaerobaculia bacterium
ACTGCTGCTCTATGCCTCCGTCGTCCTGGCGATCGGCTTCGCGTGGGCGTTCGGTGCCGCGCTGTTGCAGGGCGGGACGCCGCCCTCGGGCGCGCTGGTCCTCGGCATCGCGGCGTTCGTCGTCTTCATGCTGCCGTGGAGTGCCGTCTATGTCTGGGCGATCCGCCGCGCGTCCGATCTCGACGAGCTGACCGAGCGCGCGCGGAAAGTCCTGCCGGTCGAGCGGACGTATCACGGCGAGCTGGACGACCTCGCGCGCGCCATCGAGGAGCTGCGCCTCACGCAGGTGCGCCTGCGCCGCGCCTTCGAGACGCACCGCGCCGCGATGGACGAGATCGTGGCCTCCCTCGGCGAGGGGCTGCTCGCGCTGACACCCGAGGGGCGCGTGGCGTTCGCGAACCGGACGGTGGGGGAGATGTTCGGGACGGCGGAGGTGCTGATCGGCAAGTCGGTGCTGGAAGTGGTGCGCAGCCAGTCGGTCGCCGCGGCGCTGGACAAGGCGCTGCACGGCGAGGCGTCGACCGATCGGGTCGAGTACGGCGAGCGGCAGATCGAGATCCGCGCGTTTCCCGCGGTCGCTTCGCCCGACATCGCGGCGGTGGCGCTGTTCATCGACGTCACCAGGATCGAGCGCCTGCAGCGCATCCGCAAAGAGTTCCTCGACGACTTTTCGCACGAGGTTCGCACGCCGCTGGCGGGACTGAAATCGGCCGCGGAGACGCTGGAGCACGGCGGCCTCACCCGCGAGAACGAACAACAGTTGCAGCACGTCATGCAGCGGCAGATCGTGCGCATCGAGCGGCTGGTGAGCGATCTCTCCGAGCTGAATCAGATCGAGTCCGGAGAGCTCGTGCTGCAGCCGCACGACGTCCATCTGCGCGATTTGCTCGCGGAGCTCGACTTCGAGACGCACATCGACGGCGACGCGACCGCGCACATCGATCCCGATCGCGCGCAGCAGATCTTCGTCAACCTGCTCGACAACGCGCGCAAGCACGGCGGCAGCCGGATCACCATCGAGCTGGCGTCCGAGGGCGGCGAGGCGGTGGTGCGCGTGTCGGACGAGGGGCCGGGCATCCCGCCGCAGGAGCTCGAGCGGATCTTCCACCGCTTCTACCGAGTCGACCGCAGCCGTTCGCAGCCGGGGACGGGGCTGGGCCTGGCCATTGCCAAGCATCTCGTCGTCGCGCACGGAGGGTCGATCCGGGCGTACAACCGGTCGTCGGGCGGGGCAACCTTCGAGGTACGGCTGCCGGGCGCCGCCGCCTGACATAGAATGCGCGCCGCATGGCGCGATTCAGCTTCCTCCCCCGCGAAGAAAAGTTCTACGACGATTTCAAGGCGTTCGCGGACCAGCTCCGCCATGGCGCGCGGCTGCTCGAGCAGATGCTGGCCACCGATCCGCCCGCGGCGGACAAGGCGTACGAGATCAAGGAAGTCGAGCATCAGTGCGACTTCCTCACGCACGAGATCATCCAGCGCCTGAACAAGACGTTCGTCACGCCGATCGACCGCGAGGACATCCACGCGATGGCGCGCACGCTCGACGACGTCATGGACGAGATCGACAACGCCGCGCATCTGATTCCGCTCTACAAGATCGAGAAGATCCGCGGCGGCGCCCGCGAGCTGACCCGGGTCATCCTCGAGCAGTGCGACGAGATCCGCAAAGCGGTCGACTCCCTCGAGCAGCGCAAGGGCGTGCTGGAGCGGTGCATCGAGATCAACCGCCTCGAGAACGAGGCCGACCGCATCCACAAAACCGCCCTCGGCCTCCTCTTCGACGAAGAGCGCGACCCGATCGCGGTCATGAAGTGGAAAGAGATCTTCGACGTCCTCGAGGAAGCCACGGACTGCTGCGAGGACGTGGCCAATCTCCTCGAGAACATCGTGGTGAAACACAGCTAGCCGCCGCGGCCGGCCGCGCTAGTTGGCAAAGCCTGATGCCCGTGCGGGTGCAGCCCGAGTTTCTGCCGCGCAGGCCTCATGGGGCGCCCCAGAATTTTTCTCATATACTCACCGTTCTTACGCGACCGAGGATTAAGTCATGAAACCAGAAATCCATCCGAAGTATCAGCAGGTCACCGTCCACTGCGCGTGCGGAGAGGGCTGGACCACCGGTTCCACCCGCAAGGAGCTGCGCGTCGAGATCTGCTCCAAGTGCCATCCGTTCTTCACGGGCAAGCAGAAGCTCGTCGACACGGCCGGCCGCATCGACCGCTTCCAGAAAAAGTACGGGAAGAAATAATGGCCTCCCTCTGGCGGGGTTCGGCGAGGTTCATGGCGGGCGCGTTCAACGCGTTTACGAATGGTCTGACCTCGGCCATGCCCGCTGGTAAGTCCGCTCGTGAGGGCGGTAAGAGCGACAAGAACGTCGACATGCTCATCGGTGGCCAGGCGGTCATCGAAGGCGTGATGATGCGCTCGCTCACCGGCTATTCGGTCGCGGTACGTCAGCCGGACGGGGGCGTAGCCATCCGCAAGGACAAGCTCGTCTCCATCACGACCAAGTACCCGTGGCTCAAGACGCCCGTCCTCCGCGGCTCGGTCGTCCTGATCCAGTCCCTCATCCTCGGCATGCGCGCGCTGAACTACTCGGCCAGCGTCTCGTCCGCGGGTGAAGACGGCGAGCCGGAGATGTCGAACTGGGCCATTGCCGGCTCGATGCTGATGGCGCTCGTCCTCGGCGTCGGCCTGTTCATCCTGGCCCCGCTCGGACTGACCAACCTCATCCGGCACTACCTGCTGCCGGAGATGGGGAACTTCACCTACAACGCCATCGACGGCCTGATCCGGGCCATCTTCTTCTTCGTCTACATCGCCTCCATCTCGCTGATGGAGGACATCCGCCGCGTCTTCCAGTACCACGGCGCCGAGCACAAGACGGTCTACACGTTCGAGGCGAACGAAGAGCTGACGGTCGAGAACGCCCGCACGAAGTCGACGCTGCACCCGCGTTGCGGCACGAGCTTCCTGCTGTTCGTCATGGCCATCTCGATCCTCGTGTTCTCGCTGATCCCGTCGACGGCGCCGTTCGCGGCGAAGTTCGGCGCCCGCGTCGTGTTCATCCCGCTCATCGCCGGCCTGGCGTACGAGATCATCCGTTTCTCGGCCCGTCACCTGACCAATCCGGTCTGCAAAGTCCTGATCCGTCCGGGCATGTGGCTGCAGCGGATCACGACCAAAGAGCCGGACGACAAGCAGCTCGAGATCGCCGTCATCGCCCTCAAAGAAGCGTTGATGTTCGACGCGGTCGAGCCCGAGCAGGCCGCGGTCGCCTAGCTGCCGAGCTCTCAGCTCGCAGCTGTCAGCTCTCAGGCCCCCGTCGTCCCGTTTTTCCTGAGAGCTGAGAGCTGAGAGCTGCCAGCTATGTACGAGAAACTCGACGAAATCGAAAAACGCTACGAAGAGCTGCAGCGGAAGATCCAGGATCCTTCCGTGGTCAACGACGTGGCCGCGTTCCGCACCACGATGAAGTCCATCTCCGAGATGGAAGAGGTCGTGGCCAAGTACCGCGAGCTGCGCGACGTCCGCAAGCGGCTGTCCGACGCCCGCGAGATGATGCGCTCCGACGACGAGATGCGCGAGCTGGCGGAGATGGAGCTGGCCGACCTCGAGCCGAAAGAGCCGCAACTCGAGTCCGAGCTGCGCGTGCTCCTCCAGCCGAAGGACCCCAACGACGACAAGAACGTCTTCGTCGAGATCCGCGCCGGCACGGGCGGGGACGAGGCGTCGCTGTTCGCCGCCGAGATCATGCGCATGTACATCCGCTACGCGGAGACCAAGCGCTGGAAGGTCGAGATCACCGACGCCAACTACTCGTCGGTGAACGGCATCAAGGACGCGACGATCCAGATCGAAGGGAACCGCGTCTACTCGCGGTTGAAGTTCGAATCGGGCGTGCACCGCGTGCAGCGTGTGCCGCAGACCGAGACGCAGGGGCGCATCCACACGTCCGCCATCACGGTCGCGGTGCTGCCGGAAGTCGAGGACATCGACATCCAGGTCGCCGAGAAGGACCTGCGCATCGACACTTTCTGTTCGTCCGGCCCCGGCGGGCAGTCGGTCAACACCACGTACTCCGCGGTGCGGATGACGCACCTTCCCAGCGGCGTGGTGGTCTCCTGCCAGGACGAGAAGTCGCAGATCAAGAACCGCGCGAAAGCGCTGAAGGTCCTCAAGGCGCGCCTCTACGACATCGAGCGCCAGAAGCGTGAAGCCGAGCTCTCCGCGACGCGCAAAGGCATGATCGGCTCCGGCGACCGCAGCGAGAAAATCCGTACCTACAACTTCCCCCAGGACCGCGTCACCGACCACCGCATCGGCCTCACCGTCCACAACCTCCCCAGCATCATGGACGGCGCCCTCGACGTCATCATCGAGCCCCTCAACTCCCACTTCCAGGCGGAAAAGCTGCGCGAGGCGGTCGAGGCGCGGTAAGGGCGGACCGCGGTACACTGAGACCATGGCTCGGACGCTCCGTGACATTCGCGAAGAGGCGTTGCAACTGACGCCGCGCCAGCGGCTGCAGCTCGTGCAGGACCTGTACGCCAGCGTCATGACCGAGGAAGAACGCGAGGTCGAGGCGACATGGCTCGACGAAGCAGAGCGCCGCTACGCCGAGTGGAAAGCCGGCAACGCGAAGACCATCCCCAGCGAGAAAGTCTTCGCCCGCCTGCGCGAAAAGTATGGTCGCGAAGGCATCCGAGCTTCACGCTGACGCTGATCTGGAGCTCGACGAAGCGATTGCCTTCCTCGAAGGATCGCGCAGTGGCTCAGGCTTTCATTTTCTGACGGCGTTCGAGCAAACCGTTCAAATGCTGGTGCGATATCCGTACATCGGACGCAAAGAGCGTCGCCGCATGCGCGTCTTCGGATGACCGGGTGGCCATACAAGATCGTGTATTCGGTCGAAGTCGACATCATCTTCATCTGGGCCGTCGCACACGACAGTCGAAAGCCCGGCTACTGGCGCAAGCGCGCGCGGCGGTGACCGCGGCCCCCGCGCGGGCCGAGGTACACTGAACGCGATGAGACCGACTGTCGAAGAAGTCGCCAGGCTCGCGCTGGAGCTCGACGTCAGCGAGCGGTTGCAGCTTGCCGAGCAGATCGTCGTCAGTGTCAGTCCCAGCGAAGCGTGGTGGGACGCATGGACGGCGGAGGCGGAGCGCCGATATCAGCGGATGGCGAGCGGCGAAGATCCCGGTCTGACGCTCGAAGAATTCTGGTCTGACGACGAACCGTGAAGGTTCGGTTCTCGACCGACGCACGACGGGACCGCCGTGAAGCCGAAGCGTGTTACCGGAGCGTCTCGCGTGGAGCCAATCTCTCCTTCTGGCGCGATCTCGAGGCAGCGATCAACGATGTGCTCGAGTATCCCCTCGGTGCGCCCCTCCGGCAGCAGGACGTCCGCGCGAAGCGACTCGCGCATTTTCCGTACACGATCTCTATCGAGTGATCCGTGATCGAGTGTTCATCCTCGCGATCGCAAGCCAGTCGCGCGATCCCGACTACTACGCAAACCGCCTCTCGTGATTCAATCTCCGCTCATATGAAGGACCGCATCGACGCCATCCTCCGCCGGAATCAGGCGGAGTATCTCGAGTCGCTGCTGCCGGCGCGGGATGCGTTGCTGGAGCAGATGGAGAAGTTCGCCGAGGAGTACGGGCATCCGATCGCGGACGCGGAGGTCGCACAGCTCATGCGCGCGCTGGTGCGGATGAAGAGGCCGCGGCGCGTGCTCGAAGTCGGCACGAACATCGGCTACTCGGTGATCGTCCTCGCCCGCGAATGCGGGCCGGAGGCGGTCGTCGAGACGATCGAGATCGACCACAACACGCTCACCACCGCACGCCGCTTCGTGGCCGAGGCGGCGCTGCCGTGCCGGGTCGTGTTCCATGAAGGCGCGGCGCTGGACGTCCTGCCCCGCCTGACCGGCCCATTCGACTTTGTCTTCATCGACTGCGTAAAGTCGGAGTACGAGGATTATCTTGATGCGCTCCTCCCGAAGCTGGAGGCCGGCGCGGTCATCGTCTGCGACAACCTGCTCTGGAAGGGCCGCGTCGCGGCAGGGGAACACGACACGTCGACGGATGCCCTCCGCGCCTTCAACAAACGCCTCTCCACCGACGACCGCCTGATCACCACCATCCTCCCTCTCGGCGACGGCACCGGCGTCTCCGTGGTTCTTTAGGCGCGTTGCCTCCCACCCAGGGACGAGAGGGGCCTCCGGCGGGCCGGTACGACCGGCGGCGCTTGTTGTGCCCATGTCGTCGCGCAAAACAGGTGTTTGGTCGACAGGCGTGCGTTCAGGCTGGGCCATGAAGTGCCGCCGGTCGTACCGGCCCGCCGGAGGCCTCCCGGTGGTCCTGGGCCGACGGACGCGCAAAAAGAAAAACGGCGGGCCGAGGCCCGCCGTTGAGGGAAGTCGATGCGTGTCGTGTTACGAGGCCGACTTGATGGAGCCCTTGACCGGGATGACCACGGTCGGCTTGGCCTTGTCGCTGGTGTAGATCGTCAGGTTACCGTCGAGCGGGCCGGGCTTGGCGTTCTTGGCCACCTGAACGGTGACGCTGTACTCGCCGGGGCGTTCCGTCGGCTTCACGTCGGCGGTCACGCCGACCACGCCCGACTCCACCTTCGTCACCGAGAAGTCGCCCGGCGTCTTGAGGTTGTTCGAGCGGAGCGAGATCGTGCGGGTCGCGGCCGAGTCGGTCGGGGCCACGTCGCCGAAGTTGATGCCGGTCGGATCGACGCGGTACGGCGGGCGGACCACGCCGGCGACGCTCACCCAGTACTCCGGCTGGTGCTTGGAGTTCGTGACGATGCGGATCTTCTCGGCCAGAGGGCCGACGCGGGCGTCATCGCCGCCGACGGTGACGTCGAGGCGGTACTGCGACTGCCCCTTGCGGCCGATCTGCGGAACGAGGTCCTCGCCGGAGAGCTTCTTCGGCTCGACCTTGATCCAGTCCTGCGGCGACTCGATCTTGACGATCTCGAGCGGCTCTTCCTCTTCCGAGTAGAGCGTCACGCTCTGCTTCTCCGTGTCGCCCTGGAGCATGTTGTAGCGGACGTAGCCGACGGGATACGCCTCGACGTACGGCTTGACCACGGCGCTGATAGTGATCTGCGCGGTGGGGGTGTTCGGGTCGTTGGTCTCGAGCGTGACCGCCTTCGAGATCGGACCGGCGAAGCCCGTCGTGTCGACGTGCGCGGAGACCTTGCCGATCTGTCCCGGCTTGATCACCTTGTCGAAGTCAGCCACGGTGCAACCGCAGGCGGGCTTGGCCGAGAGGATCTCGAGGTCGGCGGTGCCGGTGTTCTTGATCTCGAACGCCCAGTCGATCTTCTGACCCTTGGGCACGGTCCCGAAATCCTTGAGCGGCTCGACGAGCGTGAGGCGGGGGGCCTTGGCCGTCTCCGTCGTGGCCTTCTTATCCTGAGCGACGGCAAGCGTCGTGACGCTCAGTGCCAGGGCGAGAGTCATCGAAATGAATCGCTTCGACATGCGGTAAATCCTCCTGAGTTATGTACCTTGGTTGACTGGGTTTCGAACAGCCTGCCGAAACAGGTCATTCCGCGCAAGCGTACAGAGCACGGTTTTTGCGACACTGTGTCGCGAAATGTCTCATCTGAAACAACTACCGGAAGTTCGTCGCGTCTATCTGATCGGAATCTGCGGGACCGCCATGGCCTCCCTCGCCGGGATGCTGCAGCAGCGGGGGTACGACGTCTCGGGGTCCGACGAACACGTTTATCCCCCCATGTCGACATACCTCGAGCGACTGGGGATCACCGCACTCGAGGGGTATACGCGCGAGCACCTCGAAACGTTCCGCCCCGATCTCGTGGTGATCGGCAACGCCGCCGCGAACACCAATGTCGAGGCGGCCGCGACCGTGGAGCTCGACCTGCCGTACACATCCATGCCCGAGGCGATCTATCACCTCTTCATCAAGGGGAAGCACTCGATCGTCGTCAGCGGCACGCACGGCAAGACCACGACGACCTCGCTGATGGCCTGGCTGCTCGAGTCCGCCGGCCGCGATCCGGGGATGGTCGTCGGCGGGATCCCGCTGAACTTCAATCAGAACTTCAAGCTCGGCAATGGGCCGGACTTCGTCATCGAGGGGGACGAGTACAACACCGCCTTCTTCGACAAGGGCCCGAAGTTCCTGCACTACCACGCCAATACGCTGCTGCTGAACAACATCGAGTTCGACCACGCCGACATTTACTCCGACCTGGAGGCCATCCTCAGCGCGTTCCGCAAGGCCGTGCAGCAGGTCGCGCCGGGCGACGTGATCGTGGCCAACGGTGACGACGCGAACGTGATGTCGCTGCGCACCGAGGCCAAGGGGCGGTGGATCACGTTCGGATCGAGCTCGAAGTGCGATGCGTACGCGACCGATGCCGTCGAGAACCCCAACGGGACGGAGTTCACCGCGTGGTGGGAGGGGAAAGAGTGGGCGCGCTTCCACAGCACCCTCTCCGGCCAGCACAACGTGCTGAACGCGCTCGCCTGCGCGGTGATCGCGCGCCTGCGCGGCGTCTCCGCGGAAGAGATCCAGAAAGGCCTGCAGACCTTCCAGGGCATCAAGCGCAGGATGGAAGTGCGGGGTGTCGAGCGCGGCGTCACCGTCATCGACGACTTTGCCCATCACCCCACCGCCATCGCCACGACCGTGGCCGGCGCGCGCAAGCGTTATCCGGGGCAGCGCCTCTGGGCGCTGTTCGAGCCGCGGTCGATCTCGTCCTCGCGCAAGGAATTCGAGGACGGCTACATCGACGCGTTTCATGCCGCGGACCGCGTGATCATCGGGCCCGTCTTTCACCGGCAGCGCTACGAGGAGCGCTACGGCCTCGACAAGATGATGTCCGTCGAGACGATCAACGAGCGCCTCCGGAACGACGGCATCCCCGCCGAGCAGATCGACGACTTTGACGCCATCGCGAAACGCGTCGCCAGCGAGGCCGGCGAAGGCGACGTCGTGCTGGTGATGTCGTCCGGCGCGTTCGGCGGCGTGCACGAGAAGATCCTCGACGCGCTGCGCGGCTGAGCAGAATGCTCGCATTGGGAGCCACGAAAGGGAGACGACGAGAGGCCTCCGGCGGGCCGGTGCGACCGGCGGCGCTTGTTGTGCCCAAGCCGTCGCGCAAACACGCGTTTCGTCGACAGGTGTGCGT
>DASVSV010000401.1:0-6183 GCA_036387915.1 Thermoanaerobaculia bacterium
AGACAGGCGTGCATTCAGGCTAGGCCAATCAGCGCCGCCGGTCGCACCGGCCCGCCGGAGGCCCCACGGTCGTCTCCCTTTTGCATCGGAGCAACGCGTAGACTCCGGCGACCGCATGCCCTTTCTTCTCTACGCCGCGACGGCGGTGGTGCTGCTCTGGATCGTGCACCGCTGGATCCGGCCGATCTCGTTGGCGTCGGCTTTGGTGCTGGCCGTGGTGCCGCTCGGGATCGTCGGGCCGGCGCTGGTGACGGGCGGCGTCTACGGGCCGATTGACCACCTCTATCAATACGAGCCGCACGCGGCACTGGCGGCGCAACACGGCATCGGGCTCGCGTTGAATGCGTCGGCGGTGGACGTGATCTCCGAGTTTTTTCCGTGGCGGCTGGCGGTGCGGGAATCGTTGCGCCGCGGTGAATGGCCGCTGTGGAATCCGTACAACCTGGCTGGGCATCCGCTGGCGGCCGAGGCGCAGTCGGCGCCGTATTCGCCGTTCACGCTGATCGCCTGCCTGCTGCCGGCGGCGGTGAGCATGTCGTACACCGCGGCCATCGCGTTGTTCGTCGCGGCGCTGGCGGCGTTCCTGCTGGCGCGCGAGCTCGGATGCAGCGAGCCCGCGGCGGTGCTGGCGGGCATCGGCTGGAGCCTTTCGTCCAGCGTCGTCATCTACTCCCAGACGGCAATGGGATTCGCCACGGCGTATCTGCCGCTGCTGCTCGCCGCGACGCGCCGCGTGGTGTGGCAGCCGGGCGTCGCGGCGGCGGCACTGCTCGCGGCCACGCTGGCGCTGACGGCGCTGGCGGGCCATCCGGAGTCGCTCTTTCTGAACGTGCTTGCCGGCTGCGCGTACGGACTGTTCGAGCTCGTTCGCCGCCGCTCCGGCGCTTTGCGTGTCATCGCCACCGCCGCGGGCGCGGGAGTGGTCGCGTTTGCGGTCTGCGCGATTTTTCTGCTGCCGCTGCTGGAGGCGATTCCGCAATCGTTCGAGTACGTGCACATCAGCGCCACGCAGCATGCCGAGCCGATCTCGATGGCGAAGGTGCTGGCTACGCTGGCGACGAATGTTTTTCCGCACCTGCACGTGCGGACGTGGGAGTCGCCGCGACTCGGACTGATCGCCGTCGAGACCGCGGCAGTGGGGAGCATCCTGCTGGCGCTCGCGCTGTGCGGCGTCGGGCTGCGGAGGCCGGAGACGTGGTTCTTCGCCGCGACCGCGCTGGTCGGGATCGTCGTCGGTGCGCGCTGGCCACCGCTGACGAACGCGCTGCGGGCCGTTCCGCTGATGGACATCACGCGACTGGAGCGGCTCGCCTTCGTTGCGGCCGCGTGTCTGTGCGTGCTCGCCGCATTCGGCTTCGACGCGTTGCTGCGCGCGGCGAATGTGCGGCGTGCGGTGATGACGCTCGCGCTCGTGCTGGTGATGCTCGCGGCCGGAACGTGGTGGCTCTCGCGCAACGTGGACCTGGAACCGGCGTCGTACGGGCAGTGGCGGATTCCGGCGGAGCTGCTGTTCCTCGCGGCCGCCGCGATCGTGCTGGCGCTGCGGCCGCGGACGCGCGTGCTCGTGCCGGCGCTGCTCGGGCTCGTGCTCGGGCAGCGGCTGTTGTCCGAGTACGACACGTTCCGGACCTATCCGGCCGCGGCCGCGTATCCGCCGCTGGCGATCGTGGAGCCGCTGAAGCAGGTGAAGGAGCCCTTCCGCGTCGCGGGACGGGGCACGGTGCTGCCGCCGGCGGCTAATACGTTCTACGGCGTGGAAGACCCGCGCGGATACGAGGCGCTCACCTTCGCGCCGTTCATGTACACCGAGCCGCTGTGGTGCCGGCGCGAGACGGTCTGGTTCAACCGCATCGACGATCTCTCGCGGCCGTTCCTCTCGTTCCTCAACGTCCGCTTCATCATCCAGGACGCGGCCTCCGACGTGCCGACGGGATGGCGTGCGTTGCGCGTGGAGGGCGGCATGTCGCTGCTCGAGAACGAGCGCGTGATTGAGCGCGCCTTCGTGCCGCGGCAGGTCGCGCTCACCCAGATGACGGCCGAGGAGGCGGTGCAGCGGATGGAGTCCGTCACCGACTTTCGCGACATCGCCTGGATCAACACCGAAGACACGAACGGAGTCCGCGACAACGGACCAGGACGCGTCACCCTGACCTCGCGCCGCCTCGGCGGCGAATACGAGCTCGTCGCCGACATGCAGCGCGCCGGCTGGCTGGTGGTCTCCGACATCGCCTGGAAAGGCTGGCAGGCCACGATCGACGGACGCGCCACGCCGGTCCACCGCGCGAACACGGCCTTCGTGTCCGTGTTCGTCCCGGAGGGGCGTCATGCGGTGCGGCTGCTGTATCGACCCTGGTCGTTCGTGATCGGCGCGTGGATCAGTTTCGTTGCGCTTGTGGGGATTGCCTTCGTGATGGTGAAACGCAGGATGCGGCGGCGGCCCGCCCACCCCGCCCGAGGGGCGGGCTGAAGCCGCGCCCTACGTTTCCACGGGTGTCGTGACTTGGGCATGCTTTCGTCGCGACTCGCAGTTCCGCGGGTTTGCGCGCTCGGTTGCACTCGCGCAGCGTGAGCCGAACGTAGGACGTGGCTTCAGCCCGTCCAGAGCGTGCACGCTGCGCGGAGGGTGAGGCGCACGAGGGGGGCGGGCTGAAGCCGCGCCCTACGTTTCCACGTGTGTCGTGACTTGGTCATGCGTTCGTCGCGACTCGCAGTTCCGCGGGTTTGCGCGCTCGGTTGCAGTCGCGCAGCGTGAGCCGAACGTAGGACGTGGCTTCAGCCCGTCCAGAGCGTGCACGCTGCGCGAAGGGTGAGGCGCACGAGGGGGGCGGGCTGTCGCGAGGCGTCCTATTCTCTTTTGATCAGCCGCGTTACCGGTACTTGTTGCCGCCGGTGTTGAAGACGACGACCGTCTCGTCGGGCGAGAGGACGCCGCGGGCGAGCAGCTCCTGGTGCGCGAGCCAGGCGGCGCCCGTTTCGGGGCCGGCGTCGATTCCTTCGGTGCGGCGGAGGTCGGCGGCGGCGGGCTCGATGCGGGATTCTTCGACGGCGATTGCGCCTCCGCCGGAGTCGCGGAGGGCGGTGAGCATCAGGCGGTCGCCGACGGCGCGGGGGACGCGCAGTCCCCAGGCAGTGGTGCGGGGCGATTCCCATTCGGGGGCGGTCTCGAGGTGCTGGTCGAAGGCGCGGACGATCGGGGCGCAGCCGCTCGACTGCACGCTGAACATGCGCGGGCGTTTCGCGTCGATCCAGCCGAGGCGCTCCATTTCGTCGAAGGCCTTCCACATCCCGATCAGGCCCGTGCCGCCGCCGGTGGGGTAGAGGATCACGTCCGGGAGGCGGCCGAGATCCTCGAGGAGCTCGTAGCCCATGATCTTCTTTCCCTCGACGCGATACGGCTCCTTGAGCGTCGAGAGATCGAAGCCGCCGTTCTCCTTGATGAACTGCTGGACGCGTTTCGCGGCGTCGGTGATCACACCTTCGACGAGCTCCACCTGCGCGCCGTAGTCGCGGCATTCGTCGACGATCGACGCGGGCGTGTCTTTCGGCATGGCCACGAACACCGGCAGTCCCGCGCGGGCTCCGTATGCCGAGAGTGCGGCGCCGGCGTTGCCGGCGGTGGGCGCGGCGAGACTCTGCGCGCCGAGCTTTTTCGCCATCGTCACGGCCGCGGCCATGCCGCGCGACTTGAACGAGCGCGTCGGGTTCTTCGACTCGTCTTTGAGCCAGACGTTGCGCCGCGTGCGTGAGGGGAGGAGCGGGGTGATGCCTTCGCCGAGAGTGACGATCTCGCTTTCGTCGTCGATGGGAAGGACGAACGAGTAGCGCCACATGTCAGGGCGGAGGAAGCTGACGCGCGGCGTACCGCGCGTCAGCTCGTAATGCACGAGGATGGGAGCGCTGCAGTTTGGGCAGAGGTTGTAAAGCGCGTCGATGGGCGACTGCCAATCGCAGCGCGAGCACCTCAGCGACTTCACTGCTGCTTGCTCAACTTCTCGAGATCGGTCATCGCCTTCTGCGCCTCGCCCGGCTTCTCCTCGTACTTTGACATCTCGTGGGCGAACGCATTCAGAGCGCCCTCATACTTCGAGAGGAGCTGCTTGTTGTGCGCGACGGCCGGATCCTGGTCCTGCTGCGCGGTCATCTCCTGCTTCGACTTGTCGTAGCCGGCCATGACGTCGGCGTAGAGCTTCTTGGTCTGCTCGTCCTTGGCTTCTTCGTGCGCCTTCTTGGCCTCGGCGTAAGCCTTGTCGAAGTTCTGCTGCATGGCGTTGCTGAACTGCTCGGCCATCTGCGCGGTCGACGCGGCCAGGATCTGCTGCTTGACCCAGAGGTACTCCTGCGTGTTGTAGCCGAGGTCCTTCGCGGCGCGGATGTCGGCGGTGAGGAAGTCCGCGGCCGAGCCGAGGGCCTTCATCCCTTCCATGAATCCGCCGAGGGACTTGTCCTTCTTTTCGGCGTTCTCGGCGTGGGCCTTCATCTCGGCCTTGGCCACTTCGGCGATCTTCTTCTCGTGCTCGCGCACCTTGAGGTACATCTGCACCTGCGCCTCGGCCAGACGTCCGTCGGCGGGCGGCGTGTATTCGTCCTCGGCCACCTCTTTCATCAGGTCGGTCGTACCGCGCTTGTCGAGGTCCTTCGAGATGTCGGCCTTGTCGGCCAGCTCTTTGGCTTTGCAGCCGGCGAGCGCGAGCGAGAGGCACAGCATGAGTGTGAGAGAGCGCATGGGTTCCTAGTCCTCCGATTGGTGTAGGGGCGAAATTGTACGCGAGTGTGCCGGGCAGAACGTGACGCGGAGCACGCTCTATTCGAGCTGAGCACTGACGCGGGCACGCAAATCGTCGAGCTCCCGCAGAATCGACTCCAGCGCGATCTGCCGGACCTGCAGTTTCTGCTCGAGCGAGGCGATCTGCGCTTCCAGCTCGGCGACGCGCGCGCCGGCGTACGCGGCCGGCGATGATTCGGGCTCTGGCTCGTCCATCACCGCCACGGCGACCGCCGAGTCGAGGACCAGCTCTTCCGCGCCGAGCTCCTCGACGTCGTCGTCCGCGGCCGGAAAGGCCATGTCATCCGTCACCGGCACGGCCACGTCACCCGAGATCGTCGCGGGGCGGGAGCGTCCCTCGGCCAGCAGTTGATCGAGCGAGACCTCTTCCGCCTTTTCGTAGTCGTCTTCGACGGTCGAGTCGGGGAAGGGAACGGAGTCGGCGAAGGGATTCGGTGCCTCGGACAGCGGCTCGTTGTCCATCAGCGCCAGCGGCTCCGGATCGGGCTCCGGCGCGGGCTTCACTTCGACCTTCGGCGAGACCGCCGGGACCGCGCCCGACTTGCGCGTCGGCATCACGTCGCCCTTGCCCTTGAGGCGGGTGAAGAGATGTTTGGCGGTGATCTTCGAGATCAGACGGAACGTCTCCATCACGCCGTTGCCCTTGAGGGCCGAGGCCTCGGTGTACGGATAGCCTTCAAAGCCGAGGCGCTCCTGCAGCTCTTCGACCGGGAGCACGCCGGGGAGATCGCGCTTGTTGAACTGCACGACCAGCGGCGTGTCGTTCGGGTCGATCTGATTTTCCTCGAGGTTGTCCATCAGGTTGGCGAACGACTCGCGGTTCGCCTCGACCATGGCCGGCTGCGAATCGGCGACGAAGACGACCGAGTCCGCACCCTTCAGCACGAGCTTGCGGGTCTCGTTGTAGAAGACCTGGCCGGGGACGGTGTAGAGCTGGATCTTGAGGTTGAACGGGCCGACTTTGCCGATGTCGACCGGGAGCAGGTCGAAGAAGAGCGTGCGGTCGGTCTTCGTGGCCAGCGACAGCATCTTCCCTTTCGACTTCGGGTCGAGCTTGTCGAAGATGACCATCAGGTTCGTCGTCTTGCCGCAGAGGCCGGGACCGTAATAGACGATCTTCGCGGTCATCTCGCGGGTGGCGTGATTGAAGAGGACCATGGGCGGCCGGAAGTATAACGCCATAGAATCCACCGCGTGATTGAGGACGACCCCGAGGACGACAACCCCGTCGAGATCGCCGTCGAGATCCCGATCGAAGACACGCTCGATCTCCACCCTTTCCGTCCCATCGAGATCAAAGACGTCGCGCGCGAGTACCTCCTCGAGGCGCACGCGCGCGGCTTCCGGCAGGTGCGGCTCATCCACGGACGGGGCATCGGCGTGCAGCGGGAACGCATCCG
>DASVSV010000402.1:0-7163 GCA_036387915.1 Thermoanaerobaculia bacterium
GACGTCATTCTTCGCGCAAACACGTGTTTCGTCGACAGGCGTGCGTTCAGGCTAGGCCAAGCAGCGCTGCCGGTCGCACCGGCCCGCCGGAGGCCTCCCGTCGTCTCACTCCCGCGCGCGCAGGATCGACGTGTTGACGCCGCCGCGATCCTCCATCAGCACTCGTGCGCTGAAGAGGATGAAGCCGCGCGCGCCCATGCGGCGGGCCATGCGGATCTGCCGTTCGATCTCGGACGCGGAGATCGCGTTCGGGCGTCCGCTCTCGACGCGGTAGACAGCCAGGCCGGGCACGATGCCGCGGGCGCGGCGGTCCTGCTGCAGCCACCAGCGCAGCAGCGCGGGGAAGCTTTGTTCGCGCCGGTCGATCGGCCAGTACAACTGCGGCGCGAGGTAGTCGACCCAGCCGCGGCGCAGCCAGAGGCGAGCGTCGGCGTAGAGCTGGTCGTACGCGTCGAAGCCGCGGATCTGCCGCGGATGGCGCGGACGCCAGATGCCGAACGGGCTGACGCCGACCTGCACGTCCGCGCGCACGGCTTTCACTCGCGAGTGCATCGCGCGCACGAAACGATTGATGTTGTCGCGGCGCCAGTCGTTGCGGCGCATGCGGCCGCCGTTCGCGCGATAGCGCTGCCACGACACGTCATCCGGAAACGCGAGCTGGTCCTCGGGATAGGGATAGAAGTAGTCGTCGACGTGTACGCCGTCGACGTCGTAACGCGTCACGACGTCGACGATCGCCGCGAGCACTTCGTCGTGTGCGCCGGCCTCACCCGGATCGAGCCAGAGCTGTTTCCCGTACGGACGAACGAGCTCCGGCCGCCGCACCGCCACATGACTCGCGGACAGCGGCGACTGCGCGCTCGTATGGCGCGCGCGAAACGGATTGAACCACGCGTGCAACTGCAGTCCGCGCGCGTGCGCTTCCTCGATCGCGAAGGCCAGCGGATCGTACGCGGGCTCCGGCGCGCGGCCCGTCGCGCCGGTGAGATATTCACTCCAAGGCGCATCAGGCGTTGGATAGATCGCGTCCGCGGCGGGCCGCACCTGCAGAAAGATGGCGTTCAATCCGAGGGAGGCGGCGCGGTCGTAGATGCGAATGAGCTCCGCTTTCTGCTCGTCGGTCGAGAGATCGCGCCGCGAAGGCCAGTCGATGTTGTCCACCGTCGCGACCCAGACGCCGCGCAACTCGGGACGCTGCGCCGGACGCGCCGCGCAGCAGCAACTGAAGAGAACGAGGGCAGCCGCGGCCAGCCGCTGAATCACGCGGCGGAGTGTACGTCACGATTCCAAGAAACTCCCGTTACTGTCGCCCGCTGACGCGGGCTGTGAGGTGGTACGTACGAACCCCCGGCTGAAGCCGGGGGCTATTTTCTAGAGCCGCCTACGGCGGCAGACCGAGAGCTCAAAGGGGGTGTCGGTTGTGTACGCGGCTGGGCGCTTCCGTGGGTACCGGCGCGGACTTGGCCCGTGTAGCGGGCTTCAGGAAATAGCCCCCGGCTTCAGCCGGGGGAATGCTCGCATTATTTAATTCAGCCCGCGTAGCGGGCGACAGACAGCGCGCGTTTCTTTCCTCAGGCGCGGCGCGGTACGCCGTCACTCGCCCGCGATGACAATCGCATCAGATCGGCGCGATCGTGGTGCGCGAGAGTTTCTCGAAGCGGTAGCCGAGGAGGATTGCGACGACGGTCAGTCCGGCGCAGAGGCCCCACCACAATCCGGTGATGCCGAAGTTCATTTTGAACCCGAGCAGGAGGGCGACCGGGAGGCCGACCACCCAGTGGCCGACGATGTTCGCGTAGAAGGCGTACTTGGTGTCGCCCGCGCCGCGCAGCACGCCGGCTCCGACGGCCTGCACGCCGTCGGAGAGTTGGAACACGGCGGCGACGAGCATCAGCGGGATGGCCACGGCGATCACGTTTTCCTGATCGGTGACGAGGCGCGTGAGCAGTCGCGGTGCGAGCGCGAAGGCGAGTGCGCTCAATCCCATGAAGCCGGCGCCGCAGAGGAACGCGACGTAGCCGGCGGAGCGGGTGGAGATCGGGTCGCGTGCGCCGACGCCAATGCCGACGCGCACGGAGCCCGCGGCCGCCACGCCCATGGCCACGGTGAAGGTGAACGAGGCCAGGCCGATCACGAGCTGGTGCGCGGCCAGTTGCAGCGTGCCCAGTCGCGAGGCCAGCAAGGCCACCAGCGCGAAGATGCCGACCTCCGCGCCCATCTGCAGCGCGACCGGCAATCCGACCCGTGCGGCCTGCACGACCGCGGCGCGGTCGGGACGTGCGTCGAACGGCTCCGTCACCTCGATCTTCTTCACCGCGGCGACGACGATGACCAGCTCCAGGATCGTGCAGAGCACCGTCGCCAGCGCCGCACCCGCGACGCCCATCGCCGGCACCCAGCCTTCGATGCCGAAGACGAAGACGATGTCGCCGATGAAGTTCAGCACATTCGCGAGGATCATCGCGATGACCATCGGCCGCGTCACCCCGTGCGCCTGCAGATACGCGCGCACGACGAAGAAGAGGAGGAAGGGGACGAGGCTCAGCAGGCGCACGAGCAGGTACGCCCGCGCGGGCGCGATCAACTCCGCCTCGGAGCCGATCAGCGGCAGCGCCCACGCACCGGCGAGCAGCACCAGCGTCAGCACGCCCGAGACGATCAGTCCCAGCCAGATGCCCTGCCACAGCAGATGACGCGCGCGTCCGCGCTCGCCCGCGCCGATGGCCTGCGCGATGAGCGGATCGACGCCGAAGACCATGCCCATGCCCATGACCGAGAAGGCGAAGAAGACGGCGTTGGCGAGGCCCGAGCCGGCCAGCTCGCGCGCGCCGAGGCGGCCGAGGACGGCGACGTCGACGAGGCCCATCATCTGCGTGCCCGCCTGCGCGGCCGCGAGGGGAACCGCGAGGCGCAACAGCTCCCGCAGCTCTCTGCGAAACACTTCTCCGCGCATGAAGCGCGGGATTTTAGTAGGATTACCCGCTTTTTATTCGACTAAAGGATTTTCCACTCATGCGTTATCTCGTTACCGGCGGCGCCGGCTTCATCGGATCGAACTTCATCCGCTACATCTTCACCAAATACGGCGACGACGCCCAGGTCGTGAACCTGGACAAGCTGACGTATGCCGGCATCCGCGAGAACCTCGCGGAGTTCGAGGGCAACAGGAACTACAAGTTCGTGCAGGGCGACATCGCCGTGCCGGAGCAGGTGGCCGAGGCTTACAAGGGCGTGGACGGCAGCGGCGTGGACGTGGTGGTGAACTTCGCCGCCGAGACGCACGTCGACCGCTCGCTGATGGAGGCCGCCACTTTCATCCAGACCGACGTGCAGGGCGTGCTGGTGCTGCTCGAGGAGGCGAAGAAACACGCGCCGAACCTCAAGCGCTTCGTGCAGGTCTCGACGGACGAAGTGTACGGCTCGATCGAGAACGGCTCCTTCACCGAGACCGATCAGCTCAATCCGCGCAACCCGTACTCGGCGTCGAAGGCCGGCGGCGACCGCATGGCCTACGCGTACGCGCAGACCTACGGCATGCCGGTCATCGTCACGCGCGCGTCGAACAATTTCGGACCGTACCAGTATCCGGAGAAGCTGATCCCGCTCTTCGTCACGAACGCGCTGGACGACCTGCCGCTGCCGCTCTACGGCGACGGCAGGAACGTGCGCGACTGGCTCTTCGTCGACGATCACTGCGCGGCCATCGACTTTTTGATCGAGCGCGGCGAGAACTCCGAGGTGTACAACATCGGCGGCGGCAACGAGCGGGAGAACCGCGAGATCACGTACCGCATCCTGGAACTGACGGGCAAGCCGGAGTCGCTGATCAAGCCGGTCGGCGACCGCCAGGGTCACGACCGCCGCTACTCGCTCGACACCAGAAAACTCGAGCGCCTCGGCTACAAGTGCGACACCGACTTTGACGCCGCCCTCGAGCGCACCGTGCGCTGGTACGTCGACAACCCGCAGTGGTGGCGCGCCATCAAGGAAAAGAGCGCCGAGTACAAGGCGTATTACGAACGCCAGTACGCCAATCGGTGATCGCTGCGCTGCGCAGGTAAAAGGTAAAAGGAGAAAGGTGAAAGTGCGCTTCGCGCGGAGCGCGAAGCGCACTTTTACCTTTTACCCTTCTCCCTTCACCTACGTCCCAATACAGGCGTGGATGTCCGCGATCAGCCTGGCCATGTCGAATGGCTTGGCGTGGATGCGGTACACCGGCACCTCGAACTGCTTGAGGATCTCGCTCTCCGGGACGGCGGAGGCGATGATGGTGCAGCGCAGTTTGTCGGGGTGATGGGCCTGCAGGTGTTTGAGGACGCCGTAGCCGTCCACCTTGGGCATCATCAGGTCGAGGAGGATGACGTCGTAGCCGTCCGCGTCGATCCGCTCGATGGCTTCTTCTCCGTCGCGCGCGGTGTCCACCTGCAGGTTCTGGCGTTCGACGACCTTGGCCAGCATCGTGCGGATCGGATCGTCGTCGTCGACCACGAGCGCACGTTTCTTCTCATCCACGCCCGGCAGCTTCAGCAAAACCGGTGCTAGCAAGAGGCCCCTCGTCGTCTTTCCCTCAGGCAATCGCCGCGACGAGCGCGATCGGGATGGCCAGTAAGCCGACGACGAGCAGGATCGGGATGATCGCCGCGACTGCCGCGATGAGCAGCGCGCCGCCGACGATGACCACGATCGGGATGACGAGGAGCTTCAGCGGCAGCAGGATGATCTTGAAGGCGAACTTCACCACGCCGAGGGCGAGGAACAGTACTCCGAGCACGGCGGCGACGACTCCGGCGACAGCGAGCAGTGCGAGCAGTTCGAACATCTCAGGGCCTCCCGCTTTGTCATACGGGAACGGCGGCCGGGAGTTTTCCAACGTACACACTCTGCGGACGGATGAGCTTCCCGACGGCGCGCTGCTCGAAGCAGTGCGCGATCCAGCCGGCGACGCGTCCGACGGCGAACGTTGGCGTGAAGAGCTCCGTGTCCAGCCCGATGCCGTGCAGCAGCAGCGCCGTGTAGAACTCGACGTTTGTCTGCAGCCGGCGTCCCGGTTTGTGCTCCTCGAGGAGGCGCAGCGCGGTGCGCTCGACGGCGCGTGCGAGCTCGTAGAGGTGCATGTCGCCGGCGCGCGTGAACATCCGCTCCGCGGCCGCGGCCAGCACGTCCGCGCGCGGGTCGCGCACTTTGTAGACGCGGTGGCCGAAACCCATCAGCCGCTCGCCCGCTTCGATCTTCCGCCGCAGCACGTCCTCGGCGCGTGCGGCTTCGCCGATGGCGAAGACCATGTCCAGCGCCGGGCCCGGCGCGCCGCCGTGCAGCGGCCCTTTGAGGGCGCCGATCGCGCCGGCCACGGCGGAGACGAAGTCGGAGCCGGTCGAGACGATCACGCGCGCGGTGAAGGTCGAGGCGTTGAGTCCGTGATCGACGACGGTATTGAGGTACGTTTCGAGACCACGAACGACCTCCGGATGCGCTTCGACGCCGTTCAGCATCCAGAGGTAATTCGCCGCGAACCCGAGCTCCGGCCGGGCCTCGACGGCCGGCAGTCCCTGCTTGCGCCGCCAGTGCGCGGCCACGATCGCGGGGCAGCTCCACAACAGCAACCGCGCCGCGGCGTGATCGCCGTCACTCCGTAACGCCGCCACCCCGGCCCTTAATGCGTCCATGGTGTTTTCGGACTGCGGTGGACAGGCCGCCGCTTTGGCAGGGCAAGGGGAAGCATCCATTCCCCACAACAGCTCCACTACGTCCTCGAACCGCCACGAGGCCAGATCTTCGACCCGATATCCGCCGATGACGAGCTCTCCGCGCTCCCCGTCGACCATGCTCAACTTCGTTTCCGCCGCGACGACGCCTTCCAGTCCGCTGTTCATGCTCCGAAGCTAAATCCGCTGGACGGGAACGTCAATATTGATTGTAGAATCAACACGAGATGCCTCGTAAGACCGAATGGCTCGACGCGAAAGGCGCCACCCGCCTCCTCGGCGTCAGCCGCGCCACCCTCTACGCCTACGTCAGCCGCGGCTTCGTCCGTTCGGAGCCGGTGCCGGGCAGCTCGCGCGAGCGCCGCTATGCCCGTGAGGACGTCGAGCGGCTGCGCGTGCGTGCCGAGGAGCGGAAGAACCCGGAGAAGGCGGCGCAGCACGCGCTCCGATGGGGTGTGCCGATCCTCGAATCGGCCATCACGCTGATCGCCGGCGGGAAGCTCTACTATCGCGGCCACGACGCGGCGGAGCTGGCGCGCACGCGGTCGCTGGAGGACGTGGCGGCGCTGATCTGGACCGGCTCGTTCGAGGCCGACATCTTCGACACGCCGCTGCACGTCGTCGGCGGCACGAGCGCGCCCGACCTGCCGATCATCAATCGCGCGCAGTCCGTGCTGCCGCTCGTCGCTGCGCGCGATCCGCTGGCGTTCGATCTCCGTCCGCGCGCCGTCGCGCAGACCGGCTGGCGGATCGTCAACCTGTTGACCAGCGTGGCGGCGGAGTCGAGCGAGCTGGAGTCGACGGTGGAAGAGACGCTGGCGCTGGCCTGGGCGCCGAACGTCAAGAACGCGCCGGCGCTGATCCGCGCCGCGCTGATCCTTTGCGCCGATCACGAATTGAATGTCTCCGCCTTCACCGCGCGCTGCGTCGCGTCGGCGGGGTCGAATCCGTACGCGGTCGTGGTGGCCGGCCTGGCGGCGCTCGAAGGGGCGAAGCACGGCGGGGCGACGGAACGCGTGGAGGCGCTGTTCGACGAGATCCGCCGCGTGCGCGATCCACGCAAGGCGCTGGGCGCGTGCCTCCGCCGCGGCGCGACCATCGACGGCTTCGGCCACCAGCTCTACCCCAGCGGCGACCCGCGCGCCACGCTGCTCCTGGACATGCTGCCGAAGTCGAAGGAGCTGACCTTCGCCCGCAATCTCGCCGCCGCCGGCGAGGACGTCCTCGGCGAGAAGCCGACGCTCGACTTCGGCCTCGTGGCGCTGGCGCGCGTCCTCGGATTACCGCGCGGCTCCGCGCTGGCCCTGTTCGCCATCGGCCGCACCATCGGCTGGATCGCACACGCCATCGAGCAGTACACGCAGGGTGCGATGATCCGGCCGCGCGCAAAGTACACGGGGCCGGCGCCGAACTAGACGGAGCACAACGCTGTCACCCCGAGCGTGAGTCGAGGGGCCAGGG
>DASVSV010000403.1:0-8575 GCA_036387915.1 Thermoanaerobaculia bacterium
CCGGTCGAGAACGCGTCGCTGCTGCCGTGGCTGACCGCGACGGCGGCGCTGCACTCGATCATGGTCGTGGAGCGCCGCGGCGTGCTCAAAGGATGGACGATCACGCTCATCCAGGCGACCTTCCTCCTGGTCATCCTCGGCACCTTCATGACCCGCTCCGGCGTGTTCAACTCCGTGCACTCGTTCACGCAGAGCGCGATCGGCCCGACCATCCTCGGTTTCCTGGCCGTGTCGCTGCTGTTCGTCATCGGACTGCTCGCGTTCCGCATCGACAAGCTCGAGCCCGAAGGGCGCATCGAAGGGGCGGCCAGCCGCGAGGCGATGTTCCTCCTCAACAACCTCGCCTTCGTGCTGCTGACGTTCACGGTGCTGATCGGCACCGTCTTCCCGCTCATCGTCGAGGCGATGAAGGGCAAGCAGATGTCGGTCGGGCGTCCGTACTTTGACTCGATGACCGTGCCGCTCGGCGCGCTGCTGCTCTTCCTCCTCGGCGTCGGTCCCGCGCTGCCGTGGGGACGGGCGACGCGCGAGCAGGTCAAGAAAGCGCTCATCCCGCCGATCATCGGCGCGGTGGTGCTGACGCTGATCGGCTACGCGCTCGGCGTGCGCTCTCCGTGGACGCTGATCACGCTCGCCTTCGGCGGCTACGCGGCGCAGGTCACGCTGTCGCAGATGTTCCTGCCGATGCTGCAGCGGATGCGCAACGGCGAGTCGCTCGGCTCGGCGCTCATCGACGGACAGTTGCGCCGCGGACGCCGCCGCTTCGGCTCGTACATCGTGCACGCGGCGGTGGTGCTGGTCATCATCGCCATCGCCGTCAGCAGCTCCATGCGCACGCAACTCGAGCTGCACTTCGTCAAAGGACAGACGCTGCAGGCCGCCGGCTACGCCATCACCTTCGTCGGCGTCGAGCAGCGCACCGAGCCGCATCGCCTCTCCACCATCGGCACCTTCAACGTCGTCAAGGACGGCAAGCCGCTGACGACGCTCACGCCGCGCATGAACCAGTATCAGATGATGCGCGAGCCGATCGGCACGCCCGACGTGCACTCCACCGCCGCGCGCGATTTCTACATCGCCCTCAGCAACGTCGACGCCGCCGCGGAGACGGCCAGCATCTCCGTCTTCATCCTGCCGATGGTGATGTGGATCTGGCTGGCCGTCATCGCCATGGCCCTCGGCGCGCTGTTCGGATTGATTCCGAGCCGCCGCGTGGTCGTCAACACCGCGAAAGATTCGGTTCCGGAAGGCGCAACGGAGACCGCATGAACCGCACCGTCCTCGTCATCGGCATCGTGGGCGCCGCGACGCTCGTCGCCGTCCTCTTCATGGGGCTCGGCAAGAACCCCGCGGAGATCCGCTCGCCGCTGGTCGGCAAGCCGGCGCCCGTGTTCGCGCTGCGCGAGGTCGGCACCCAGCGCACCGTCGACATCACCCAGTACCGCGGCAAGCCGCTGGTCGTGAATTTCTGGGCGACGTGGTGCGGCCCCTGCTGGGAAGAGCATCCCGTGCTCGTCGCCAACGCGCGCATGTACGCGTCCAACGTCAACTTCCTCGGCGTCGTCTTTCAGGACAAGGAAGACAAGATCCTCAGCTTCCTGCAGCAGCGCGGCTCCGGTTATCCGACCGTCGTCGACGACGCCGGCAAGACGGCCATCGCGTACGGCGTGGGCGGCGTGCCGGAGACGTACTTCATCGACGCGCAGGGCGTGATCGTCGCGAAACACAACGGCCCGATGACGCCCGACATCCTTCGCGCGAACCTGCAGAAGGTGCTGCCGCAATGACGCTGGCCGTCCTGCTGCTGCTGTTCCAGTTGAAAGTGCCGGACGCCGCGCAGTTCGTCGGCGCGCCGCAGGGCACGCCCATCACCGGCGCCGTGCTGGAAACGCGCACGAACGAAGTCGGACACCTGCTGCGCTGCCCGGTCTGTCAGGGCATGGCCGTCTCCGATTCGCCCGCCGAGATGGCGGTCAACATGAAGGGGCAGGTGCGCGAGCTGCTCGCGCGCGGCTACACCGAGGAGCAGATCCTGAAGTACTTCGAGCTGTCGTATGGACAGTTCGTGCTGCTCCGGCCGAAGTCGCCGATCGTCTGGCTGCTCCCCGTCCTCGCGCTCGTCCTCGGCCTCGCCGTCGTTTACGTGAAGCTGAAGAAACTCGAAAAAGCCCCGGCAACCAGCAACGAGGAACCAGTAACTACGGAGGACCCCTACCTGGCGCGCGTGCGTGACATGGTCGGCGGAGAAAAACCATGAACGCACCGACCACCGACTGGACCAGCGCGCTGGCCATCCTCGTCGCCGGCCTCGCCCTCGGCGCCCTCTTCGTCTTCTTCTTCAACAAGCGCAAGACCCGCGTCATCGGCGACGACGCCACGCTCGCGCGCAAAGACCTGGAAGCGAAACGCGACGCGCTCATCCAGCGCCTGCGCGATCTCGACGAGACCGCGAGCGCCGACGAGCGCGTGCGCCTCGAGAAGGAAACCGCCGCCGTGCTGCGCGAGCTCGATGAGTCACCGGTCGTGACGAGCGCACCGGTCACTCCGACCGCCGCCTCGCTGGCGATGAGCCCCACCACCAAAGGCTTCCTCTGGGGCGCCGGCTCGTTCGCCGCGCTCGCGGGACTCATGTACTTCGTGATGCAGGTCGCGCAGCCGCGTCAGGAAGGGGACATGCTCACCGGCAACCTCCCGACGCAGCAGCAACAGGGTGCCGCCGCGGCACAGCAGCAGGCCAACCCCGCGCTCCTGCAACTCGAAGCCGCGGTGAAGAGCGATCCCGAGAACCTGCAGCTCCGCAATGACCTCGCCCGCGCCTACCTCGATGCCGATCAGTTGATGAACGTCTTCGAGCAGACGAAGTTCGTCTTGGCCAAGGCGCCGCAGGACAGCCGCGCGTTGACCTACCAGGCCTTCGTCCGCATGAACATGGGCGACACGACGGCCGCGGAGCAGATGCTCCATCAGGCCTCGAAAAGCGATCCGAAGAACCTCGACGCGTGGGTCGCGCTGGCGTGGCTTTACATGCAGCAGGACAAGAAGTCGGAAGCCGAGGCCATGATCGCCGAGGCCGCGAAACAGTCGCCGGGGGACAAGGCGCAGCTCGAGGACGTCTTCCGCCAGATGCAGCAGCAGGCCGCGCAACCCGGCGGCGCCCCGCAACAGGCCGACGGCGGCGAGCTCCCCGCCGGCCACCCGCCCATCGACGGCGCCGCTCCCGCCGCCCCGTCCGGCATGGCGCCCGCACCCGCCACGGCGGCCGGCCCCTCTGTCACCGTCACCCTCGACCTCGACCCCGCCGCGCACGGCAAGAACGGCGTCCTCTTCGTCATGGCCCGCAATGCCATGGGCGGACCGCCCGTCGCCGTCAAACGCCTCCAGGTGGCCCAGTTCCCCGTCACCTTCACCCTTGGCCAGGCCGACTCGATGATGGGCCAGCCCTTCCCCGCCAACTTCCGCCTCGAAGCCCGCCTCGACGCCGACGGCAACCCCATGACCAAAACCCCCAACGACCCCACCGCCATGCAGGACGGCGTGACGCCGGGAGCCACGGTGCGGCTGGCGCTGAAGTAGGCCGCGGTTAAAATCACGCCATGACCGTCGATCAAGTCATCACTTCGGATCCTGACGTTCAGGGCGGAGCCGTGGTGTTCGCCGGCACGCGCGTACCGCTCAAGAACCTGATCGACTATCTGGAAGCCGGCGACTCGCTCGAGGAGTTCCTCGACGACTTTCCTTCGGTAACGCGCGAGCAGGCGGTCGCCGCGCTGGAGCTTGCGCAAGAGGCGCTGGTCACGCTTGCTGGTTCTCATTGACGAGTCCCTGCCGAAGCGTGTCCGGCGACAGATGCCGGGCTTCGAGCTGTTGACGGTTCCGCAGCAAGGCTGGTCGAAAACGAAAAACGGCGCACTGCTGCGGCTCGCCGAGGCCGCGGGATTCGACGCATTCCTGACAGCCGATCAAAGCCTGCGATTCCAGCAGAACCTCTCCGCTTCCAAACTCCGAATCATCGTGTTCGAAGCGCCGTCCAATCGAATGGAGCACATCGGCCCCTTGCTCCCGCAGGCGGCTCTCGCGCTGAAAGAAATGGCACCGGGCGAGCTTCGCATCATCAGAGCGAACAACGAGTAGGGCTCTGCCACTCGGTTCAGGAGTGCGGCAGCGGTGAGCTGCCGCTTCGGAAGGGTGGGGGAGTATCCCGAAATACGAAAGTGCGGACAGGTCACGCTGCCGGCATCGCGCCGTTGCGGAAGGGCCAGAGGCTCTCGAGCAGAGCGCGGCCGCCGCGAAGCTGCCACACGCGCCGAGTTACCGGATCGCGTAAGACCGTGCCGCCGGCCAGCAACTCGAAAATGTGCTCCCCATCGGACAGACGAATGGCGAAACGCAGGTCGGGTGCGATCCGGAACGGCGCCGGCTCTGCTGCAGGCTGCTGAATGGCTTCTTCGACCGCGTTGCGCAATTGAGCTGCCTTCTCGCCGGTCAGATTCACCGGCCGAAAGCCCGACGTCGAAATCTTGATCTCCATGTCATCTCCGTTGGCAGCTTTGAGCGGTGGGCCGAAGCGCCGCCACACGTCGTCGCCGCTGGCATCGATCGCGTCATCGTACGCCTCATACATGATCCCCGCGTGTGAGAATGACGCTACACAGCGCTCATTCCGCTCGGCATGCGTGCCGGCCAGGTAACCGCGCGCACCACAGACCGTCGCTTGCGCCGATTCTGCCAGGAACCGTGCGACACAGTCGCCGCCGAACTGCAGTCCTGTATTGCATCCTGACAGGTAGACGACGGTCGCGCGTGAGAAGCCATTCACCCGGCGCAGTGACTCGCCCAACGTGCGGACGCTTTCGAGGCGAATGTCGTCACACTCTGCGGGGTTGCCATGAGCAACGATCTCCACCTCGCGGATCGACTCGGCGTTCAGGTCGGTCAGCCGGGCGAGCAGATCAACGGCATCGGCGTACTCGATGTATTGCCAGCCATTTGCCGGGGCCCATTCAACAATCCGCTCGCGTTCGAGCGTGAGCAGCGGGTCTTCGTCCTTGAGGATGGCGATCGTGAACACGCGTTCTCCACGCCAGACAGCGTTTCCAAATCGTACCATCGCGCCTTGAGGCGTTTTCCCGACTCCTGCTAAACTCCCCCCTCGCCTCGGGGTGGCCTTTACCGGCCTGAGATCAAACCCGCGGAACCTGATCCGGTTCGCACCGGCGTAGGGAAGGCAGATGAACACTCTTCTTGTATTGCTGGCCGCCACTTTGAGCGGCACCGTGACCGATCCTGCCGGGCAGCCGTTGTCCGGCGTCACCGTCTCCGTTGCCAATGTCCGCAGTGTCACCACCGACAGCCGAGGTGCGTTTGCGCTGGAGTTGCGGGAGGGGACGTATGACGTTCGCGTGACCCATCCCGGATTCGAGACCGAGACGCAGCGCGTCGAGGCGGGGGAGAAGCTCGAGGTCGTGCTCGATCCCGCGTTCAGCGAGACGATGGTCGTCTCCGCGATCCGGGCCGAGGCGGCGACGCCGGTGACCAAGACCGACGTCGCACGCGAGGAGATCGAGCAGCAGTATTACGGGCAGGACGTCCCGCTGCTGCTGCGCGACGCGCCGTCGGTGAACGCGTTCTCCGAGTCGGGCGCCGGCGGCTCCGGCTACTCGTACATCACTTTGCGCGGCGTCAGCCCCACACGCATCAACTTCACCCTCGACGGCGTGCCGCTGGCCGACTCCGAAGACATGGGGACGTTCTTCGCCGACTTTCCCGACCTCGCGCGCTCGCTGGAAAGCATCCAGATCCAGCGCGGCGTCGGCACGTCGACCGTTGGGACCCCATCTTTCGGCGGCTCGGTGAACATGCAGAGCATTGACCTGTCGCAGGAGCAGCGCGTCGACGCGACCTTCGGCGGCGGCTCGTTCGGCAACCAGCAGGCCTCGGTGGGATTCCACTCCGGCGCGCTGCCCGGCGGCATGGCCTTCTACACGCGCCTGTCGCTGCTCGAGAACGAAGGCTTCCGCGACAACTCCGGCACCCGCCAGCGCAACGTTTTCTTCAGCGGCTCGAAGACCCTCGGCAACGCCATGCTCAAGCTGACCGGGTTCTCGGGCAAGGAGCGGATGCAGTCGTCGTATTACGCGACCGACGAAGCCACGCTCGACGTCGATCCGCGCAACAACCCTCTGCGCCCCGAGGAGCGGGACGAGTTCGGGTATGACCTGGCGCAGCTCCAGTACATCCGGCCGCTGTCGACCAACAGCGACATGACCGCGTCGGCCTACTACCAGCGCGGCTACGGCTGGTTCCGCCTCTTCTCGGGCGAGAACGAGCTCCGCGAGTACGGCCTCGACGGCATGCTCCTCGGCGGCATCGTCACCTATTCGCGCACGTCCGGCGCGCTCACGCTCAACACCGGCGTGCATGCGAACCGCTTCAAGCGCGACCACACCCGCGACAACCTCGCCCGCGAAACGCGCGATTACGCGAACTACGGCGTGAAAGGGGAGGCCAACGCGTTCGCCAAGCTCTCGTACACGACTGGCGCGTGGCTGCTCTACGGCGACGCGCAGGTGCGCCACGCGCGCTTCGATTATCACGGCGACGTCGACATCGACGGCAAAGACTGGACGTTTTTCAACCCGAAGTTCGGCGCGCGCTACACGCTGTCGCAGCGTTCGTCCGTCTACGTCTCCGCCGGCATGACCACGCGCGAGCCGACGCGCAACGACATGTTTCTCGGCGAAGACAATCCGCCCGTTTCCCTCGACCTCGGTGCGGTGAAGCCGGAGCGCGTGCTCGACCTCGAGGCCGGGTGGACGTTCCGCGTCGCGAACGTCGACCTCACCGCGAATGTCTATGCGATGGAGTTCCGCAACGAGATCGCCTCCACCGGCGAGCAGTCGGAGATCGGCCTCACGCTGCGCAGGAACGTCGACCGCAGCTACCGCCGCGGCATCGAGCTCGACGCCGCGTGGCAGGCCACGCCGAGCGTGCGCCTGAAGACGAACGCGAACCTGAGCCGCAACCGTATCCGCGACTGGACGCAGTTCATCGACGTCTACGACGCCGACGGCAACTGGACCGGCTCGCGCGCACAGCACTACCGCGACGTCGAGCCGCTGCTCTCGCCGTCCGTCATGGTCAACCAGGCCGTCGACTACACGCCGAACGCGCGCTTCAGCATCGGCTCGGTCGGACGGTGGGTGGGCCGCTCGTATCTCGACAACACCAACAATCCCGACACCGACGCGCCGTCGTACTTCGTCCTCGACGCGAATGCCTCGTACGCCGTGACGCCGTGGGCGCGCGTGTCGCTGCAGGTCAACAACCTGCTCGACAACGAACGCATCCGCCCCAGTGGCTACAGCTATCTCTACTTCGCGGAGGAGCAGCTCAGCGGGACCGCGTACTACTATCCGCAGGCCACGCGTAACGCGGTGGTGCTGGTGGATTTCACATTTTGACCTGGCTTCTGGCGAACTGGTTCGAGCTCGTGGCCGCGGTCGTGACCGCGTTCAGCATCTGGCTGGCCACGAGAGAAAACATCTGGTACTACCCGACCGGCGTCGTCGCGCTGGTGATGTACACGTGGCTCTTCTTCGGCGCCAAACTGTACGCCGAGTCGCTGCTGCAGCTGATCTGCCTCGTGCTGATGCTCTACGGCTGGTACGAATGGCTGCACGGCGGCACGGAGCGCACGGAACTGCCGGTGACACGCACGCCGCGGTGGGCGTGGATCGTCGGCGTCGCTTCGGGACTCGCCGGCTCGGCGATCGTGATCGCGCTGCAGTTGCGCTTCACCGACAACCCGTCGCCGTACGTCGACTCTTCGCTGATGGTCTGGAGCCTCGTGGCGCAGTGGATGACCGCGCGCAAGTGGCTGGAGAACTGGCTCCTCTGGGTGGTGGTCAACACCGTCTCCGTCCCGCTCTACGTCACGCGCGAGCTCTGGATCACGGCGGTGCTCTACGTCGGCCTCTGGATTCTGGCGATCGTCGGATACGTGCAATGGCGCCGAAGCCTCGTCGCATCTGCCTGACCGGCCCGGAGTCGACGGGCAAGAGCCAGCTCGCGCAACGCGCGGAGCGCGAGCTCGGCGCGACGTGGGTTCGCGAATACGCGCGCGAATACGCCGAGGGTCTCGACCGCGAGCTGACCGCCGCGGACGTCGAGCCGATCGCACGCGGTGAGATCGCCAGCCTCGAGCGCGCCGCGGGCGACCTGCTCATCGTCGACACCGACCTGATCTCGACCGTCGTCTACGCCCGCCACTACTACGGCGCCTGTCCCGCCTGGATCGAAGAGGAAGCGCGCCGACGCCGCGCCGACCGCTATCTCCTCCTCGACACCGACATCGCCTGGAAGCCGGATCCCGTCCGCGACGCCGGCGGCGACGCCCGCGAAGACCTCTTCGACGCCTTTCGCGCCGCCCTCGACGAATTCGAGACGCAGTGGGAGATCGTCAGCGGAGACTTTGAGGAGCGGTGGGCTCAACTTCGCGCGGCACTCGCCCCCGGCTCCGCAACGTCGAAAACGTAGGGCGTGGCTTCAGCCCGCCCCCCCCCCACGTGGGAGGGCG
>DASVSV010000404.1:0-2274 GCA_036387915.1 Thermoanaerobaculia bacterium
CGTGGACAGCCGTGCGGTCAGGCCCGGCCCCCCCGCGCTGCCGGTCGCACCGGCCCGCCGGAGGTCTCCCGTCGTCCCCGCGGTGGGCGGGTGGATGGCGATCGTCCTGCTCCTCCTCGCCGCCTGCGCCACGCAACCGGCGCGCAACGACGCGAAGACGCTCCGGTACACCGTCCTAATGAGCACCAACCCCGCCGGCTCGCAGGTCGTCACCACGCGCGGCGACGAGATCACCGTCGACTTTGAATTCAACGACCGCGGGCGCGGGCCGAAGACGCACAGCGTCATTCGCCTCGACGAGCGCGGCGTGCCGCTGTCGATGGTCACCACCGGCAACGACTACCTCAAGACGGCCGTCGAGGAGCGCTTCTCCACGACCGGCGGCAGCGCCTCGTGGAAGAACACCGCCGAAACCGGCGAAGGCAAGGCCGGCCCGTTCTATTCGAGCATGTACGGACCGCCCGAGGAGTCGGCGATCATGGCGCGGGCCATCCTCCGCGCGGGCGGACGTCTGGCGCTCCATCCGGGCGGAGAAGCATCCATCCGCAAAGTCGGCGAGGCCACGGTCCGCGGCACGCACGTCACTGCGTACGAGCTCTCCGGCCTCGGCTTCACGCCGTACGAGATCTGGCTCGACGACGACCTCAATCTGTTCGGCAACGTCTCTTCGTGGTCCTCCACCATCCGCGAAGGCTTCGAGGCCGACACGAAGCAGCTCATCGACCAGCAGGACGCGCGCGCGCAGCAGCGCTCCGCCGTGCTGGCGAAGAAGCTCACCGTCGCGCCGGTGCGCGTGATCGTCGTCAACGCGCGCGTGTTCGACCCGCGCAGCGGCACGCTCTCCGCGCCGACCACCGTCATCACCAAAGGCAACCGCATCGAGTCCATCGGCCAGGACTCGCCGTACAGCGCCGCGGAATTCATCGACGCGAAAGGGGGCGTGCTCCTCCCCGGCCTCTGGGACATGCACACGCACATGGGTGACGTCGACGGCCTCCTGAACATCGCCGCCGGCATCACCTCCGCCCGCGACCTCGGCAACGACGCCGACACCATCCTGGCGCTGAAAGAGAAATTCGACGCCGGCGACGCCATCGGCCCGCGCCTCGTGCTGGCGGGCCTCATCGACGGACCGGGTCCGTTCAAAGGTCCGACGAACCTCCTCGTCGACAACGAACAGGAAGGACGCAAAGCCATCGACTTCCTGGCGTCTAAAAAATACGAGGGCCTGAAGATCTACAGCTCCATCAAGCCGGAGCTGGTGCCGTTCCTCACAAAGTACGCGCACGAGAAGGGCCTGCGCGTGAGCGGCCACATCCCCGCGGGCATGCGCGCCGACGATGCCATCGACGCCGGCTACGACGAGATCCAGCACGTCAATATGCTGCTGCTGAACTTCATGCCCGACGTGACGGACACGCGCACGCCGGCCCGCTTCACCGAGCCCGCCAAACGCGCCGCCGGTCTCGACCTGCAGTCGCTGGAAGTGCGTGCGTTCATCGACAAGCTGAAGGCGCGCAACATCGTCGTCGACCCGACCGTGACGGTGTTCGAAGGCATGTTCACCTCGCGCGCCGGCACGCTCTCCCCGAGCTTCGCCATGATTGCGGACCGCTTCCCGCCGCAGGTGCGCCGCTATTTCCTCACCGGCGGCCTGCCCGTCCCCGAAGGGATGGACGCGACGTACCGCGCGTCGTTCGCGAAGATGGTCGACCTCGTCGGCACACTGCATCGCGCCGGCGTGACCATCGTCGCCGGCACCGACAACCTGGCCGGGTTCTCACTCCATCGCGAGCTCGAGCTCTACGCGCAGGCCGGCATCCCTCCCGCCGACGTCCTCCGCATCGCCACTCTCGTCCCCGCGCAGGTGCTCAAACGCGACGCCGACCTCGGCACCATCGAACCGGGCAAGCTCGCCGACTTCATCATCGTCGACGGCGACCCGACCCGAAACATCAGCGACATCAGACGCGTGGTTCGCGTCGTCAAGGATGGGAAGGTGTTCGATCCGAAGGCGATTTACACCGAGCTGGGCGTGCAGTACTGATCGCCGAACAGGAACGACGAGGGGCCTCCGGCGGGCCGGTACGACCGGCAGCGCTTCCTGGCCCAGCCTGACCGCACGCCTGTCTACGAAACACGTGTTTGCGCGACGACACGACTGGGCTCAATCAGCGCTCCCTTTAGGCGTGTGTCAAGGTCTTTTCACTGATGACCGATGGTTTGTCTCCGGGCGTGTGCCTCCCGCCGTCTCTGAACAACCCTGAGTCGCCT
>DASVSV010000405.1:0-2442 GCA_036387915.1 Thermoanaerobaculia bacterium
GAAAGGCTCGACTGGCTCCTGCGCGCTGCGACCTGCGCGCTGCGCTCTACTCCTGGGCGAGCGTGCCCGATTTGATCGCCTGCGGAGCTCGCCTCAGGATCTCGGCTCGTGCAATCGCATAGCCAAGAATCGCGTCGACCAGCATCCGCTGACCGTCGCGCGACAGCAGGATGAGGATCTTCTGCTTCACCTCGCGCACTTCCACGATGTCTTCCCAGCGCATCCAGTGGCCGCCCTTGCCGAACAGTTTCAGCAGGCGGTTCTCGTACTTCACGCCGAAGTCGCTGAAGTAGATGTGATCGCCGTATTGCAGGATCATCGCGACGAGGGTGCCGAGGAAGAGCAGCACCAGTCCGGACATCGGCAGGAGCTTGTAGTCGGTCGGGTGCTCGGCCAGGTACATGAAGAAAATGGCCGCGGAGCCGAACGCGGCCGCGCACGAAATGATGCGCGACACCGGCGGGCGCTCGAAGACGAGGAGGTTGTCGTCCTTCATCGTTTCACCAGTAGTAACACAATGTGGGGCGGGGTTCAGCCCGTCGTTCCGTTACAATCCCGCGCCTCATGCGCTGGTCTCGATATTTCATTCAAACGCTTCGTGAAGTACCCGCCGACGCGGACGTCATCTCGCAGAAACTGATGATGCGCGCCGGCATGATCCGCAAGGTCGCGGCCGGCATCTACACCTACCTGCCGCTCGGCCTGCGCTCGATCCAGAAGCTCGAGACCATCGTCCGCGAGGAGATGACCCGCGCCGGCTCGACCGAGCTGCTCATGCCCGCCATCCAGCCGGCCGAGCTCTGGATGGAATCCGGCCGCTGGCAGAAGTACGGAAAAGAGCTGCTCCGGATCAAGGACCGCCACGACCGCGATTTCATCTTCGGCCCGACGCACGAGGAAGTGATCACCGACACGGTGCGCGACGCGGTCAACTCGTACCGCCAGCTCCCGGTCAGCCTCTACCAGATCCAGACGAAGTTCCGCGACGAGGTGCGCCCGCGCTTCGGCCTCATGCGCGGCCGCGAATTCATCATGAAGGACGCGTACTCGTTCCACGCGACCCGGGAGTCGCTCGACGAGACCTACGACGCAATGCGCGACGCGTACACGCGGATCTTTCATCGTTGTGCGTTAGACCACGTACCGGTCGAAGCCGATACCGGCAACATCGGCGGCTCCGCGTCGCACGAGTTCATGGTGCTCGCGCAGTCGGGCGAGGACGCGGTGGTGAGCTGCCCGAACTGCCGCTACGGCGCGAACGTGGAGAAGGCGACCTCGAAGTTCTTCGACGACGAAGTCGAGCCCGCTCCGTCCGAGGCCATTGCCGAATTACACACGCCGGGAACGCAGTCGATCGACGACGTCGGCCGCTTCCTCGACAAGCCGACGTCGCAGCTCGTGAAGACGCTCGTCTTCGACACGGACCTCGGTCCGGTGATGGTGCTCGTCCGCGGCGACCGCGAAGGCAACGAGATCAAGATCAAGAACCATCTAGGCGCGACGTCCATGGAGCTCATCGCCGAGAACCGCTTCGAAGAAGCCACCGGCGGCGTGGTCGGCTACTGCGGTCCCGTCGGTACAAAGTGCGCGCGCGTGCTCGCCGATTTCTCGCTGAAAGGCCGCAGGCGCTGGATCGTCGGCGCGAACAAGCGCGATCACCATCTCGATTACGCCGTCCCCGGCCGCGATTTTCCGGAGCCGGAGTACGGCGACTTCACGACAGCCATTGCCGGCGACCCCTGCGTGCGCTGCGGCACCGCGCTGGACGTCCATCGCGGCATCGAGGTCGGCCACATCTTCAAGCTCGGCACGAAGTACTCCGAGTCGATGCACTGCGAGTTTCTCGACGAAAGCGGCAAGCGCGTCCCGATGATCATGGGCTGCTACGGCCTCGGCATCGGCCGCACGGTTGCTTCCGCAATCGAACAGAGCCACGACGCCGACGGCATCATCTGGCCGATGCCCATCGCACCGTTCGAAGTGCTGGTGACCGTGATCGGCAAGGAAGAGAACGTCCATCAGGCCGCGACCGAGGTTTACGAGAAACTCCTCGCCGCCGGAGTCGATGCTTTGCTCGACGATCGCGACGAACGGCCGGGTGTGAAGTTCAAGGACGCCGACCTGATCGGCTTCCCCCTCCGCATCGCCGTCGGCGCGAAGAGTCTCGCCAACGGCCAGATCGAGTGGAGCTGGCGCAAGGACCGCGCGAAGCAACTCGGCGCGCCGGACGAGGTGCTGCGCGCCGTGATCGAGGGCGTGACGGCCGGGCGGGGGTGAGGCAGTCTCACAGGCGCACAGGCTCCTAGTGCACCATCAGCTTTGTAGCTTTGGGTAGACCTTGTGGAGTTTGGTGCGTGCCTGATCGAGGGTCATGCTCCACTGCACATGAACTTGTTCTTCGTTGCGTGGAGCTTCCCAAGCTGCGACTTCGCTCGTTAGCTC
>DASVSV010000406.1:0-5920 GCA_036387915.1 Thermoanaerobaculia bacterium
TGTTGACCATCGCGATCGCTACTGCCTCGTCGGCCGTGAGCTCATCCTGGAGCATGGCCGCGACGCGCTCATGGTCGGCCATCGCGGGTTGCGCGCTCCATTCGACGGCGAGACCGCCGCGCTGCGCGACCGCCTGCTGCACGTCGTTCGTTCCGGCATCGCGCGGCACGCTCACACAGGAGGTGAGCAGGACCGCGGCGAGTCCGAGGAGTGTTGTGGTCGTGTACTTCATCGGTTCGTCCTCGTCATCCGTTCTTCCTGGCTATTTCTTCTTCACGAGCGTCATCCCGCACTTCGGACAGGTGCCCGGCTTGTCGCTCGTCACTTCGGGGTGCATGGGGCAGGCGTAGACGGCCGCGGGCGCGGTTGCCGTCGCGCCGTGCTGGCTGTGGTCGGCCGCGGGCGCACGGTTGCTCCCGTCGCGCGTCGCTGGCATCGGCGTGGGCGGGTTCTCGTGGTCTTCACCCGCGGTGATGCCGCGCGTTCCGTGACCTTCGTGGCCGCCGCCCTGCGATGCCTTCGCGGCTTCGGAAACGGAGACTGACGCGGGCGCGTCGAACGCGTCGCGGCGGAGCGTTGCCGCGGGTTGCATGCGCTGCATCTCGGCGTTGGATCGCGGCGGCGGTGCGACTGCGGCCGCCGAGGTGCCGGCGACTCCGTGCTGCGCGTGCGCGTTCGCGCCGGCCGCCGCGGGCGTCTGCATCGCACCGTGCTGGCTGTGATCCATCTGCGCCGTTGCCGGTTGCGTTCCGTGCTGCGCGTGCGGATCGGCCGCAGTCGTGGGGGCCGTGTGGCCCGCGTGCGCATTGGCCGGTGCCGCCGTTGCGCCATGTCCGGCGTGCGCGTTCGTCGTGGGCGTGTGTCCGGCGTGCGCGGTCGCGCTGCCGCTGGTGCCGTGGCCCATCGCCGCGTGATCGGTCGCCGTCGCACCGCTGGTCGTGCCGTGGCCCGCATGCGCATTCGTCGCGCCTGTGGTGTGGCCCATCGCGGCGTGATCGGCTGCGACCGCGCCTCCGTGCGCGCTGTGATCCATCGCACCGCTCGTAGTCGTGCCGTGATTCATCCCGGCGTGCGCGTCCGCGCCGGTGCCGTGCGCCGAATGGTCCATCGCTCCGCCGGTGGCTGTCGCGCCGTGGGCGCTGTGGTCCGCGGTGGCGGTGGTCTCCGTCGCGGCGTGGCCGCCGTGCTCGTGGCCTCCGGCAACGGGGATCCCTTTCGCCTGCGCCTCGCGATAGGCAGCCGCGCTCTTCGACGCGACGCTCTTCTCTCCGCCGCACGCCGCCGCGACGAGCGCGATGACGAGAGCGACGACGAGCAGCATTGCTCGCATGATGTTCATGCCGGGATAACGCTTCATCTCGAAACTCCTTACAGGGGAACCGCTACTTTTTTGGGAGGGGGGCCGCGGCGTCGCAGCGATCAGCGGACACACGAGTGCCCACGACGCGAGTGCGCGCCACGTGAAGGCGGGATCAGATGAGGAAGGTTTCGACGAGGACGTGCAGACCGACGTCCCTGTCGCAGCGAACCGCGCCGAGGGTGATGAAGCTGCGATAGCCGGTCGTCGCGCTCGGCGTGACCGCGCGGGGTTCGCTCGTGACCGCCGCGAGTCGGAACAGGTTCGGCACTTCGGTGGCGATCCGCTTCACCGGCTCCTGCTTCTCGCGGGCCGGCGCGGGCGGTGTCGCCTCGTGCTCGTGGTCGTGCGCGGCGTGATCGCCACGGATGACGTTCGCGGCCATCTCGCAGATCGGCATCAGTTTGTGCGCGATCTGGTGAAACGGGAGGACGCAGCAGCCGACCAGAAATACGGTCGCCATGAGCAGCGGAACGGTCGTTCCGGCGATCCAGGCGGCGGCGATGGCTTTGCGTCTCATGGCGTGGTTTGCGAGGTACAACTCAGACTGCCGAACAATCGCGCAGCACGTCCCGTTCCCGGTTCAGAAACGGCCTCGTGCGATATGGACGCGTTTGCTGTTCTCGCTCTGCTCGGTCCAGGTGAAGTAAACGTCCCGCTCGTGCCGGGCCAAGCGAGCGAACCCAGCCGCACGCGCGGTGCTCGAATCGGCGATCTTCACCGCGGGCTCGACCTTTCCGTCGCGCGTTACGCGACGCGCGCGGATCTCGCCGCCCGCCGCCGTCTGTTCGAGCCAGGTCACGAGCGCCGTCTGCTCATCGAGCAGGATCACGTCCAGACGGCCGATCGGCTTGCCGTCGTCGATCTGCACCGGCTTCGCGAAGGTCACGCCGCCGTCGTCGGAGAAGGCGACGTAGGCGCGGCCCTTCTCCTGCGCGGCGGTGAACCACGCCGTCACGACACGTGTGCCGATGGCGTCGATCTGCGGGCCGTTGACGGGGCAGGCGTTGATCTTCCATTCGTCTGCGTTCACCCGCGCCGGTTTCGTCCAGCCGCTGGCCGTCTTCGTCACGTACGCGATATCGCGCACTTCATCGGGCGAACGGTCGCGATAGACGATCACAGGCCCGGAGCTCGTCATGGTCATACCGGTCGTGCAGCATTCGCACGTGCGGTCGTCCACCTCGACGTCCTCCGCGATGGTGCCGTCCGCGCTGACCGTGGCGTAGCGAATGCCCATGTCGCCGCCCGCTTCATGTCCGTCGTGACCGCCGCCGGTCATCTTCCGGCCGTCGAGCCAGGTGGCGCCGACGCCGCCTGCGGGCAGTGCTGCGAGCGTCACGAAGCCGTGCTCCGCTTCCTTGCCGTCGCGATTGAGCAGGAATGGTTTGCTCCAGGTCGTGCCGCCGTCCGTGGAGGCGGCCATCTGCACGTCGTACGAGTACGTCCCTTTGCCGCTCTTCTGGAGCCAGTGGGCGAAGAGCGTTCCCTTCGCATCCTCGACCATGGACGGGAAGTCGGCCCAATTCACGAACAGGTCATCCCGTTCGATGACCGTGTGCGGTTCGCTCCACTGTCCATTCCGGTACATCGCGAAACGCAGCGCCACGTTCTTGCTGTTCGGTACCGGCTCGAGCCAGCTCAGGCCCACACCGTCGCGCGTGGTGAAGACGAACGGCTCGGCCGCATTCACGCCCGCGGGCGAGGAGAGGGCTTGGACCACGGCAGCCGTCTTCGACGCGCCGGTCTCCGGCTTCGCTTGCGCGGGGCTGCTCTTCTTCTCTTCAGCGCAGGCGACAGCGAGCAACACGAGGAGAGCGACGCTTCCGGTTTTCACGGCACGCATTCTATCGGTGAGAAACTGTCGCTATGAACGACCTCCCGCCGTACCCCGGCATGCCACGATGGGTGAAGGTCTTCGGTGTCCTCGCCCTTCTGGTGCTGCTGCTCGTGGTCGTCCTGCATCGCTGTTATTTGACGTGACTGCGCGGGCGTGCGTAGCATCTGGCATGACCCGGTTCCCTCTGTTGTCCGCACTGCTCATCCTCGCCACGGTTCCTCTTTTCGCTGCCGCCGATCGCGAAGCGTCTCGTCCCTCCGTGATGATCCCCGTGGCCGGCACGGTCGCTGGAGCGAACGGCACGCGGTTCCAAACGGATCTCACGATCACCAATCAAAGGTCCGGCTCCTCTACCGGCCCTGCAGTCTCATGGATCGATGTTTACTGGCTGCCGCGCGATGTGCCGGGCAGCGGCACTCCGGTGATGCGACTGGCACTGGCGCATCACGCCGTCGAATTCTATGAAGACTTCGTCACGCATACGCTCAACCGGTCCGGTGTCGGCGCGATCATTCTCCGCGCCGTCAACGAAGACGGGACTCCCGATCTCGCCGGCCGCATCGACGCCTTTGCCCGCATCTGGACACCGGTGCCGGGCCGTTCGGGTACGGTGTCGCAGTCGGTACACGCGTCCACGCTGTACTTCCCGGGTCTCGATGACCTGCAACCGATTCCAGGGTTGATCTACGGCCTCCGGCAGGACGCGAGTTTCCGCTCGAATTACGGCCTCGTGAACATGGGGACGAAACGGCTCACGTTCACGGTGCGCTTCATGACCAGCGGCAGCACGATTCCGATCCCCGGAGAAACGATCTCTGAACAAGTGGTCGTCGAGCCGCAGTCGATGACCCATCGCGCGGTTCCCGCGGCCGCGTTCGGGCCGCTGACGATCTCGGTGACGGCGCACCAGGAGACCAGCATCATCAATCCCACCGCCGTCCTTCAGCCGTGGGCCGCGTACGGCTCGAGCGTGGACAACACCGCCGGCGACGGCTGGTACTCGAAAGCACAAGCGTCGTATCCGCACAACGAGCGCTGAGGGAGATGAAGTGGCGTCACAGCGTGCGCAGGAAGTCGCGAACGGCTGGCGCGAATGCTCGCCCGAAGTCGTCCGCCGTCTTCACGGCGGCCGCGAGTCTCACCGGCGCTAGATGCCCTCGCGGCAGCAGGCGCGCGAGGTCTTCCGCGAGCTGCGCCGGGTGACGCTCGTCCATGCCGGGGATGATCAGAGTCGGTGCTGTGATTCCTGCCAGCTCGTCGATGTTGCGAAACGACCGGTCGCGCCCAATGGCCGCAGCCGCGGCGATGCTGCCCGGATCGGAGCGCGGAATCGCTTCGCGCACGAGCGTGCCGATGATCGGCGCGAGGTCATCGAGGATCGGTGCCCACGCTGCTTCGATCCCTTCATTGCGGACGCGATCGGCGAATGCGTCCATGAACGCGATCTCCGCTTTCTTCTTCTCGTCGTCTTCGATGTCTTCGACACTGATCAGAATCACGGCGTGAATGCGCTCGGCGTATGCGACGGCGGTCCGCAATGCGATGGTCGATCCGAGCCCTGCACCACCGACGATCGCGCGTCGGACGCCGAGGTGGTTCATCAATGCGATCACATCATCGGCGTATTGCGACCACGTGTGCCGCTCAGGATCGCGACAGATGGAACGGCCGTAGCCGCGCACGTCGGGAAGCACGACGGTATGCAGGTCGGCGAGCTCGCGCGCCAGCGGCAGGAACATCTGGTGATCGGGACCGCCGCCATGAAGAAGCACGAGCGGCAGGTCCGGGGCCGTTCCCTTGCCGCTGCGCTCCAGGACTGTTGCGAAAAGCGAAACCCCGTCACCGCCTCGCCAGGCGACGCCAAGCTGCGGCGTCGCGAGCCGGTCGGCCGCGCCTGGCGTCATTTCGCCACGGCTACCTGATGGAATCTGCTTCGGACCATGACGAAGCCCAGAATCAGGAGTGGTCCGAAGAGGGCAATCATCGATGCTACGCGTTTTGTGACGGTGAGGTAAGGAAGCACAGCGGCGATGCCATGGAGGCGTTCCGGGAAGCGCGCGAGCAGTGCGAGCACCGAACCGTTCTCCGCCAGATCGAGGAGCACGTATGCGAAGGGCATCGAAAGAAGAACGACGCGCAGCACGCGGCCTGTCCCAATCCGGCTCAGCGCCCGATTCATGAACATCACCAGAAACGGGAGCAAGCCCAGAGGCAGCAACACATCGACGGTGATGTTTCTGAACGCATAGTTCTCCCGGCCGAGAGCGCCATAAGCGCCGAGTCGGTCATAGATCGCGTCTTCGCTGAACGAAGGTGTCATGTCGAGAAGAACCGCTCCTCCGGTGATGCGCTGGAAGTTCGGCACGCTTCCCTTGAAGTCGAGAAAGTGCGCTGCAACGAACACGGTGACAGCAAGCGCGAAGGCGAGGAGAAAGCGTGCGCGATTCACGCCTGGAGCGTACACCCGGGACGCCCTCTCATACCGGTCCGGCCGTGCAATGCGATAGAGTCATGAAGTGTGTAAAGGAGGAATCATGACGTCTCGTCAACCGCTCCGCCTGCTGTTCTCCGCCTCGCTGTTCCTCATCTTCTTCGTTCCCCTCGCCACCGCTGCCGAACCCCAAGCCAACGCCCAGAAGGACCGCGTCGCCGCCGCCAGTTGCCAGCGCTGCGGGGACGGCTACTGCGCGCCCTCCTGCGAGAACGAGCGCACCTGCCCGGCC
>DASVSV010000407.1:0-8796 GCA_036387915.1 Thermoanaerobaculia bacterium
CACGATCGTCGGGAACAACTCCCAGATCGTCCAGCGCTCGTTCCTCATTCTCAACGGCACGAACGACACGCAAGTCCTGGCCAATCACGTGCGCGAGAGCAGCTATCTGGCAACGAACACGTACTCCGCGTTCGTCGTGACCGGCTCGGCCAACGCGACGCGCATCAGCGAGAACACGACCGCCAGCGACCGCTCCGCCGCGAAATACGGCCTCGAAGTCGACGCGACGGCGCAGGGCACGATCCTCGGCTTCAACCGCTTCGCCGGAGCGACCGGCGCGGTGAAGGTGGGCAACGTGCTGGCGTCGCAGAATCCGTTCGGCGAACCGTCGACGATCGTCACGGAGACCGGCTACGCCGGCTTCCGTTTCTGGGCCGACCAGGCCTCGCGCTCCGGCGCCTACAACGTGAACTTCCGCACCAAACGCACGACGGCGCCGACCGTCGCGCAGATCTCGATCAGTTGCCCCCTCGTTGCCAATGCCTCGCAGGTCTTCGTGTCCTCGCCGACCGTCGACGGCTTCCGCTTCAACATCACTTCCGCGGCCGCTGGCGATGTGTACGCGGTCGACTGCACCTACAACGTGACGAACTGATTCAGGCGCGGAGTGACGGGGCGGCCTCCGCCGCCCTGTCACTCGGTTCGCCTCGTGTGCAGTTCCGGTCGAGCGCCGCGTCGGAGATTTCGTTACAGCAGCTTGTCCGGCGTAATCGGCAGATCCCTCACCCTTTTCCCCGTCGCGTGAAACACCGCATTCGCGATCGCCGCCGGGATCCCCACCATCCCCAGCTCGCCCATCCCCTTGACACCCAGTGGATTCACGATCCGGTCATCCTCCTCGATGAACTCCGTGTGAATCTGATGGATATCGGCATTGACCGGCACGTGATAGTGCTGCAGGTTCGGGTTCATGATCCGGCCGAAGCGGTGGTCGATCTCCGTCGCTTCCTGCAGGGCCATGCCGATGCCCCAGACGATGCCGCCGATCTCCTGGCTGTGCGACGCCTTCGGATTGATGATCTTTCCGCACGCCGACACTTCAATCGCGCGCGTCACGCGAATCTGACCGATGTCCGGATCGACCTTCACCTCAATGAACTGCGCGCCGTGTGCGAGGAGCGCGTAATTGTTGCGTTCCGGCGAGGGGCGGGACTCGAACGTCTGATCGACCTCCGTCACGCCATTGCGCCGCATGACCTCGGCGATGTCCACGAAACGCGACGGGTCCGCTTTGAGTTGCAGGCGGCCGTCGAGCATTTCCACGTCCGCTCCAATGGCGCCGCTCAATGGTGAATTGAGATCCTTGCGCGCCAGTGACAGCAGTCTCGCGCCGACGGCGAGTGATGCGCCCATTACCGCCGAGCCGACGCTCGAGGTGGTCTGCGAGCCGCCCTGCGACGGCGCGCGGGGGAAGCGGGTGTCGCCGAGCTCGAACGTCACTTTGTCCGGCGTGATGCCGAGGTATTCGGCGGCGATCATGGTCATCACGGTGTAGGTGCCGGGGCCGATGTCGCTGGTCGCGCTGGTCACGTGCGCGGTGCCGTCCGCGCGCAGCGTCACGCGCGCGCTGGCGGGACGCTGGAACGCGCCCCAGACGCCGGTGGCCATGCCCCAGCCGACCAGCAGGCGGCCGTCGCGCATCGACCGCGGCTCGTACTTGCGATCCTTCCAGCCGAACTTCTCCGCGCCCACGCGATAGCACTCGCGCAGCGCCTTGCTCGACCACGGCTTGCCGCTCTCCGGATCGAGCTCGGCGTAATTGATCAGCCGCAGCTCCAGAGGATCGATCTTCAGCGCGTACGCCAGCTCGTCCATCGCGCATTCGAGCGCGAACATCCCGCTGACCGCGCCCGGCGCGCGCATCCACGTCGGTGTATTGAGGTCGGTGCTCGTGATCTTCAATGGCGCGTGCAGGTTCGGGCAGGCGTACACCTGCCGCGTGAAGTTGGTCGTGCCGTCGTTGAAGTCTTCGAACGAGGAGGTGTTGTGCACGACCTCGTGGATCATCGAGGCCAGCTTGCCATTGCGATCCGCGCCGAGGGCCACCTTCTGTATTGTGTACGGCCGGTAGCCGTGGCCGGTGTACATGTGCGTGCGCGTGTAGACGACCTTCACCGGCCGCTTGAGCTCGCGTGCGGCCATCGCTGTAAGAGAAGGATAGTAGTTCGGCCGCAATGACGAGCCGAACGCGCCGCCGACGAACGGGGAGATGACGGTGACGTTCTCCTCCGGGACGCCGAGGCGGTTGGCCAGATGCGCGCGGACGTTGTAGACCTCCTGGGTCTTGTCGAAGACCGTCAGCTTGTCGCCCTGCCAGACGGCGATGGCGGCATGCGGCTCCATCGGATTGTGGTGCTCGATCGGATGCCGGTATTCGGCTTCGATCTTCACCGGCGCATTGCGCATCGCCTCGTCGGGATTCCCCCGCACCGGCGGCGGCGTCCGCGCCGCGACCCGTGCCCGCTCGCGCACGGCCTCGGTATTGGTCTCGTGTTTCTCGGCGTTGTATGTGACTCTGACCAGGCGCGCCGCATGCCGCGCCTGCTCGAACGTCTCCGCGACGACGAGCGCGACCGGCTGTCGGTTGAAGTAAATGCGATCCGACTGCAGCGGCCGGAATGACTTGTCTTCCTCGGGCTGCGTCCCGCGCGGCGGCGCGTCTTCGTGTGATCCCGGTCCCATTCTCGGCGTATTGCGATGCGTAAACACGCGCACAACACCTGGCGCGCGCTCGGCCTCGGCGGTGTCGATCGATGCAATCGTGCCTTTGGTGACGGTGCTGAGCACAATGAAGCCATGGGCGAGGTTCGGCACCTGGAATTCAGCGGCGTATTTGGCTTTGCCCGTGACTTTGGCCACGCCATCGACGCGGCTCATCTCTTTCCCGATGTATCTCATGCGGCTCCTCCTGGGCGGACGGTAGAGGGGACGACCGGGAGGCACCTCGTCGGTCCCGCTCCCCGTCGGCTCACGACGACACCCCGCTGGCGCGCATGAGAGCGCGGACGATGGCCCGTCTTCCGAGCTCCACCTTGTACGCATTGTGCTCGTGCGGCTTTGCGCCGGCCATCGCTGCCTCGGCCGCGGCGCGGAAGCTCGCTTCCGAAGCCGGACGTCCCGCGAGCGCCGCCTCGGCCTCCGCGCTGCGCCACGGCTTGTGGGCTACACTGCCGAGGACCACGCGCGCCTGACGAATCGTCCCGCCGGACAGGTCCAAAGCCGCGGCCACAGAGACCAGCGCGAACGCATAAGACGCGCGCTCGCGCACCTTCAGGTAATACGAATTCCTGCCGAAATTCGACTTTGGCAATTCGATGGCGACGATCAACTCCCCATGCTCCAGATTCGTATCGCGCTGCGGCGTATCGCCGGGGAGGCGATGGAACTCCTGGACCGGAATCGCCCGCTCGCGTCCATTCGCCGCGCGCACGCGCACGACGGCTTCCAATGCGTAGAGCGCGGTAGCCATGTCGCCCGGATACGTGGCGATACAGTGCTCGCTCCAGCCGAAGATCGCGTGATAGCGATTCAGCCCCTGCAGCGCGCCGCAGCCGGTGCCGGGCTCGCGCTTATTGCACGGCATGGCCGTGTCGTAAAAATACTGACAGCGCGTGCGCTGCAGGAGATTGCCGCCGTTGGTGGCCATGTTGCGGAGCTGCGCGGACGCGCCGGCGACGATGGCCTGCGACAGCAGCGGATAGTTGTTGCGGATCAGCGGATTGTTGGCGGTCTCGGTATTCGTCGCCAGTGCGCCGATCGAGACGCCGCCGCGTAAGGGCTTGATCTCCTTCAAGGTCAGCCGCGTGACGTCCACCAGCTCATTGGGACGCTCGACGTCCTCTTTCATCAGGTCGAGGATGTTCGTCCCGCCGGCGAGGAACTTCGCCTGCGGATTGGCCCCGACCGCGCGCGCGGCGCCGTTCGGATTGTGGGCGCGGACGTACTTAAACGGTCTCAATGCCGTCCTCCTTGCGCACGCGCGCCAACTGCTCTTCGTCGACAAAGCGCCACGTGTGCTGCGTCTGCCGTCCCGAATGCACTTCCTGTATCGCGGCCACGATCCCCGGATAAGCGCCGCAGCGGCAGATGTTCCCGCTCATCCGCTCGCGAATCTGCTCGTCGGTGAGGCGCGTAGTCGTCACCGTCACGTCCTCGGTGACATGACTGACGTCCCCCCGCCGCGCCTCGTCCAGCAGCGCCACCGCCGAACAGAGCTGGCCCGGCGTGCAGTAGCCGCACTGGAACGCGTCGTACTTGATGAACGCCGCCTGCATCGGATGAAGCTGGTCGCCCTTGGCCAGCCCCTCGACGGTCGTGACTTCCTTCCCCTCGACCGTCGCGGTCAGCGTCAGGCACGACAGTACGCGCCGCCCGTCCACAATGACCGTGCACGCGCCGCACTGCCCCTGATCGCAGCCCTTCTTCGAGCCCGTCAGCGCCAGCCGCTCGCGCAACGCATCGAGCAGCACCACGCGCGAATCGAGCTCGAGCGTCTTCGTGACGCCATTGACGCGAAACGCCACCTTGACGACGTTCTGCGCCACCGCATCCGGAGCGAGCACCGCATCGGGCGCCGCCTGCAATGCCGCCAACGCCTCCTCCCGCGCCAGCAGGTCGAGCGCAAAGAGCCCCAGGCTGCTGGCGATCGACACGCCGAGGAAGGTGCGCCGCGTATGGCCGACGTCGGTGAGCGTCGGCATCTCCTCGAGCAGCGCCCGCTCGTCCTCGCTCAGCTCGATGCCGGAGGTCTCGTCTTCGTGTTCGTCGTTCATCGGTCCACCCTCGCTCGCTTCATCTTCCTGAAGATTTCGGTCATCGCCTTCGCGTCTCGCGGTTTCGACTTGCTAATTTAGGTCCCGAAATCGCGTCATCGTTGCCCGAACACATCAAAAATTTGCCCGATCCCGCCCGCGTCGCGGCCTCAACCGGCCGTGAGCGCCTGACGACGATAGGCCTCGGTCGTCTTTCGTTGCGCGGGTCAGTGCCGCGCCGAGCGGCGTCGGCTGGATCGTTCGAGGGTTTCGATGGAGAGCACGGGCGCCAGGCGGGGATCGAGGATGGTGATGGTGTTCTTTGCGGCCTCGGGGCGCACTACGCGGCGGCAGGGGCTGAGGAGCGTGTTGACGACGAGGAGGTAGTAGTCGCTCATGGCCACGCGGCCGTCGGCGAGGAAGGTGAGGCCGCCGAGGGATCGGGGGTGGCACTCCGTGGAGACGGGGGAGGGGAGCGGGCCGAAACGGGTCAGCACTCCGGAGGCGGTGAGCTGGCCGATGACGTCGCCCGCGGGGGTTCTCGCGCGCAGCCAGAGATTGCCGAGGGGGTCGGCGGCGAGCGGCATCATGTCGATGGGATAGGTGGCGAGGATTTCGCCGCGGTAGCTCATTTTCACGATCTCGTGGACCGGCGTCTGCGCGGCCTCGCTGCCGGAGTGCGGGTCGGCGGTCCAGAGGAAGCTCGGGCCGGCGAAGAGTACCCATCGCGGCGACGCGGCAAACTCCGTCCGTTCTCCCGCGGCGGTCATGCGCACGAGTTTCCCGGGCATCGACAGGTAGAGCGCGCCGTCCGAGCCGAACGCCGCGCCGGTGGGATCGCCGCCGGTCTGGTGACTGGAAAGAATGGCGCCGTCCGGACGCATGCGCAGCACGGCTCCATCCTGCACCAGCCAGAGATTGCCATCCGGCCCGGAGAGCAGGGCACGCGGGCCGTTGACCATGCCGAGGGGCCAGCGCTGAAACTCTTCCGTCGCCGGATCGACGCGCGCAATCCAACCGGCCGAGCCGAGCCAGAACGCGCCGTCGGGGCCGGCGGCGACGGCGGTGGTGTACTGCCACGACGGCGGGATGTTCAGCCCCATCCGGGCGCCGCCGGTCTCGACACGCTCGATCCTGTCGTCGAGGAACGACGCGACCCAGAGCACGTCGCCGGTCGCCGCCAGATGCATCGCATCGGTGATGTCGTCCCGAAACGGAACCCGCGACGTTCCGGCCGGGAGCTGCGCGAAGAGCGGCAGCGTCAGAAGGAACGAGACGAGTGCGCGGCGCATGGTGGGGCCACGGTAGATCGAATGAAAACAGGCGTCAAATCGTCATTTGGGCGCCCGCGCGTTGCCGCGCGGCCAGACCGTCTTCGGACGGCGGTGCGGACAGCGCTCCAGGCGCGGCTCCGCTCCCGCTTCAACCCAGGACCAGCCCGTGGCCTCGCATTTGTCGCAGTTCCACGCCGTGCGGTGGAAGATGCGCGGCGCGGGCGCGGTCTCGAAATGACCTTCGGCAACGGTCATCCGTCCGGCGCCGGAGTGGCGCTCGATGTGGGTGGTGTCGGCTGCTCCCTCGCCGTTCGCACAGTCCGGCCAGGGGCAGGGCAGGTCCCGGTGTTCGTGTCGATGGATGTCACACGTCTTCATTGCGGCGCTCATGCTACCGCCGTCGGCGCTCCCTGCAATAGCAGACGATCCGCTTTCTCCAGGCAATGTGGGGCCGGCTCCCAGCCGGCCGTACCACCGGCACCTTGCCGGCGGTAGCTCCGGGGACCCGGCCGGCGAGGCGCCGGCGGGACGGCCGGCAGGGTGCCGGCCCCACGATTTTCGCGATGCTCACGCTCAATACTCGTGTGCGCCGATGGAGTACGACGCGCTGCGGGCGGTGCCGAAATGGTCCGCCGTCACGGCCGACTCCGTGGTCCCGGCGGTCTTCAGCGGTGAGGTGGACGACAGCTTGTAATCGGCGGCGTTCCAGCCGCCGGCATTGACCAGCAGCGGATTGGAGGTCACGTCTCCGACGCCGCTGATCTGGGTGCCCGACGTGCCGCCGTACCAGTTGTTCGTCCGCCAGGTGATGCCCACCGTCGGCGCCCAGGCGTAGCCGACGCCGGTGCGCTGGTAGAAGATGTTGTTGTCGATGGTGGTCGTGCTGTGGACGTTCGTCGACGTGCCGTCCTCGATGTAAATCAGGCGCGCCGCCGAGCTGTACGAGTGATAGAAGGTGTTGTTGGCGATCAGCGTGTAATGCATGCCGCCGCCGTACTGTGAGTTCCAGTAGACGAACCCGACGTTGCACCAGAGCACGATGTTGTTGGTGATGGTCAGGTTCGTGGCCGGATTCTGCACGTCATACCATTCATTGGCCACGGCGATGCCGGGAGAGGGACTGGTGCCGTCGCGGAAGTACTCGGTATTGCCGGAGTGGTAAATGAAATTGCCGTCCACGAGGGCGTACTGGGCATTGTCGAGGTAGACGTTGGCGCCGGTGTTGTCCCAGATGTTGTTCTTCGTGATCGTGCAATTGTCGCTGACGATGCAGTCGATCCCTTCGCCGTAGTTCTTGGAGACCCAGTTCTCCGTCATGAGGCAATTGTTGGTCTTGTAGCAGGACATGGCCTGAGACCACGTGGTGGCATTGTTGGCGGGGATGTTTTCGCGCACCGTATTGGTGACGACGTTGCCTTTGAAGACGATGTCGTGCGTGGTGCCGACGACGTCGGTGCCGGCGTTGATGCCGCCCTTGATGGTGTTCTTGACGGTGTTCCACTCCACGTTGATGTTGTCGGCGTCCCAAACCGAGATGCCGCCCTTGGGCGAGTTCTGCACCACGAAGCCGGTGAAGTAGACGTAGGAGGACTCGTTGATGGAGACGGTGGAGTAGTTGCCGATGCCGGTCCCGTCGATGACGGGCTTCTCGCTGTTGTAGCCGGCAATCCAGATCTCGTTGTTGTCCGAGCCGTGCTTGTCCCAGATCAGGACGCGCTCGTTGTACGTACCGCCCCGGACGTAGAGGACGTCGTTGGGTCCGTCGATGAAGGTCAGGCCGTAGGTGATGGTGCGGAAGGGCGACGCGAGCGTCCCGGGATTGGAGTTGCTGCCGGCGTCGTCGACGTAATAGGTGGCCGCGCCGGCGGCGGAGGTGAGGAAGGTGAGAAGAATGAGGAAGAGGGGGTAGCGCGTCATGCGCATGAGGGGCTCCTGTTTCGTAGTCGTTGCGGTGCACTGCAAATAACTGCGAATTGGATGCCGCTTTTGCGTGTCTGTCTTTCAGTCGACCGATGAGAAAGACGACGTTGAGGCCTCCGGCGGGCCGGCACGGCCGGCAGCGCTTGTTGACGTGTGGGCGGACTGCGACTACACCGCGCTCATGCACTCGCGGGCGATGAGCACGAGCTCGTCGATGTCGAACGGCTTGGCCAGCAGGCGGCAGATGCGCTGCAGGAACTCGCAGCTCATCCGGCCGGGCGAGGCGGTGGTGACGATGACGCGGCGCAGCGATTGGGGCTGGGCGGTCTCGAGATGCCCCAGCAGCTCCTCGCCGCCGATCCCCGGCATCATCAGGTCGACGATCAGCAGGTCGTACGCAACCTCGGCCAGCAGCTCGATGGCCGCCGCCCCGCTCTTGACCCCCTCGACGACAAAGTTCTCGCGCTCGAGCACGATCTTGACGAGGTTCAGAATCGCCCCGTCGTCCTCGACGATCAGAGCACGGTACGACGAGCGGCGTTCCATGACCGCTCACTGACGCAAGAGCGCTGCCGCGCACTACTCATCGCTGTCATCCCGAGCGTCGAGTCGAGGGACCTGGGCGGGCGGGGGCGCGCTGCACGAGCTTCGGGACACGCCCCGCGCCGCACCCCCGGTCCCTGCGGTTGACCCGATTCGGCGGGCGCGGGGGCGTTGCACGAGCTTCGGGAGACGTCCGCGCGCCGCACCCCGGTCCCTTCTGTTGACCCGTTTCGGCGGGCGGGGGCGCGTGGCACGAGCTTCCGGGAAACGCCGCGCGCCCCCCCCCCCCCAGGTCCCACGACTCACGC
>DASVSV010000408.1:0-16785 GCA_036387915.1 Thermoanaerobaculia bacterium
GATCGAGCCGCCGGCGCCGGCGCGCTCGCTGCCGATGCCGCCGTTCGCGCGGATCGCTCCGGCCGCGCCGAACGCGATCTGCTGCGCTTCGACGCGCACGACGCCGCCACCGGAATGCGAAAAGTACCCGCCGCCGCCCCATTCGAACGGCGCGGTGATGCTGCCGAAGGTGGAGCCGATCGCGAAGCCGTAGCCGGCGCCGATGTGGCTGCCGCCGGTCCACGCGTGCGGCGTCGTCGCCCCCTCGCCGGTCTGATTGTTGGCGTAGCCGCGGCCGGTGACGTCGATCGCGCCGCGGACGTTCAGCGTCTGCGTGGTGATGTGCAGCTTGCGGCCGCTCTCGTGCGTCAGCGTCCCGCCGCTCTCGATGGTCACGTCGGTGGCACGGATGCGCGACGCGGCCACGCGGCCGGCGATGACGACGGACGGCGTGTCGAGCTCGGGACGGATGCGGATCTCGGTCGACGGCGGACCTTCGAAGCGCACGCCGTTGACGACGCGGATCGGATCGTCGGAGTCGAGTTGCACCGCGCTGCGCGAGCGGACAGTGTCGAAGCGATAAACACCCTGCCACGCGTCCCCCGCCACGAGCGCAATCGCCTCGGACGCATTCGGCCGCAACGTGATCGTCTTCGCGGCGACGCTGGCGATCTGCCACGTGCCCTTGCCCGCGATCTCGACCCAGTGGCCGACGAAATACCCGGTGATGTCGGTGGCGCGATCGGTGACGAGCGTCGCGCCGCTGGTGCCGCTCACCGCCAGTCCGTTGCCGAGGGACGGGAGCTCGGTCGAGGCGACGGGGAGCCCGGCGCCGTCGAGGATGAGCTCACCGAACGTGGCGCCGGGCCCGCGCAGAAAAGTCGTGCCTGAGCCGCCGTGGAGGTTGCGGGTGCTGGTGCCGCCGCGGACGAGCATCGACGGAAGCGTGCTGGTCGCGTCGCTGTACTCGACGGAAATCGCGCCGCCTCCGCCGGTCTCGTTGACGTCATCGCCGGCGCGCGCCTCGATGGCGCCGCCGCCTTCGAGCTTGTTCGCGGTGATCCAGACCGAGCCGCCGCCGCCGGTGCGCTCGGCGCGCTGACCGTTGGCGAGGATCGAGCCGCCGGCGAAGACGACCCGCGACGCTTCGATGCGGACCACGCCGCCGCCCGCGCCGCTGTTGAACGCGCCCGCGCCCCATTCGTTCGGGCGGGTGACGCTGCCGAACGTGGAGCGCGCTTCGTGATCGTAGCCGGCGCCGAGGTGGCTGCCGCCGGTCCAGTTGTGAGCGGTCTGCGCGCCGGGCCAGGTCTGGCTGGCGCCGTAACCTTTCGCCGTCACGTCGATCGCGCCGCGCAGTTCAAGCGTGCCGGCGAGCAGGTGCAGCTTGTGGCCGGTGGCGTGCGTGAGCACGGCGCCCATGTCGACGGTGAACGTGCCCGACGCTTCGAGGCGCGTGGCGGTGACGTTGCCGCGGACGGTGACGTTCGCGGCGCGGATCGCGTCGCCCGGCTCGAGGATCAGGTTGCGCAGCGTGACGTTGTCGAAGAGGTAGAGGCCCTGCCACGCATCGCCCGGCTGGATGTCGATCGACTCGGATCCATTCGGCGCGAGCGTGACGCTCTTGCCGCCGACGCTGGCGATGCGCCAGGTCCCCTTGCCGCGGATCTCGACCCAGTGCTGCTCAAAGTACGCGGGGATGTTCGTGGCGCGGTCGGTAACCAGCGTCGTGCCGCTGCTGCCCGCCACGGCGAGGCCGCTGCCGAGCGAAGGCAACTCGGTGCGCATCGTGGCGCTGGTGCCGTTGTCGAGCGTGAGGTCGCCGTACGTGCTGGCCGGGCCGCGCACGTAGACGCTACCTCCGCCGCCGTGCAGCGCACGGTCGCTCACGCCGCCGCGTGCAGTGGTGGCGGGGACGACGCTGGTGGCGTCGGTGTAGCGGATCGCGATCGCGCCGCCGCCGCCCGCTTCGTTGACGAGGTCCGCGGCGCGCGCTTCGATGGAGCCGGCGCCGTGGATGCGGCCGGCGTTGAGATCGACGGATCCGCCCGCGCCGCCGCGATCCGCAGACTGACCGTTCGCGCGGATGGCGCCGTCGACGTGCAGGCGTCCGGCGTCGATGCGAACGATGCCGCCACCGGCGCCCGAGTTCCAGGCGGCGCCGCCGAATTCATTCGGGACGGTGATGCTGCCGAACGTCGAGCCGGCGCCGAACTGATAACCGACGCCGATGTGGCTCCCGCCCATGTACGGCACGGGCGTGGCGGCCCCGGCGTAGGTGGCGCTGTTGGCGTAGCCTCGCGCGGTGACGTCGATCGCGGCGCCGCAGGCGACGTAGGTCTGGCCGGTGGTGGTGAGCTTCAACGTCGCGTCGCCGGCGGCATGAGTGACGGAGCCGCCGAGGACGAGCAGATGCTTGAACGTGTGCGCGCCGGCGATGGTCAGCGTACCGGCGGTGACGGCGATCGACTTGTTGTCGTAGGTCGTGGTGGCGGCGGCGATGGTCGTATCGGTGGAGAACGTCTGGTCGATGACGACGGCCGTCACTTCTCCATTCAGAGTGGCGACGCCGCCGCCCGCGGCGGTTGCAGTCGCGGTGATCGCGTACGTGGTGTCGGTGGCGACGGCGGGAACGTTCCACGTCACTTCGAAGAGTTCGTTGCCGAGTGCGGTCGCGGCGATGGTCACGCCGTTGATGACGACGTCGACCTGGTTCACGCTGTTCGCTGGATTCGCGGCCGGCGCCTTCGCGAGCAGCCGCAGTTTGGCGACGCTGCTGGCGGGCCAGGCGGAGTAGCCGCCGCAGTTCCATGTCAGCGCCGGCGGCTGCGAGTCGGAGATCGGCTTGACCTGGATGGTCAGCGGCGCGGAGTTGGCGACGTTCGCCGAGTTGTCTTCAACGGTGACGACGAGCTGCTTGGCCACGTTCGACGTGCCGTCGATGAACGGCACCGTGACCTGCGCGGACCAGACGCCGGCGGCCAGCGTCATCGGCGTAGTCACTCCGTCGAGGGTGACGGAGACCGTCTTCACGCCGGAGTCTTCGTCGGACGCGGTTGCGCGGACGGTAATCTTCGTCCCTTCGACGTGCTCGCTGTTCGCGGCCGGCGCGGTGATGGTCGCGGTTGGGGCGATGTCGTCGCGGAGCACGTGCACGACGGCGGTCGGGCCTCGCCCGCCGTACGTCGCGGTGACGTTGACGTCGGTCGGCGTCAGGACGGCGGTGGTGGTCGCGGTGAAGGTGCCGCTCAGCTGTCCGGCGGGGATGGTGATCGACACGGGCACGGCTACGAGGGCGCTGGCGCTCGTGAGCGCGACGAGCACGCCCTCGCTGCCCGCCGGTGATTCTAGGGTGACGGTGCCGGTGGTCGTGTGTCCGCCGGTGACGTCGGCCGGCGTGAAGCTGAGCGTGGCGATGCCGAGGTTGGCGGGGATGGTCAGCGCGAGCTCGTTTGATTCGAGGGAGTACGGGTGGCGGTCGCGCGCGTGGATGCGCAGTGGCTCGCCCGGCGCACCGATGACCGGCACGCGGAAGCTGCCGTCCGCGCCGACGCGCGCGTGGTGCGAGCGCGGCGGGAGACCGCTGGTGACGTACTCGATCGAGCTGATCTCACCCGTCGCGGTATTGAAGAAGGAGAGGTCGAAGAGCACCGACCCCGGCACGCCAGTCGTGCGCTCGTGCAGTTGCACGTTGTCGACGAACCAGCGCATCGCCGTGGCGGTCTTCTCGATGCGGAAGGCGGTGCTGGCCGCGTACGTGCCGGTTTTGCCGGTGTACGCGCCGTTCGCCCAGATCTCGTACGAGCCGGCCGAAGTGAGGCGGAAGGAGTTGTGGCCCGGCTCTTCGTAGCTGCTGGTGGTGTCGTCCGGCGAGAGGCTGACCTGCACGCTGGCCGGCGCCGCACCTGGCGAAAACGCGAGATACCCCTCGGCGGCGATGCGCTGCAGCGTGCCCGCGCTGCCGCCGCCGGTGCGCTGGTTCTCCTGATGTCGGATGGAGAACCCGCCGGCGGTGCCGTAGCCGAGGAAGTCGTCGCCGCGCATCGCAGGAGGTGCCGGTACCGGTGTGCTGGCGTTGCGCGCGACGATCTCCAGCGGCGCGTCCGTGTCGGTCGCGGCGCCGCTGGCGCCGCGCACGACGAGGCTGGTCAGCCCCTGCTCGATGGTGATCTTCACCGCGTCGAGTCGCGGCCAGGTGGTGTTGCCGCTCTGCAGCGACGACGACGCGTCCTTCACCAGCGGCGTCGCCGTCTCGACGACGTCTTCGGTCACGACGCGCGCGTTGGCGAGCTCGATCCGGTCGAAGAAGTAGTAGCCGCGCAGGCGGTCGCCGGGCAGCAGGTCGGCGCCGGTCAGTTTCTCCAGCGTCAGCGACGGTGAGCCGGCGACGAGCGTGAAGCCGCGGCGGTCGATGTCACCACGAATGAAGATCTCGCCCGGATTGAAGTTGGTGAAGCCTTCGGGGAACGCGGGCGGGAAGTTGTCGGGCACGATGTCGCCCGCGACCACTTCGAGCACCGGCAGTCCCTCCACCGGTTCGCAGCAGCGCAGGAGGTCGAGCGCGCGGAAGCGGTTGCCGACTTTGCGGAACGACGCGAAGAGCGAGTCCCCCGCGGACGGGATGAAGTTCACGAACGTGGAGTCGCTGTCGTACTGCCATTGCGCGCCGAACTTGCGCACCGCGACGTATTTGCTCCCATTGATCCCGTTCGGCGAGTAGAGCAGGTAGCCGTCGTAATCGACCGCGTCGTTCGTCCGCACTTCGACCCAGCCGTCGAGCGTGACGGAGCTGGGATGCTTCGTAACCGCGGCGATGCGGTACGTGCCGCGCACGCTGCCATCCGATGCGTACGCGCGAATGCGATGTCCGGCCAGCGACGAGGGCAGGAAGCGGCGCTCGGCCAACGTGACGCCGCTGCCATTCACCGAAGCGATCGTCGCGTTGCCGAACGACGGCAACTCCGTCACGACCGTGCCGTGCGTCGACGGACGTTTGTTGTCGATGAGCAGGTCGCCGTTCGTGCCCGTGACCTTGCGCAGCACGCTGCCCGCCGCTCCCGTGCGCGCCCCCTCGGCGCTGCTGTTGCCGCCGCGCGCATCGGTGATGTACGTGCCGGTGGTGGCCGCGTATTCGAGCGCGATCGCGCCGCCGCCGCCCCCACCGGTGCCGGCGTTCGCGCCCATGGCCTCGATCGCGCCCGCGCCGCCGAGAGTCGTCGACGTGGCCAGCCACACCGAGCCGCCGGCGCCGGCGCCATGGCTGGTGCCGCTGCCGTTCGCCTTCACGCTGCCGTCGACGACGAGCGCACCGGAAGCCTGCACGCGGATCATGCCGCCGCCGTAACCGTTCGGCACGACGCGGTCGTAAGGCACGTTGCCGCCGCCGCCCGGCTCGCGCGGCTCGTCGATGCTGCCGAACGTGCCGCCGGTGGCGCGCCACCAGGTGGTGCCGCGGCCGATGTGCGAGCCACCGGACGCGCCATCGGGAACGCTCAGTCCGGGGAACGCCGAGTTGTATGGGAGGCCAAGCGATGTGACGTCGAACGTTGCGCCGCAGGCGACGTAGAGACGCTCGACGCGCAAGAGGTCGGCGCGCAGCGGGTCGACGTGCTGCTGCACGAGGCGTCCGCCGCTGAGCACCACCACGTTGCGCAGCTGGTGTTCGCCAATGATGGTCAGCGTGCCGCCGTTGCCGACGATGGCGTTCTGGTTCTCGAACGCGAAGTCGTTCGCGGCGATGGTGGAGCCGGTGATGATGACCGTGCCGGCGACGGCGGTGAGATGGCCGAGGAGCGTCGACTCGGCGCCGCCCACACTGTAGGCCGCGACGCGCACGTCGAGCATCGCCCCGTCGGCGGTGCCGCCGGGGATGGTGTACTTCGCTTCGTAGCTGGTGGTCGTGCCGATGCGCGTGGCGGCGATCGGCGCGCTGTTCCCGACGGTCAGCTCGACGCGATCGACGCCGTTGCCGGGGTTCACGCCGCCCGGCGCCGCGTTCACGCGCAGCGTGAATTCGTAGCCGACCGGGTACATCGCGCCGGGGCTTGTGCAGGCCCAGCTCAGCGCCGGTGCGTCCGGGTCGACGAGCGGCTTGACGAGGAACGTGACGTCGGTCGTGACGACGTTGCCCTCGTAGTCGTACGCCTTGACGACGAGCGTCTTCGCGACGGGGTCGATGCCGTCGACGTTCGGGACGTTCAGCGTCTTGGTCCAGCGGCTCGCCGCGAATGTCAGTTCGTGCGAGACCCCATCGAGCGTCGCCGTCACGCGCTGCACCGCAACCTCGGCGTCGGCCGCGTTGACCTCGACGACGAACGTTGCGCCGCTGCCTTCGTTGTATTGCTGATTGGCGGCGGGCTGCACGATCGTCGCGGACGGCGGCAGCGTGTCTTTCCTGATGACGATGGTCTGCGACTGCGTGGTCGCGGCGCGATTCGGGAAGCCATCCGCCGCCGTCAGCGTGAGCACGACGTTCGTGTCGCCCGGCGTCGTGGGCGGAATGGCCACGCTGAACACGCGCGTCAGCGACTGCGGCGTCGGTGTCTGCGGCGCCTGCGGCGTGACCACGCCCGCGCTGGCCGTCAGCGTGAGCGACTGCACGGCCACGTCGTCGTGCGCGGCGGTGGTGACGCCGAGCGTGCGGCCGGCGTAGATCTCACCGTTCGGCGCGACGTCGAGCGTGTCGATGACCGGCGCCGTGTTCGCGACGACGTTGAACGCGACCGGCGCGCTCTCCGCGACGCGGCCGGCACGATCGGTCACGCGAATCTTCAACGTCGCGTTGCCGGCCAGCGCGACGTCCGGGATGAGGATCGTGCCCGGCGTTTCGGCAACGCTGGCGGCGAAGCGCGGGTACGCGACGACGTCCGCGGGCTGCACCGAAAGCATGGTGCGCACCTCGCGGATGCCGCTGACGCTCGCAGCCGTCGAGCGTGCGTTGATGGACGTGTTCTGCGCGACGCTCGCACCAGCCGCGGGAGTCGTGGTCGTGTGCGACACCGAAGGCAGGTCGGCCGGCCCGACGATCTGCGCGCTCGCATGCGCGGTGACGTTGGGCGGCACGTCGACGTCGAAGCGCGCCAGCGCGCGCGGACCGATCGTGATCGTGTCGAAGCTCAGCGCGCCCGCGAGGGGCGTGCCCGCCGTGCGATGCGTTGAGATCGGGAAGCGTTCGTCGTACGCAGAGACGATCAGCTCCCCGATCGCCGCGCCGGGACGCTGCACGAACACCGTGCCCGCGCCGCCGTCCACATACCCCGGATCTTCGGCGCCGGCGTTGCGTCCGCCGCGCGCCTGCAGCAGCGGCGTCTCCGCATCGGCGTCGAAGCGCTCGGTGACGCGCACGGCGACGCGACCGCCGCCGCCGCCGAGGTCCTGGTCGAGCGACGCGCCTTCATCGCCGCCGTTCGCGGTGATGCGCGAGGTGGGGCCGGTGATGAGCGACCGCGCGCGCACGTTCACGCTGCCGCCGGAGCCGGCGGTCCAGAGCGAGCCGCCCTGTACGGAACCGTGATCGGCACGGATGGCGCCGGCCAGCACGAGCCGCTCGACGTCGAGCCGCACCACGCCGCCGCCGTTCGCACCGGCGCGCGAGCCGTTCGGCTCCGCGCCGCCGCCGCTGCCGAAGTCCAGCGGCTCGACGAGCGAGCCGTACGTCGCGTTCGTCGCGCCGAAGAACGAGCCGCCGATGCCACCGTGCGAGCCGTCCCCGTTGGTCGCGCCGGTGCCACTGAGCGTACGGCCGCTGCGTGACTCGTTGGTGAAGCTGTTGTCCTCGCGGCGCTGCAGGCCGCCGAGGTAGCCCTTCGCGCTGACGTCGATGCGGGAGTCGCCGTCGACGAACAGACGCCCCGTGACCGTCACGTCGAGCTTCGTCTCCTCGGGCACGCTCAGCACCGCGCCGTCGACCAGCACGAGATCCTGCAGCGTCAGCGGGACGGAGATGTAGACGCGCACGTTGCCGCGAATCAGCACGCTCTTGTTCGCATACTGCGCGGCCGTCGCGGCGGTGATGTTGATCTCGCCGGTGACGACCGGATTCGGCGCGAGCGGGTCGATGGTGATCGGCAGTTCGACGTCGTGCGACGGATCGCCGTCCGAGACGACGGCCTTGATGACGAAGGACGCGTTGTCCGCGGGGAACGTCAGCGCGGCCTTCGTCTCGAAGACGTCGATCGTGCCGCTCTTCGGTGCGGTCAGCTCGATCGGCGCGGCCAGCGCCGCCGACTCGAAGCGGACGCGCGTCACTTTGACGTCGTCCGTCGCGCGAACGCGCAGCGTGGCCAGCCAGCCGGTCTGGTTCGACGGCAGCGCCGCGCCGTCGAGGGGCGTGAGCCACGCGGCGCGCGGCAGCGTCGAGTCGTCGACGCGCTCGTAGATGACCTCGTGCGTCTCGGTGACGCTGTTGCCGCGATGGTCGAACGCCGTCACGACGACGGGGACGCGCGTGTCGGCGTTCTTCGGCGGCACGCTGACGTCCTTGCGGAACGTGGTGATCTTCGTCGCCGCGTCATACGTCCCGCTGGTCGCGTTCAGTACCTCGACGCCGGCGACGCTGAACAGCGCGCGGGCGATGCCGGTCTCGGCGTCCTTCACCTGCAGTTCGACCGTGTACGTTCCGTTCACGCCAAACTTGTAGCGGTTCTCCGCCTTCGGCAGGAACGAAACGAGTTGCGGCGCGGTCTGGTCGAGGAGGATCGTCAGCGGCGTCTCGCCGGTCGCGGCGTGGTTCACCGAGTCCGTGACCGTGGCCACGATCGTCGCGGTGCCGTCCTTCAGCGACAGCGGCGCGTTCCAGACGAACACCCCTTCGGCGAACTCCGTGCTCGTCGACGCGCGGGTGATGTTCTTCGACGCGATGATCTGGCGCAGCTCCGAGCCGTCCGTGGCCAGGCCGCGCAGCTCGAGCGCGACCGTCACCGAGACCCCTTCGTCCTGGAAGCGCACGCGCGTCTCGACGCGTCCCGTCGGATAGACGGAGGTCACGTCGTTCGTAATCGCGATCGCCGTCGGCGCGAGGTTCGGCGCGATGCTCCACGTGAACTCCGCCGGCGTCGCGCTGGTGTTGCCGGAGAGATCGGTGGCCGTCGCCTGCAGCGTGTACGTAGACCCATTCGAAGGAGCAACGAAGCTGTACGCGTACGGCTTCGTCTTCACGCGCGCGATCGACACACCGCCCGCATCCAACCAGTCCACGTACGCGATGTCATTGGCGTCGGCCGTCGAGCCCTCGCTGGTGATGGCCACGCCCGCGCTGTACAGCACGCCCGCGGTCAGCTTCTCCCCCGCCGCCACCGGCGAGACGATCTGCACCACCGGCTTCTTCAGGTCGAAGGAGAAGAACTCGAAGACGCGCGTTTCCTTCTGCACGTTCGGCGGCGTCTGCGTGTCGCGCACGCCGCCGATGGTGATGCGGTAGAACGACGACTCCGCGATGGCTACGCCCGCCGGCGCGACGAGGATCGTGCCCGGATCGGCGACGTCGGGATGGCGCGAGATCGGGATCGACTTGACAGGGATGCCCTTGTACGCGTCGAGCCGCTCGAGCGTGAGCAGGCCGCCGTTGCCCGCGTCGAACGAGGCCAGGTCGACGGCCTTGTTGAACTTGATCCGGAACGTGACCTGCTGCGGCACCGGCTCGGTTTCCGGCGGATCGACTTTCACCACCGCCGGCTCGGTGTAATTGACGGTCGTGAAGCTCGTGCCGATGGCCGTCTTCAGCTTGTTGCCGGTCGTGTCCTGAATGCCGTCGCGGATGGCGAAGCGGTAGAGGACGTTGCTCTTCAGCGGGAAGGTCTGCCCTCCGGATGGGGGCGGTGGAATGATCTTCACCGTGAACGTGCCGTCGGGACGCACGGAGCCCTGCACGGTCGTCTGCACCGAGGCACCGTCGTCGGTGGCGATGAGGTCGAACCAGTTGCGATTCAGGTACTCGGACGCAAGCTGCTCGCTGAACGTGACGGTGACGGGGCTCGACGGTGAGACATTCGTCGCGTTCGCGGGCGGGTCGATGGCCAGCACGCGCGGCGGCGTGGCGTCGAGCTTCACGCGCGGCAACGCGACGGTGCCGGTGGAGCCGTTCGGGATGGCCATCGACTGCGTCGCACCGATGGTCGTGTCGTCGGGGCCGAAGTACATCAGCGACACGTTCGTGTTGCTGACCGGTATGCCGGTGAAGGCGAACTCGCCGTTCGCATCCGTCAGCGCCTCGAGCCGCAGCGCCTGCGTGAGGAGACTCGTGGTCGCGGTGAGAATCACGCGCGTGCCGGCGGACGGCAGACCGGCGCCTTCTTCCGCATCGACTTCGCCGGTGACGCGCACGTTCGTGCCGAGGTTCAGCGTGAGTTGCAGCGGCTGACTGCGGCTCTTGAGCTCCCCGCTCGCGGCCGCGGTGACGGTGCCTTTCGTTGCGTGCGCGCTGTACCAGCCGAAGGGCATGCCGGTGACGGTCACTCGTCCATCGGCCGCCGTGAAGACGCGCGCTTCGCGCTGCGGTCCGATGACCACCTCGGCGTCGGCGACGGGATTGCCCTGGCCGTCACGCACGGTCACTTCGATGGTGCCGCTCTGCGGCAGGACGATCACCTGCTCGTGCGCGATCGCATTCGCAGGGAAGCTCCCGCCCGAACCCATGACGCGGTTCTCGCCGCCGAGCTCGCGCACCTGGAGCGAATAGCCGACGCGGCGGAACATGCGTGGGAACACGACCGGGTTCCCCTGCGCGCTGCGGTAGTACGGATAGTCGGGCGTGATGACGTTGCAGACCGTGCACTGCACGGCCGTCACTTCGACGAGCGGCGCCAGCTCGCCCGGTCCGCCGGCGTCGTTGGGGAGATGGACCTTCACCGTCAGCGTCCCCATGCGCTCCATCTGCAAACTGACGTTGCGCTGCTCGGGCACGAGCTTGCTGATGAAGAGTCCCGGCGGACCGTTGGCGATCCGCTGCGTCGACAACTCCCACCCCTGCAACGCGAAGCTCCCCTCGGGCACCCCGTTGAACTCGAACGTGCCGTCCGCACCCGACGACGCGCGCAACGAGATCGGTCCCTGATACGTAATCGGCTGCCCCCTCACCGGCTGGTTCGGCGGCTCGGTGTCGGGATCGGTCAGCATGCCGCTGACGATGCCGAGGAAGTCGAGCTCTACGGACTCCGAGGTCGTGGCGTTCGTGGTCAAGGCAAACGCGGAACTGGAGCCGGAACGGCCGCGCTGCTTGGAGTAGACGAAGACGGAGTAGTCGCTGCCGACCGGCAACTGCTCGAAATACGCCACGCCGGCGTCGTTCGTGGTGGTGAAGTCGAACCGATTGCTGCCGCGGAAGATCGACACTTCGGCGTTCGGCACCGCCTCGAATCCGAGGAGCGGGTCGACGACGGTGATGCTCGCGGTGCCGGTGCCGCCGCCGCCGATGCGCACGCGCACGTCGCGCTGGCTGACGTCCCCCTCCTCGGCCAGCGTGCCCTGGTAATCGCCGCGGAGCTCCTGGTTCCCGGGATCGACCGCGGTGACGCGGAACGCGCCGGTGAAGACGTTGCTGACGATGAACCGTCCGTTGACGTCGGCGCTGAGCGGGTCCTGCGGCGTGCCGATGGCCCGGTACGGCCAGGCCAGCTCGCGCAGCCAGTACTTTGCCAGCGGCACGACTTCCCCCGTCCCGTCGTCGACGACCCGTCCCTCGATCGTCGTCTGCTCCCGCATGACCACGATCAGATCGCTCACCGGCCCGCCCCCCTCGGGCGTCCGCGACGAGACGATGCCGGTGCGGAAGATGCCGTCCTGCTGCAACTCGGCGGTGACGTCGAACGAGGTCGCGGCCGGGATGGCGGCGAAGAGGAACGAGCCGTCCTGCTTGGTCTGCGCGGGCGCGTAGACGGCCGTGCCGGTGCGGATGCGCACCGTGGCGCCGGCGATCGGGGTGAGGCCGTCGTGCGCGTAAACGCGGCCGGTGACGTTGCCGATCGTCTTCAGCCGCAGGTTGACGTTGCGCAGGTCGCCGTCGAACGCGAGCAGCACCTGCTGCCTGTCGTAGCCGGCCGGATGGCGCCAGGTCTCGAAGATCACGTCCTGCCGCGCCGGCACTTTGCGGAAGGTGACGAGGTTGGTCGCCGGATCGGGATCGCCGATGACCGTCTTCGGCATCACCTTCTGCATGTAGTCGTCCCACGCGAGGTAGGTCATCTGCACCGGGCCGACGGCCTGCGCGTAGCACGGCGGCGTGGAGCAGGGCTGCTCCATCTCGATCTTCACGACCACCGTCCCGTTGCCGGGCAGGCGGAGATCGGTGATGCCGATCTGCCCGTCAAAGTCGGCGCGCGTGGAGCCCTGCACGTACTGCTCGCCGTACGGACCACTCGGGTCGTGGATGACGGCCATGACGGTGTCGCGGTGCGGCACGGTCACGTCTTCGAGCTCGTACACGCCGCCGCCCTTGTTGCCGTACCCCGCCGGCGGATAGCCGGGGACGAACACGCGCGCGCCGGCCACCGGCTCCCCTTTCCCGCCGGAGAGTCGCACGCGGATCCCGGCCCGGCCGAAAGGATTGGTGGAGCTGAGCCGGATCGGGAAACGGTTGGAGCCCTCGACCAGCGTCGGCACGCGGAACCAGCCGTGGCGCGAGGTCGCGGGGTCGAAGACCTGGATCCAGCGGCCGGAGAAGGTGACGGGGATGTCGGGGTAGATGTAGGTGCCGTCGGCGTTCGCGGTGACGGACGGCAGGTTGAAGATGCTGAGCTGCGCGTTCTTCACCGCCTGGTCTTTGGTGGTGTCGCCGGGCGACGCGGGATCGTCGCGGATGACCAGTCCCTCGAGCGTGGCGTACTTCACGCTCGGGTCGGCGACCTGCAGGACGAGGGTCTGCTCGAGCACCTGGTCGCGATGCAGCTCGACTTCCACCGCGGCGCCGTGGCGGCTGATGCCGTACTCGGCGCCGATGATCGTCGTCAGGCCGGCCGGCACGCCCCGGAATTCGCAGCGCCCTTGCGGGTCGGTGGTGCAGGTCATGAGCTGCACGAATTCGTTGCCGACGCCTACGCCGCCGTTGGCGACGGGCTTCATGGTGTCGCCGCGCAGGAGCTGCACGCGCACGGTGGCGGTGCCGGGCGGCGGTCCTTCTTTGCGCAGGGCGACGAGGTCCTGGGCGATGACTTCGCCGGCGGTGCGGATGGAGTTGGTGGCGTAGACGACACGCCCGTCCGGGTCGATGGTGCTGAAGACGAGCGGCCCCACCGGCAGTCCGTCGATCTCGTAATTGCCGTTCGCGTCAGTGGTCGCGCCGTGCACGCCGCCGAAGAGCGAGCTGCCGGCGGCGACGTTGGCGTTCGCGATCGGCTCGCCGGTCTCCCAGCGCACCTGCCCGCGCGCCTTGCCGCGTCCGAGGAAGACCAGGTTGGCAAAGTGGACCTCGCCGGGGAGACGCACGGAGCCATGCAGCCGCGCCTGCGCCCCTTCCGCCGTTTCGGCGATGAGGTCGTAGTCGCCGAGTTGGCCGCTGTCGACATCGCGGGGGACGTATTCGAAGAGGTAGCGGCCGTCGTCGCCGGCCACGTCGTACTGGACCAGCTCCGTGAACCGCTCGCCGAAGCTCTTCACGCGCAGGCCGACCTGCATGCGCACCAGGAGCTTGGGCACGGGCGTGTTGTCGCCCTTCAACACTTTGCCGGTCAGGATGGCCGCGGGACGGTTGTTGTCGAGGCGCGGGACGATGCCATTGGCCGCAAAGTCGACACCGCCTGCCAGGCGATCGGCAATCGACTCGACGGCGATCGCGTAGGCCGCGTTCGTGGAGAGGGTCTTGTCGAAGGTGATGGCGATCGTCCGCCCGTCGTGCTGCAGGGTGGCCGCGGGGATCTGCAGCTCGGCGTTCGGATTCAGCGGGTCGTTTCGGCGCGTGGCGGTGTAGCCGGCCTTGGCCACGTTGATCGTCAGCGCGAGGAGGTCGCGCAGTTTCTGCGTCTCGGCGATCTCGATCGGGCGATTGAAGAGCAGGGTGACGACGTGGCCGCCTGGGTCGAGGTGCAGGTCCTGTGCGGCGCCCAGCACTGCCAGCGGCGTCTGCCCGACCACGTTCACGAGCGGCGTGGCAGTGGCGTTCTTGACGATGAGCGTGCGCGAGCCGCGGGCGACGTCGATCGTCACCGGCACGCCGACCGTGGCGTTGGTGACCTCGATGTCGGTGCGCAGGGTCTGGCCGCTCGTCGTATCAGGATAGAGGAGGTGCAGGGTGAAGGAGGCTGCCGCGGGCACGACGCTGATCCGCACGTTCTCGGACCACCGTCCTGCCAGCGCCAGCTCTCCTTCGTCGCCGCCGATGTTCATCCTGGTCAGCTCGCCGAATGCCAGTCCGCGAACCCACCCGTTTGTTGCCTCCGCGGGGATGTCCATCGACGTCTGCGACGAGAGTCCGTGCACGGACAGCGCGTATGGACGCGTTTTCCCCGCCACCGGTGGCCCGTGCACGTACGCGAAGAGGAAGGGCGTGCGGTGCGACGTCGCTGTCGCGAACTGTCCGGCCAGATCGGTGCCGTGCTCGAGCTGCCGGGCCATGGCCGCGCCGGCGATGCGTCCGGCCTCCTCGCTGCGCCGCAGCTGGTCGTACTCGGCCAGCTCGGGCGTCACGTCGTACTGGTCGACACGCTCGATGTTGCCGAGGAGGTCGAGGGCCAGGTGAAAGAAGGCGTCGCGGTTTTCGGCCGGATCGTTGACGTCGCGATTCTTCCGGATCGTGAAGATGCGCTGGCCGGCCAGCGCGATCTGCTGCGCGCGGCGGAACACGTCGGTGGTGATGACGCGCGGCTTGAGGGCGGTGTGCTTCGTCAGCGGCGCGGTGGCCAGGCTGTAGCCGAGGCCGAGGAGCTGCATGTTGCCGTCGACGAACTCGGGCGGGAGGAACTGGGCGTAGTACGGCATCACCAGCGTGGCCGGCGACAGCGGGATGCCGGACTCGCTGACGCCCATCGTCAGCTTCAGACTGACGCCGACCGTTTCGTCGCTGGCCGCGCCGGCGCCCGCGTAGACCTTGCCGGTCACGCGCGAGACGAGTTTGTGCGGGACCGGGATCATCTCGCCCGGCCCCATGTCCAGCTCCACTTTCTCGGCGCCTTCGAAGCGGCAGATGTTGTTGGCGGAGCTGCCGGAGCTGCACGCGGGGATGTCGGAGAGGTCGAGGAAGACGTGCTGCCGTTGCGACGACAAATTCGTCACGAATGCATAGGCGGTGTACTGGTCGTCCTTGCGCACGACGTCGGGGTGGGAGAAGTTGACGTGGAATCGCGGGTCGCTCACCACAATCGACGTGGAGACGCGGCCGCCGAGGTTGAAGTCGGCCTGGCCGGGCTTCTGGTAAGTGGCGCGCACGTCGATGTCGACGGTGTGCGTCCCGGCCTTGAGCGCCTCGAGGGTCCACTCGGCGCTCCCCTGCGCGCCGGCCACGAGGAACGTCGCGCCGGTGGTCTCGTCGACGATCGGGACCGGTTGGCCGAGGGCCACGGCGGGGAGGACTTTGGCGACGCGCATCGTCAGCGGAGAGGTGATCTTCGCGGAGACGGAGTCGAGACGGATGTTGCTGCCGTCCGGCGCGCTGTTGTTGACCTGCAGGATGACGGCGAAGAATTGATGTAAGACGCCGAAGCCGGTCGGCACGACTAACGCGGCAGGGAGACTGACGCCGCCCGGCTGCGGCGCTTTGTCCTTTTCGTCGCCGCCGTTGTAACCGCCGGGCGAGAGGTCGAACGGCTCGACATGAGGCGGCGAGAAACGGGGCGGCTTCTGTTTGAGGTCATACGGCACCATGCGAAACGGCGCCGGTACGGCGGGGACGATCTCGCGCGTGCGTTTGTCGATGATGACGGGATAAGGGACCTCGATCTCCTGTCCGTCGACGCCGAAAATAAAGGTGTATTCGTAAACCTCGTAATTGCGGTCGTCGATCAGGATGCCGCGCTCGCGCAATTCTTCGGGCGTGAGCTGGCGCACTCTGATTCTGGTCTGTAAGACGTCGGTGACCTGGATTGTGGCAATGGCCGGAACGGCGGGCTGCAGATATTCGCCGGACGCGCCGACCAGCCGCATGTTCTGCAGGAGGTATTCGCCTTTCTCGTGCAATGCGGGGATGGCGAATTTCTGGCCCGGAATAGCGGAGAGCGTAATCGGCTCGTCGATCCCCGGCCCGGTCAGCTCGCCGCGCGCGGAGAGTCCCGGCGCCGGCAATGCCTCCTCGCCCGCTTTACCGCCGAAGAAAGTCTGTACATACGAGGGAACGTCGACCGCGGTCACGACCGGATTGCGATCGACCTCCAGTCCCAACCCGACGATGGCCAGTTCCCCGCGCGCCACTTCCCCCGCATACACGTGCGCCGTCGCCATCGCCAGAACGGCAATGAAGACGATAAAGCCCCCCCTCCCGCCCGATGAGGATCTGGGCCAGCGCAATGGGACACTCCCGTAAATTGTGGTTGGAAACCGGACCTGTGAGCGGCGATTAAAGCAGGTTCTGCCGACAAACGGAAGAGCGGCCCTGCGCCATGACACCGTGGTGCTCGCGCGTGATGTGGCGTGAAGGATGTCCTTCCTGCCGTTGCTAAGTACTCCATTCCCGAAATGCGGTCACAGATCACGTGGCGGCGCGGCGCCGTCTGCTTCGTTGTCGCTTCTCAGCGGTGTCTCGGCATGGCCTCGTCGCTCCGCCTCGCATCCGACACCGCAGCGCTCACGCGCTCTGTAACCGAATTTAGAGAATGGAGTACTCAGGAGCAATGCTCCTAAAGCCAATGGTCTTCAGGTGAAGAATTGCCGGGTGAGCTCGATCGCGTG
>DASVSV010000409.1:0-7483 GCA_036387915.1 Thermoanaerobaculia bacterium
CAGCGTGCTGGGCTCGATCGGCGCGCCGCCCGCCCGCCAGGTCCCTCGACTCACGCTCGGGATGACAGAGGTGTACGCGAGGTACTCGGCGCGATAAACGTCCGCGGTCTCGGAGACGAGCTCCTGCTCCCAGTACTCGCGTGCCTGCTCCAGCGCCGGATCGGTGACCGGCTCGAAGAAGCCGGTGCCGGTGACGTGGAGGTGCGGCACGCCGTCGCGCGGGACCAGCGTCAGCTCGATGGCCTGCGTGTTGACGGAGAAGCGGTGCTGCCCGAGGCGGACGATGTTGGTGTCCCCCTCGAACAGTTCTTTCTTGTCGCGCATCGAGCGGGCCGCTTCGTCGCGCGACGTCTTGAGCTTCCCTTCGATCTCGTCCGCGCGCACGACGTCGCCGAGGACGCGGAGCTTCTGCGCCGTCTCGCGGAGCTTGGCCACCATCGGGTCGCCGGCGAAGAACGCGTTCAGCGAGTCGGCGTCGGTGAGCGTCTGCGTGCGGCGGGCGATCCCCTGCAGGATGCGCGTCGCGGCGGAGTTGAGCTGCTCGGCGCGCCGCTGGCGCTGGTCGATCAGCGACTGTTTGCGCGAGGAAAGTGCCTCGTAGACTTCTTCGCGTTTGGTGGCCAGCTGCGCGACGAAGTCGTCGAAGTCGGAGAAGCGCGACTCGAGGTCTTCGAGGTGCAGCATGAGCTTCGCCAGCTCGGCGTCGCAGCGCTCCGGCGTATCGGAGACCGCCGCGGCGTTGGTGACGGTCTGCGCGAAGAGCTGGAACTGCACCGCGAACTCCGCGACGCGCTCCTTGCCCAGCAATTCCTTGCGGCGATTGGTGACCAGCGCGCGGACGCGGTTCGCGCCGCCGAGGAGCGAGGAGATGCGGTCCAGGATGGCGATGCGGATGGTCGGGTCGTCGATGGTGAGCGTGCCGAGGATTTCGGTGAGCAGGTTCAGCGACGCGACGACGCCTTCCAGCTCCGCAACCAGCGCCTCGGCGTCGGGCGTCTTCTGCACCGCGGCGATGCGCGACTCGATGGAGGAGGTCTTCTCCGCGAACGGAGCCAGCGCCTTGTCGTCGGTCAAGAAGTTGACCGTCGCCTTCGACGTGTCGGCGAAGCGCTGCACGATCTCCGCTTCGATCGCGTCGAGACGCGCGCGGTCGACGTAGCGCAGCTCGCGCAGCGAGATCACGTATCCCTGCGTCTTGCGCAGCTCGGCGAGCTGGGTGACGTAATCGTCGATCGACTTGCACTCCGCCGCCGGACGCGCGAACTGCGCCGCCACTTTCTCCACGGCCTCGGACGCCTGCGCCTGCAGCGCGGAGACTTTCTCGAACTCGTCGATGATCAGCTCCGCGCTGGCGCGGATCTCCTTGATCGACGAGAGCAGGTCCTCCGCCTCGGCGTGCCCGAGCCAGTGATACGCGTCGATGGTGCGGGCCGTGGCGGTGACGAGGTCCTCGTACGTCTCGCGCGTCGGCGTCTGTTCGTCGAGCAGGCGGCAGAGCGAGAGCGCGGAGGAGAGGCCGCGCACGAGGTCGCGGTTGCCGATCTTCTCGAGATACGAGCCGGTGCTCGGCTTCTTGGCGTGATGGTCGTCGCTGAGGAACGGCGTCTGCCAGATCTGCATCGCGTGCACGCGCGTCGGCTCGTTCGACGCGCTCTGGAAGATCACCATCCGGCCGTCGCCGAACAGCGACCAGCCGTGCACGTTCAGCGGGTTCACGACCTCTTTGCGAATGAGGTTGTACGGGAAGAGCAGCGTGCGTCCTTCGTCGCGGCGATGGAAGACGTACAGCACGTCCTCGCCGTTCGGCGAGCGCACCACGCGCTGGAGCTCCATGTCCGCCGGATCGTGGTCGAACAGCTTCGCCTCGCCGGTGCGCAGGTAGAAGCCACCCGGAAAAATGATCCCGTGATCTTCGGGGAGCTGGATGCAGGCGTGGCCGATGGCGTCGATGCGCTTGACGCTCTTCGTGCGGCGGTTGAAGACCAGGTAGCGCCAGCTCTTCTCGCGATAGGGGAGGATCTTCAGCAGGATCAGGCTGCCGGCGATGGCGTAGTGGATCTGCGCGTCGTCGAGCGACTGATCGGGCTCGTCGACCGGCTCGCTGTAGATGCCTTTGCCGGTCTCGGTGTTGTCTTCGATCTTGATGGTCAGGTCGCCGTGCACCGTCTCGACGAACACTTCGTTGTGGATCGACACGTGCGGGAACTTGCCCGCGACATGGTGCTCGCGCGAGGTCGGCGTCCACTCGAAATCATGGCGCGGCGGAAAGACGTGATCGCGCTCGCCGCGGTTGTCGATGTAGGTGATCGTTCCGTCGACGGCCACGTTCCAGCGGAAGACGCGCAGGTCGGTCAGCTTGTCGCCGGTCTGGAAGACGGCCAGCAGTTTCGAGTCGATGCGCCGCAGTTGCAGCAGGCGCGAGGCGCGGTAGTACTGAACCAGCTCGCGGAAATCCTTGCGGAAGCGCTCGTCCTGCAGGAACGGCGCGGGCACCGGCGCAAAGTCTTCGAGACGATGAACGGAGAAGACGTCCTCGACCAGCGTCTCGGTCTTCAGGCCGATGAAGACGTTGTAGCCGAAGAGCAGCAGCCCGCCCGCCTCGACGATGTCGCGCGGCACGCAGTTGTTCTCCGTGCGGATCCGGTCGCTGCCGAGCAGCGCCATCTCGAACCCGCCGAAGACGTCCAGCCTGCGCTTGTTGAGCGCGGCCGCCTTTGCAGCGAGCGTCTTGCCCGACGCGGAAAGACGGTCGCGGAGGATTTCGTAGGTGCCTTGTTCGATGGCCATCGGTAGTTGTCTGTCATCCCGAGCGTGAGTCGAGGGACCCGGGTGGCGGGTGGCGCGCTGCACGTGCCGAGCCGCAGGTCCCTCGCTCATTTCCAAGAAACTTCCGTTATCTGTCGCCCGCTACGCGGGCTGGTTAGGTGGCCCCTATCACCCCCGGCTAAAAGCCGGGGGCTATTACCTGTAGCCGCCTACGGCGGCGGCAGACGTTGCCCGCGTAGCGGGCTTCAGCGAATAGCCCCCGGCTTTCAGCCGGGGGTATCGGTCGATCATTCTTCGAGCCCGCGTAGCGGGCGACAGTCATGCTCCTGTTTCTTTCCTCAGGCGCGGCGCGACACGCCGTCACTTGGTTCGGGATGACACGTTTAGTCAGCGCGAACCACAGGCGCCTTCGGCTTCACCGGCAGCACCGGCGCTTCCGGCAGCGACACGCCCAGCTTGTCGAGCACCGCCTGCGCGGCGTCGCTTTGGGCGAGGAAGTGGTCCACCGACTTGCCGAGGCCGATCGAGTTGACGATGCGGTCGAGGAACTGGCCGTCGCCGCCGACGATGTCGATCTTGGCGGTGCGCAGCGCCTCGCCGAGAATCGTGGCCTTGGCCTGTTCCACCTCGAGACGGGCCTTGATCGACTCGACGCCGAGAGTGCGCTCGTTCTCGATGCGGAGACGGAACTCCTCGTGTGTGCGCGTGGCGTCGTCGAGCTGCGCCATGGCCTGCGCCTTCTCCGCGATCCCGTTCGCCTCGGCCAGCGCCTTCTCGCGCATCACCGACGCTTCCGCGGTGCCGACCTTGGCCAGCGCGACCGCTTCCGCTTCCTTCACGCGAATCTGCGCGAGGCCGTACTTTTCCGTGGCGATGGCGTCGGCTTCCTTCACCTTCGCCTCGGCCAGTCCCGGCGCGGCGGTCTGCGCCTGCACGCCCTCGGCGCGGCGGATGCTGGCCTTGGCCTCGCGATCGGCCGCTTCCAGTTCCGCCTCGGCGCGCGTGACGCGCTCCTTCGCGTGATGTGTTGCGGCCTGCTCCGCGGCTTCGGCGGCCTTGATGTCCTTGACTAGGCGCTCCTGCGCTTCCGCCTCGGCGGCGATGATCACGGCCTGGCGGCCGCGGTTCGCGTCCTCGACGACCTTCAGCGTCTTGATGCGCTCTTCCTGCTCGACCACGCCATGCTCGACGGCCACGCGCTCGCGGATGACTTCCTGGATGTTCTTGCGCTCGACTTCGAGGGCTTTCTCTTTCTCGATGCGCGACAGCTCGACGGCACGCTCGCGCATGACCTGCTCGAGGGCGCGGTCCTTCTCGACGCGCTCGGTCTCGATGCCGACCACGCGCTCGCGGTTCTTCTGCGCCACTTCGATCTGGCGGTTCTTGTTCTGCTCCGCGATGGCGACCTGCTCGTCGGTGATGATGCGGGCCTGCTCCGAGCGCAGACGCTCCTCGGCCTGGATCTTCAGCAGTTCCGCGGCCTCGCGGGCGCGGACCGACTCGATCTCGCGCTGCTGCTTGGCCGTGGCGTCGGCCTGCTGGCGGTCGAGCTCGAGGATCGCTTCCGCGGCCTCGACGTCCTGCTTCTTGGTGAGCTTGCGCTCCGTGTTCTGGAACTCGTTCGTGCGCACGTGCTCCGTCGACGTGAGCTCCGTGATCTTGCGGATGCCCTGCGCGTCGAGGATGTTCATCGGGTCGAGGCTCGCGATCGGCGTCTGCTCGAGGTAGTCGATGGCGGCGTCCTCGAGGACGTAGCCGTTCAGGTCGCGGCCGATGAGACTGATGATCGCGTCGCGGAATTCATGACGCTTGGTGTAGAGATCCACGAAGTCGAGCTGCTTGCCGACGGTCTTCAGGCCCTCGGAGAACTTGGCGCTGAACAGCGCCTCCAGCGTGCCGGGGTCGGACGCGCGCGCGCAGCCGATCGACTGCGCGACCTTGATCACGTCGTCGACGGTCTTGTTCACGCGCACGAAGAACGTGACCTTGATGTCGGCGCGGATGTTGTCGCGGCAGATCAGGCCGTCCTTGGCCCGGCGGTCGATCTCGATCGTCTTCACGGAGATGTCCATCACCTCCGCCTTGTGGATGATCGGCAAGACCGTGGCGCCGGTGAACGTCACCTCGGGCTCGGCTTTCATCTTGTTGACGATGAGCGCTTTTCCCTGCTCCACCTTCCGGTAGAACTTGGCGATCATGACGCCGACGACGAACAGCGTGACGACGAGGAGGGCGATGCCGATGATGACGGCGATGACGAGATCCATGGTGGCTCCTTAGTTGGTGATGGACGGGCCGTTGACGATCGAAGGATCGACCGGACCCACGTGGTAGGTACCCTGTTCAGAGTCGTAGTCGTAAACGATGGCTTTGCTGCCGACGGTCAGCTTGTTCTCGCGGAAGCAGCGCACCTCGGCGACGGAGTCGCCCACTTCGGCGGTGCCGCCGTTGTCGTTCACGTGCAGCGAGCGAATCGTGCAGATCTTCCCGACGAGCTGCTTGCGGCTCGGGCCGCCCGCCGTCACGAACAGCCGGCGGAATGGACGCACGGCGCGCGAGCCGATGACCAGGCCGAGGAACGCCGCGCCGAGGCCGACGCCGATCTTCACGAGAGTTGCGTCAGGAAGGAACTTCATCCCGGCGATGCTGAGCACCCAGGCGAAGATGGTCGAGACGCCCGCGAAGATCGTCAGCGGAATGCCGGTCACGCCCAACGCCTGCAGCCCGCCCTCGAGAACCGAGTCGTTCACGTCGTCCACGCCGAGGATGCCGTCCAGCCACTCGATGTCCAGCGCGCCCGCGACCGTGAGCAGCGCGTAAACGAGAAAAAAGCCGAGCAGCACGGTGAAGAAGACCGTCGGAAACGACAGCGCAGCGGCTAGGAATGCGGACATGTGGGCAACCTTGGGAAGCCAACATGGTAAGCCGAAAACGGAATGGCCGCCGTGATGATCCTCACGATTCCTGATGAATAGTTACGGTCGACTCCGCCACCGCCGTGTCGTGAAACGTGAACGTCACCGTCCCCGCGCCGATCACGTCGCGGTTGCGCAGCGGCTCGGGTGCGGAGACGCGGCGCCCGTTCAGGAACGTGCCGTTCTTGCTGCCGAGATCTTCGATCGTGGCCCCGTCGCCGACGGCGATGCGCGCGTGCTCGCGCGAGACCGAGGCGTCGTCGATGAAGATCGACGCCTCCGGCTTCCGTCCGATCAGGTTCTCGCCCGCCGCGAGGGAGATCTCGACGCCGCGCACGATGACGCGGTAACGCGCCTTCGGCGCATCCTGCACCTCGGCCGCGAACGCGTAGCCGAAGCCGTGCACGGTACGGAGCACGCGCGGCTTGCGCGCGTCGTCGCCGAGAGCGGCGCGCACCTCGGCCACGATGCCGGCCAGGTTCGTCTCCGTGACGAAGGTATCGGGCCAGATCAGCGTGTGCAGGTCGTCCTTCGAGACCGCGTTCGGAGCCCGCTCGCTGAGCACCTGCAGGAGCTGGAACGCCTTCGGCGACAAATGCACCGGCTCGCCCTCGCGAAAGAGCGTGCGGCGGCCGACGTCGAGCTCCCACACACCGAATCTCATGAAACCTGCACAAGTTTCCCACGACTCGGGCGGGAGCGCGGACCCATCATCCGCCGGATGAAACGCACCCTTGCCGTTCTGCTGCTGTCCGCCGCGGTCGCGTCCGCCGAGGAGAAGAAGCTGCTCGTGTCGAGCGCCTTCGCCGATCCGTCGCTCGTCGCACCAGTCGTGCGCCTCGACGTCGATCGCGGCGACGGCACCTCGTACGCCGTCGGCCTCTCCGGCTGGACCATCGACGGCGAATGGGCGCGCCGTCTCACCGAATCCCGCGCGCTCCGCCTCACGCTGGATGCGACCCCGCTCAATGCGCACAACAGCAATCTGATCTACGTGAACGGCACGCGCGCCGAGGAGCTCGAGTACGAGAACGCCTCGTACCGCGCCCGCGGCGGCATGCGCTTCGCGCACGGTTCGCGCGCGACGACGGACGTCCTCCTGGTCGCGCTCTACGAAAACGTGAGCAATGTTCCGTCGGCCGTCGCGCGGAGGTGGGACAGCCCGTACGCCGGCGTCGAGGTCGCGCACACGTACTCGATCGTGAACGCGCGCGAGCCGCTCGTCGGCGCGTTCGACGGCATCGAGCTCGCCGCGCGCGGCGAAGTGTTCTCGGGGGACGAGAACTGGTCGCGGGTGATGCTCGTCGAGCAGGCCGGGAGAAACATCGGCCGCTTCCACCTGCGGCAGTCGCTGTCGATCATGACCGGCAGCTCGCTCGACATGGTCAACCGCTTCGTCGTCGGCGGCTCGTGGGATGCCCTCGGCGGCACAGCCGTCTACGGCACGCGCTACGGCGAGCTCCGTCTCGGTCGCGCCGTCATCGCCAGCGGCGGCGCCGACGTCCGTCTGCCGCGCCAGTGGCGCGTGGGCATTCGCGGAAGCTACGTCGACGGCGACGACGACTCGACCTACGGCCACGCGCTGAACGCGAGCAAGATCTGGAAAACGATCGGCGCGAACTTCGGCGTCGGCATCTCCGAGGACTCGGACGCGACGTTCTACGCCGCGCTGATCGTCCCGCTGTACCAGAAGTGAGCGATGGCCACCTTCGGAATCGTCGCCGTCGTGCTCATGCTCTTCGTCGCGCTGACGAAGGATCCGGAGTAGCGCGACCGTTGCCAAACGTAGGGCGTGGCTTCAG
>DASVSV010000410.1:0-18606 GCA_036387915.1 Thermoanaerobaculia bacterium
CCGTGCCGGGCGCGGGGCCGGGCAGCACGGCGTCGCCGACGCTGATGGTCACATAGACCATCCGGTCCTGCACCGCCACTCCCGACGGTCCGGCCGGCGAGCCCGGCCCCTCGGCGCGGCTGATGCCGGACGGCAGTCCTTCCACGAGCGTGCGCCTCTTCGCGGTGGCGCGGTCCACGATCGAGATCCGCCCCGTGTTGTTGGCCGGCGTTCCCGACTCGGCCACCACCAGATTGCGATGGCGCGTGAAGGCGATCTTCCCCGGCAGTTGCAGGCCGGCCACGAACGGCGGCCCCTGCGCCAGCGCGGGGACGGCGGCGATGCCCGTGAAGACGAGCGTGAAGATGAATGCGGCGATCAGTTTCTTGTTCATGGCCCGAGGATCGGTCCGCCGGTGCCTTTAAGTCATGAGAACGCGCTTAGAATCTCTGAGTTCTTCTGAGAGATGACCCTTCCCCTCGGCAATGAGCCCGCTGTGTTCGCCTTCGGTCCCTTCGTCCTGGACCGCGACCGGCGGCTGCTCGCGCGCGACGGCGCGGCGGTGAGCGTCACCCCCAAAGCCTTCGACCTGCTCGTGACCCTCGTCGAGCGCGGCGGCGCGCCGCTCTCCAAAGAAGAGCTGATGACCAGGCTCTGGCCCGACACGGCCGTCGAGGAGAGCAACCTCGCCTTCCAGATCTCCACGCTGCGCAAGGCGCTGGGCGCCGACGGCGCGCGCTTCATCGCCACCCTGCCGGGGCGGGGATACCAGTTCGTCGCGCCGCTGCAGCGGGTCGAGACCCCGGCGGTCGTCGAAAACGCAATCGTCGAAAACGAGCGCAGCGAAATCACCGTCCCGGAGCGCCGACGTCCGAAATGGATCTGGGCCGCGGCCCTGGCCCTGGTGGTCCTCGGCGCGATCGCGGCGACGATCGTCCTCTCCGCCAAGTCACAGCCGGCCATCCGCAGCGTGGCCGTGCTCCCCTTCAAGCCGCTCGCGGCCGAGCGCGACGAAGCCCTCGAGCTCGGGATGGCCGACACCCTGATCACGCGCCTGAGCCGCATGCCGGGAGTGGTCGTGCGTCCGATCAGCGCCGTGCGCCGCTATTCGCAGCTCGACCAGGACGCGCTCGCCGCCGGCCGGGCCCTCGGCGTCGACGCCGTGGTCGACGGCAGCATCCAGCGGCACGGCACGCGGATGCGCGTCACCGTGCGCCTGCTCCGCACCAGCGACGGCACGCCGGTCTGGGCCACGCACTTTGACGACGACGCGCAGGACCTTTTCGCCGCGCAGGACCTCGTCGCCGAGCGCGTGGCGCGGGCGATCACGCGATCGGCCGAGACGCTCCCGCAACGCCCGACCAACGACCTCCAAGCGTACGAGCTCTATCTCAAAGGACGGTACTGGGCCTACTCCGATCCGGCGCGCGCGGACGCGTTCTTCCGCCGGGCCGTGGCCCGCGACCCGCGGTTCGCCGCGGCCTGGGCGGCCATCGCCGGCACGTGGCTGGCGCGCGGGCGCTACGGCAACGTCTCGCCGCGCGAGCAGTTCGACAAGGCGCGCGAGGCGGCGCTGAAGGCGGTGGCCCTCGATCCCGGGATCGCCGAAGCGCACGCCGCGCTGGGGCAGGTCTACGCCGATCACGACTGGGACTGGAAACGCGCCGAGGAAGAGTTTCGCCGCGCCCTGGAACTGAATCCGAATTCCGACGTGGCCCACGGACAGTACGCCTACCTCTTGACGTTGCGCCGCGATTTCGACGGAGCGCTCGAGCATTCCGCGCGAGCCATCGAGATCGACCCGCTGTCGGCGATGTCGGCGGTCGTGCACGGCTGGATCCTCGACTGCGCCGGACAATCCGACGCAGCGATCGCGCATCTCGAGGAGACCCTGCGCCTGCACCCGCGCCTCGTCCCCGCCCTCCTCCACCTCGGCATCATCTACGCGACCGCCGGCGAGCCCGACCTGGCCCTCAACCGCCTCGACCAGGCCCTGGCCATCCAACCCGGCAACACGCAGCTCCTCTCGCTGAAGGCCTACGCCCACGCCAAAGCAGGCCGCCGCGACCAGGCCCTGACCCTCATCCGCGACCTCGAAACGACCGACCACGCCCCCGCCCCCAACCTCGCCCTCGCCTGGACCGCCCTCGGCAACCACGACCGCGCCTTCCACTGGCTCGACCGCGCCTACGAAGAGCGCCTCTACCTGCTCCGCGTCATCGCCGCCAAACCGGGCTACGCGCCGCTTCGGGGGGATCCGAGGTACGCGGAGTTGATGGGGAAGATGGGGTTGTAAGGACTGGCGCCAGTCTCATCGTTGAGGAGCGGCGGCGCAGCAGACGGTCCGCCGCCGCCGCAAAGCACCCACGGTTTCAGGCTGGACGTGACACTAAGCAGGATGCTGTCAGTCCGCCAACGAAAAGCGACGTGGAGGCCTCCGGCGGGCCGGTACGACCGGCAGCGCTTAGATTAGTGGACCCAGTCGTCGCGCAAACACGTGTTTCGTAGACAGGCGTGCCGTCAGGCTAGGCCAACAAGCGCTGCCGGCCGTGCCGGCCCGCCGGAGGCCTCCACGTCGTCTTTCTCCTGGGTCGATTGAAAGCATTCTGCTTAGAGTCCGTGAGCTTTTTTCAGGCTCGCGATCGCTGAACGGAGCTTGCCGATCTGCCGACGATCGGATCGGCCGCTCCGCTCGCTCTCGTCGAGCAGACGTTCAGCGACAGCGACGTCCGCCGCGATTGCGGCTCCGGCCTGGCCCGTCAGCTCACGTGCGGCGAGAATCCGCCACCACGCGCGCGAGGCAGGGTCGAGCTCGCGGAGGTCGGAGAGACGCCGAAACCGCGGTGCGGATTGTTCCGAGCGGCCCGTGCGAGAGTAAAGAGTCGCCGACGCCTTCAGCAGCAATACCTTTTCTCCGACTGCGAGTTTGCCGAAAGCACGATGCCCCTCGGCCTCTCGATACGCCGCTTCCGCTTCGGCGCGGCGGTTCAGCAGGTCGAGCGCGTCGCCGAGGCGCCGCAGCAGCGCCGGCTCGAGGTCTTGGCCAACAGCGGCGCTCCTCGCGGTCTGTAATGCGTCGAGCGCGTTGTACGGCCGCATGAACGTCAGCAGGATGTCGGCCCGGTAGATGGCCGCACCGACGATCGCGTTCTTCGCATCCGGCCAGCGTTGCGGGATCACGGCGAGGTGCAGGTCCGCGCTGGCGATCGCATGATCGCGAGCTTGCTGCGTATCGGCTTTCCACACTTTCTGAATGAGCCGCTCACCGAGTTTCAACTGCTCGGCCGGGGTGCGCATCACCTCGACGGTGACCGACGGCGTGGGCCGATTTTCGGCCGCGGTGCTACTGGCGGCGACGAGGATCGTCAACGACAGAATGCTGACCGGCATGGTTCTTCAACACTCCTTTCATCGAGGGGATCGGGAAACGAGCATCGACACTGACCGCGCCCGAAGACCGGACCATCTCACTCCAGAATTTCGCTTCCTCTTCCGCGTACCTGGCTTGTGAGCCGCCCGCGCGGGCCGTGAGGCGGTCGTGAAGTTTCCTCATGACGACCGCACGACTCGCCCGGGTACGCTCTTTCATTCGAAATCGTTCGACCTGGTCTGCCGCGATGAAGTCGCGAAGCTCCTGATCGCTCAATGTGCTCATCTCGTCGAGCGCTTCTTTGCGAACCCTGGTCGACGCGAGCACCCGCTCTCGATCTTCGCCGGCCCTGACGCGAACCGCGGCCTCTGCAGCGCGTTTCATCGCCTCCCCCACCTGACGCAGTTCGGCCTCCGGCGGTTTGAAGCGGGTATTGAGCTCCCGTTCGATCTCCTCATCCGTCGCCACGATGCTGCTCGCGGACACCGCGTGCCGCAGCAGCAGGTCGGTGACGCGAAGACGGAAGTTCTCCTTTTCGAAATGGCGGCACCGTTCGTCGGGGCCGAGCGCGGCGAGGTCCGGCGGAAGGGCGTTGACCGGAATGTCCGGGCAGCGCACATCCGCTTCGTGAATCGCGCGTCCGTTCACGCGCGCGAGCAGCTTTCCCTTGCCGCCCTCGGCCGTCGGCTGAGGAGGTCCGGAAGCATCGGAATCACACGCCGACCTCGAAAGCGCGAGCAGAAACAGCAGCGCCGTAGTCGCCCGATTCATAAGCCGCTGATGGCGATGCTCGAACCGAACACCATCGCCAGCCTCCGGATACCACTGGGGGTCGGCATCCATAAGTACTCAATGTCCGTTCGCACCGTCGGAGACTGACCCCACGGGCCGCCGGCATCGTTGCGTCCAGCGGACAGTGAAGACCACTGACTAATCGAGTGGCTCTCCTGGCGCGCCACCGGCGCAACGAGGACACCGCCGGTCATGCGCGTCGCAGCTGTTGCTCCCGTACTTCTCGCCGCACAGTCCGCAACGCATTCGCCAGATCGTTGCATACCGGTGCGTCGTGCTCTTTCGTCCTGTCCGCTCGAGCAACTCCTGCCCTTTTGACGTTGAATCGCCGATGTTCATCGCTCGCCACTCCTGACGCAGTTCCTGTGGGTCCGCACGCCCTACGCCGAACGCGCCGACCAGTTCATGTTCGCGGCAATACCTCAACGAGCTCCGCGATGACGCGGACCTCGTCCTCGTCACCAGGCCGGAGCACAATCGGCTTGAAGTCCGGATTGGCGGGTATCAGCCGGATTTCGGTGATCTCCCACGATCCTTCCGACCGGACCTTTGTGCTTTCATACCTCTTCACGGTATAGGAGCCGCCGGTTTCCGCGTCTGTAAAGTCGTTGTGTTGAACGAGAAGCACCTTGCCTCGCCGCGAGCCGCCGGAAACGGGCGCAAAAAGGCAGTACGATCGGTCCGGGATCATCGGCTCCATCGACTTGCCCGCTACTTGCGCGACGAACATTCCGACGTCAATTCGACGGGGGGTTTGAGGAATGACCCATCGCGACATCTCGACCGCATTCGGGTCACCGAATCCTGACGCTGCAGCGCGAAGCGTCATGAGCGGCACGGCACCTTCCTCCTCGCGCGCAGCGTCGCGGAATGGATGCGCCGCCGCGAGCACCGCCCCCGCGCCGGCGCTGAACGACTCGATCAGTGCCTTCAGCGTCGCGGCCGAAGTCACTGCATGATGCGGAATGAGCAGGTAACTCCAGCGCTTGCCCTCGATCGACTGCTCGTGCGTGGTGGCGCGTTCACACCATGCAACGGTGGCTTTCGCCTTCGCCTTCACCTCGGGATCATCCATTTCAGTTCCGGACTTGATCTCCACGATGAGCTTTGCGTCGTTGGTCTCGACGACGAAGTCCGGCACGTACTCCTGGTCGCCCCGGCCGTAGCGGTAGAAGATGCGGAGAATGCCGCTGCTCGGACGGAACCATTTATCGACGTCACTCGCGTCTTCCAAGATCACGGAGAAGCGGCGCTCCGGGTCGGAGTCGAACTTTGCGCTCTCATACAGCGCCTTCTGAAAACCGGTAAAAAGCATGCCGCGGATGTACTGCTTCTCATCGACGGGCGCCCGGAACAGGCGAGGCGATTCGTCGGCCGGGATGGAGAAGCTGCTTGGGCGGAGTGTCACGAAGCCCTTCGCGACCTTGACCTCCAAGTCGGATTGCGTCTCCCAATATTGTTCCTGCATCTGCGCGTGCACGAGCTCCGCGAGGGGCCGCTGGTAGTACTGCAGGACGTTCGTCACCTCGCCGTCATCCTTCAGGTACGAGCGGAGATGCGTCACGACTTGGCTGGCGAGTTTGTATAGCAGGTCCGCCTGATCGTCGTACGAGATGTCATCGAAGTCGATGAGCGCCCGCACGAGGTAGTTCTCCAGCCGATCCTCATCGCCCGCCGTTACACCAGTCATCACTTTCTCGCGGGTGTTGCTCTGGAGGTGCTGGATGAGGATTTCATGATCGACTGGCTGGTACCGCACATTCGCAACATTGAGGTCGAAGTCGCGGAATCCGGAGGTGATCTCTCCCGTGGGCACGACACTGATGCGCGGAATGTCGATTGTCTTCTCGATGAGAAGCGCGATCGCCTTCTCCACGACCGCAGGAATGTCTGGCTTCTCGACGACGCCTTGAATCGTTAGCTGACCGGCGTTGTACGCGTTCGTCACTTCGCGGACGATCTGGGCCTGCACCTCCGGCTTCTGCAGGTCGCGCGAACGCGGGAGACGCTCGAACTGCTTCACAACCTCGATCGTCGTCTTCGCGACGCGCTGGTCCTCGATGGTCGGGAACGGGTGCTGCGAGATGGTTTTCATCGGCAGCTGTGTCGCGCCCATCTGATCGGCGATGTCGCCCGCTGGGGCGGCCGGCGCCGCAGCGCCGACGAGGATGTCGATCCACGGCTTCACCTCGACGCTCTGCTTCTTCTCCAGCGGTACGTGGGTCACGACGATCCCGCCACGAATCGCCGAATCCGGTCGGTTCGCCTCGTCGACGATCTCCTGGAAGCGGTCGTGCGCGACGATCGTGAGACGGTCGACGGCGGTCACGCCGACGCGCTTCGCGTACGGAAGTCGTAGTCCGCGTCCGATCGACTGCTCGACGAGGGTCTTCGAGTTCGCCGTACGAAGCGGGACGATCGTGTAGAGGTTCGTGACGTCCCACCCCTCCTTCAGCATGTTGACGTGAATGACGATCTCCGTCGGTTCATCCGGCTTCTCGACAGCGAGCAGCCGTTCGACCACTTCATCCTTCTCCTCGCCCTTCTGGTCCGAGTGGACCGTGATGACGCGACCGCGGTACCGGCCCTCGAAGAACTGGTCTTCTTCGATGAGCTTCTGCAGGTCGTTCGCGTGCGCGGTGTCCTTCGCGACGACGAGCATGAACGGCTTCACGATCGGTTGGTCGTAGTTCCGGGCGTACGTTTCGAGCTCGACCTTCGTCGCCTCGTGCACGCGGACGCCGTCTTCGAGCTTCAGCCGTTCGAGCTGCTCGTCCGTGTAGGCGTCTTTGTTGAAGTTCTCGCGCGTGGCGACTGCCGGTTCCTTCACGAACCCGTTCGCGATCGCCTGGGAGAGCGGGTAGCTGTAGATGATGTTCTTGAACGGCACCGGCGCCTTCGAGCCTTGCTCGACCTGCGGCGTCGCGGTGAGTTCGAGGCCGAGAATCGGCTTCAACTCGTTCAGGACGCGGACGCCGGCTTCCGCCCGGTAGCGGTGCGACTCGTCCATGATGAGCACGAGGTCCGGGAGCCCGGCGAGGTACTCGAAATAGCTCGTTCCGATGTACTCCGCGAGCCGTTTGATCTTCGGCGTCTTTCCGCCCCGCACCTCGGCGTTGATCTTCGAGATGTTGAAGATGTTGATGTGGACGTCGTCGAAGAGCGTGGTCTGGACGCGCGTCCCCTGCCCGCGCTCGTAGTCGTCGCCCGTGATAATGACAGGCGGATTGTTCGCAAAGTCCGAGATGCCGTTCAGGACGTACTTGGGATGCCCCGGCGTGAAGTCGCGCCTGAGTTTGTTGTAGATCGTGAGGTTCGGCGCGAGCACGAAGAAGTGGCGGATGCCCTTCGTCTGGTACAGGTACGCGATGAAGGCGCCCATGAGGCGCGTCTTGCCTACGCCGGTGGCGAGCGCGAAGCAGAGCGAGGGGAACTCGCGCTCGAAGTCTTCCACGGAGGGGTACTCGGATCGAATGACGGCCAGAGCCGCTGCGACGTCCGCGTCCTTTCCGGGCGGCACGATTTCCGTCACCCGCGCCAGGATCTCCAGCGCGGCGCGCTGCGGCGGGCGGAGACTCAGACGGCCGCTGATGGAATTCACGTGACGGTTCATTTCGTGCGGGCGGTATTGAAGAGCGAGAGGGAATCCTCCGCCGCGGTCTTCTTCGCCTTTCCTTTCGCGGGTTTCGCGGGAGGCTCGTCATCCACGACGCCAAGGTCCGGCGCCGCTGGAAGGTTCTTGATCTGGAGGCTGTAGTCGTCGCGGCCCCACTCGCAGCGCGAAAGCACCGCATGCGGGATCTTCTTGATCGTTAGGTTCGCGAACGCGTCCGGCTTCGCCCGGAAGGCCGCGCAGCAGACGAGGAGCGTCTGGTCGTCCCCCACTTCGTCGCTCAGCGTTTGGAGCTGCTCGCGGGTGAGCTTCTGGGTCGTGACGTAGATGAAGTCACGTTCCGTGGAGTATCCCTGCTGCCAGTAGACGTCCGTTGGAGCGTACGTGAAGCCTTCCAGCTTGCATACTGCTTCCGCAAGCATGTCGGCGTTGTAGCCTTTGTTGATGACTGGGTTGCCCCACTTATCCTTCTCGATGAGCGACGGCGCGAGCTTGAAGTAGCGGAAGCCGCCGCCGCCTTTCCACTCGACAGCTTCCGTGATCCCCCCGGGATCAGTCCCGTCAATGACTTTCTTCATCCGAGGCACGATGTGCGTCTTCGCGTGCTCTCCCAGTTCGACCATGATCCAGCGGCGCCCCATCTTCTGGGCTACGGCACCTGTGGTCCCAGATCCGGCGAATGAATCGAGCACGATTTCACCCGGTTCCGTCGCTAGGCTGAGCACGCGGCGAAGGAGTCGTTCGGGTTTCGGGGTGGGGAACGGGTCGCTGGGGGCGAGGGCCTTCGCCTCAAGTTTCGCCTCGTGGTTGTGACCCACTTCTGAATCTAGCCAAATCGTCGATGGCGGACGCGTTGAGTCCTCTTCCGCGTACTGTTTTACGTAGATTTCCCAGCGGTCCGCCACACGGATGAACTCAAGTTCCGATGCGCGTTCGGTTACGTTTTCGCGCTTCCACCGCCACCGTCCTTCAGTACCATCAGGTTTCACCGGCAAGATTTCGCTGCCGTCGGGTGCGGGAATCGGGTACCACATCGAAGGTCGGTCAGAGCGCAACGACTCCGAGCCTTCCTTGCGTAGTGAACGGCGGCGGTAGTATCGCTGTACCGTTTGGTCTAAAAACTTAAACTGCGCTGCATCTTGAGCTTTGGGCAACCGCCGCACTTGGAACGCAGAGCTCTTTCGGTAAACCAGCAAGTGGTCGTGCAGCTGAATGCCGTCGCGTCCATTCGCTCGCTGTACACCTTCTTCCAAACGCAATTCGCAACGAAGTTGTCTCGACCAAACACTTCGTCGCACAGTACCTTCAGGTAGTGGGCTTCGTTGTCGTCGACCGTAACCCAGAACGACCCATTAGGCGCAAGAAGTCGACGCAATAGTTCCAGTCGATCGCGCATGAGTGCAAGCCAGAGCGAGTGCTCAATCCCATCGTCATAGTGTGAAAACGCACTTCCGGTGTTGTAAGGAGGGTCGATAAAGACGCACTTGACGGTTCCAGCGTACTCCTGCTCAAGCGCCTTCAGCGCAAGCAGGTTGTCACCGAAGATCAGGTAGTTGTCGAAGAGATCATCTGCTCCCACGCGGTATGCAGCGTGGTACGACAGATCCGGATCTTCCAAAAGGATGCGCGGCTCGAGACGCGGCCGCTGGTCCTTTCCGATCCACTGCAGTTCGAGTTTTTGATTCTTGGCCATTCAGTCCTTACAGGTACGGCGATCAGTCAGCGAAAACTGTACAGACTTTACTAGGCTCATGCGAGCGTCCAGCGCACCGTGAAGAGCGTCACTGTTGAGACACACTGCTGGAGCTGCTGTTCGATCTCCCCGATGAGGGTGTCCCGCTTCTCGTCGATCGTGTCCTGGGCATCGAAGAGCTCCGCACGCTTCTTCTTCTTCTTCGCGTCGAGTTCCTTCAGTTTCTTCTGGCCGGCGAGCTTCTCGGCGAGCGTTCCGCTGCCCGCCGTCGCGCGTCGGATGTCGCGGATCTCTCGATCGAGCTCCTTCAGCTCCTGTTCGAGACCGTACTTCAGGTCCTCGGCCCAGAGCTCGAGCTTCACGACCTCTTCATCAAAGTGTTTCGCGTTGCGCGACTCGACTGAGGCGACGTGATCCGCGACCCGAACCTTCGTCGCGTTATCGAGGACATCCGCGGGCGAAGTCCCGCGCGTGTCGCCGACGATGCTCGCGTTGAGCGCGAAGAGCTTCCGCGCGAGGTCGTCGTCGAGGAGTTGCCCGTCGTCGCTCGCGGCGATGGCGTCGAGCCGATCCTCCGCTTCGAGGGAGGTGATCGTCGTCTTCACGACGCGCAGCCATCCGCTCTTCCCGATGAACGGCTCCAGCGCACTGATCTTCGCGCCGTAGCTAGTGAGGTCGAACCGGACGTGCGCCGCCGGGAGGTCTCGCTCCGCAGCGCTCTCGATGAGCTTCCGCGCAAGCGGATGATCCGCGCGGTAGAAGATCTCGTTCGCCGCCTCGGCACTCTTCCAGTCGAAGTTGTACGTCCCCGCGGGCCCGAGCGTGCCGTGGTAGCGGAACCGGTTGCCTTCCCAGGAGGCGTCGCCGGCGAGTTCCGCGCGCGTGAGGTCGCGGAGCAACTCCTGATGCGAGTTCAGCGCACGCTCGGACTCCTCCATCCGGAGCTTGATGCGCGCATGGACGTCGATGTCGAAGTTCTCGAGGAGGTTCTTCCGCGTCTCATCCATGCGGGAAGAAATCTGTTCGTCGAGTTCCGCTTGGATCGTGTCGAAGGCGGCCTGGATGTCCTCCGCGGTCCTGCACTCCTGATAGACCTGCGCGATGCGCCGTTCAATGTCGACGCCGGATTCGAGTGCCCCGAGGACTTGGTCGCTCGCCCCGAAAACACCGTCGAAGAGCTTGAACTTCTCCGCGAGGAGCTGGTAGACGCGCTGGTCGGCTTCGTTCCGCTTGTTCAGGAAGTTCACGACGACGACGTCGTGCTTCTGCCCGTAGCGGTGGCAGCGGCCGATGCGCTGCTCGATCCGCTGCGGATTCCACGGCAGGTCGTAGTTGACGACGAGAGAACAGAATTGGAGGTTCACGCCTTCGGCTGCCGACTCCGTCGCGATGAGGAGCGTCGCGCGGTCGCGGAACTCCTCGACGATCGCGGCCTTCGTGTCGGCCGACTTCGAGCGGGAGACGACATCGGAATGCGCGTGTCGCTCCTTCCATGACTCGTAGATCGCGCGCGAGCCTGGATCGGTGTTCGTGCCGTTCATGAGGACGATCTCGCCGGCGTACCCCTGCTTCCCGAGAAAGTCCTGGAGGTACGCCTGCGTGCGGCGGGATTCCGTGAAGACCACGGCCTTGCGCGGCGCGCCGAGTTCCGCCGCCTCTTGAACGCGGCGTCGAGGGCCTTCAGGAGCGCATCGCCTTTCGCGTTGTGGTGGATCTCCTCGGCGAGGGCGGCATACGTGCGAAGCTCGCCGAGTTCCTCTTTCAGGGACGTCCGGTCGATGACGAGTTCGTTGCCGTTCTCCTCTTCCGTCCACTCGTCTTCGAGTTCCTTGATCGCCTCGAAGTCCTCTTCGTCGAACGGGTGGATCTCCTTCTCCATCGCTTCGAGCCGCTTGATAAGGCTCCGGAGTGTCCCGGCGATCGCGAACGTCGACGACGCGAGGAGGCGGCGGAGGATGAGCGTCATGAGCGTGCGCTGACTCGCCGGGAGGGCGTGGAGCACCTCGCGCTGGAGGTACGCCGACACCTGCTCGTAGAGCTGGTGCTCCTTCTCGGACGGGAGGAACTCCTGCGTGAGCGGCACCCGCTGCGTGAAACGGATGTACTCTAGAACCTGCTTCCGGAGCGTCCGGCGGCAGAGCTGCGTGAGGCGCCGCTTCAGCTCCGTATTTCGTGCGACTTCATCGTTCCCGCGGAGGAATTGCTCGCGGAACGACACCGGGTCGCCGAAGACGTGCTCGTCGATGACGGAGACGAGGCCGTAGAGCTCCATGAGTGAGTTCTGGAGCGGCGTCGCGGTGAGGAGGACCGTCGGGCGTCCCTTGATCGCGCCGACGATCGCGTTCGCCATCTTGTTCTGGGGCTTGTAGACGTTGCGGAGGCGATGCGCCTCGTCGATGACCACCAAATCCCAATCGACCTGTCTCACCTCTTTCGCTTTCGCGGAAACGAAGTGATACGAGGCGATCACGGTCCTTCCCTGAACGTCGAACGGATTTCCCGGCCAGGCCTTCCTGGCTGCGTTGAAGTTCGCGGATTCGAGAATCGTCGTCGGGATCGAGAACTTCTCCTCAATCTCCTGCTGCCACTGCTTCCGGAGCGTCGCCGGGACGATGAGGAGGATCTTGCGTTTGCGCTCCGCCCACCGCTGCGCGATGACCATCCCCGCCTCGATCGTTTTTCCGAGACCCACCTCGTCGGCGAGTAGGACACCTTTCGTGAATGGGGACCGTACGGCGAAGAGCGCGGCGTCCACCTGGTGGGGGTTCAGGTCGACCCGCGCATTCGCCATCGATCGCGAGAGGTTCTCAACCGTTCCGGGTGGACCTTGCAGGCTCAGCGCCTGCGCCCAATATGCGCTGTGGTAATGGGTCTTCACAGGGGATCGTGACCGACGACCGGATCGTTATCGTACCAGTCGGCCGCGGCCATTCGAACGGTGCGCGCGTCTCACAGCGACTCGTACGCCCGCCGGATGACGCTCGCCATCAGCGGTCGCCGCGCGTTCAGGAACTGCTCGTACGCCATCGACTCCCACCCCATGGGCAACGCATGGAGCTCGTGCATCTCGCGCCACGATTCGGGTGAGAAGCGGGCGCGCATCTCGGGCAAGTACACGCTCGGCGCCTCATCACTGATGGCGAGGTTATCCGGCCACTCCGTTAGAGCAAGGTTGGCGATCTGATTCACGTCCCGTTTCGAGCTCACCCCGTTCCGGTCCAACCAGGCTTTCGGAAACAGATGGTGCTGGTTGGTTGACTTCATCTTCACCTTCACCATGGGATCGAGCAGTTCCGCGACCTTCTTCATGGAGAACAGCACCGGCGCACCGAGCTTGTTCTGCGCGGCGAGGTAGGCGAACAGGTACGGCGAGTTGATCCCCGACGTTTCCAGATGGCTGGGCAGCGTGGTGCGCCAGAAGTCGTCGGTCAGGTCGTCCGCCATGATCTTTTCGAGGACGGCCACAAATGCCTCGGGCGCCGTCACGTCCCGCAGCAGCGCGAGATCCGCCTCGACCTGGGTCTCGAACGACCCGATGTACCGGCTCGTGATGGTCGTAAAGAAGAACCATCGTCCGATCACCCTCTGGAGAGCGTGTTCGGAGACGCCGAAGCGGAGCTTGCCGAGCAGATAGAACGCATACGCGTACATGAGCGTGTTCTGGGAGCCGATGAGATCGCGGCTGCGAAAGCCGGCGCCGAGGAGCGCGCCGAAGAACTGATGCCAGCTCGTGAGGTTCAGCACCTGCGCCTGCGCGTCGCGCAGAATCGCGAACTGCTGCTCGCGGTGATCGACGGAAAACTGATCTGTGTCCAGGTCTTTGCCGCGGAGGAGCTGATAGACGCTCTTGAGTCTTCCGCGCCGAAAGCCGTACGCAACCGAAACGCGCAGGAGCTGGTCAGGGTCGGGATTGATGAAGTGGTTGTACGGCGACGGTTTCGAGCCGCTGGGCGGCGTGCGCGCCGCACGGCAGAACTCTTCGAGCTGCGCGCGCCCTTCGTCCCAGAAGACAGACAGCAACGTCAGGATGAAGTCGCCCTGATTCAGCTTCACGCCTTGGCTGTTGATCCGGACGAAGATCTCCGCGACGTGCTCCTCGTCCACGCTGCTCGCGATCTCGAGAGCCGTGAACGGATACTTCTGAAGGTCGAACAGCCGGTCCAGATTGTGCGAGATCGCGTCTTCTTCCTCGTCGGTCAATTCGCGTTTGGCTCGGAGGCGCTCAATGAACTCATTGACGATGCGGCGAATCGGCTTTGAGAAAGCCCACAGCTCCGAGACGTCCGGGATCCACTCCGGATCTCGCCGAATGGCGATATCAGTTACCTCGAACCTCCCGTCACGAGGACGGAACGCGATGCCGATCTTCGTGTGCTTGTAGTCGGCGTCCAGCACTTCCTTGCCGCGGAACACCGCGTATAGGGATGTCAGACGCTGCTGACCATCGACGATGAGCAGCTTCGGGACGGCGTGGCCCTTCTCACCCTTGCCGATCTGACGTGCTCCGTTGCCGACGTCGTTGCCCCAGAACAGCAGGTAGCCGATCGGGAACCCACGATACATCGAGTCGAAAAGGTCGCGAATCTTCGCAGCGGACCAGACAAACGGGCGCTGGATGTCAGGCAGGCCGATGTCGCCGATCTCGATGTAGGTGAGTAGGTTGTCAAGGGTGTAGTCGACCTTCTTGAAGAGAATGCGCAAGTCGCCGGTCACGAGCACCGCCTTTCTACTGAAGCTTCCACCTCTAGTGGTGTGATGGCGAAGCCCGATTCCCTACCTGACGCTCGTCAGGATCGATGTTCACGGATCTTCATCTTCTTCACTGCGTCACGCGTGAAGTCGATGAGTAGGTCAGCGACTGCAACATCGAGCGCCTGCGACAGCCGCACGATGATGGTCAGGCTCGGCACCTTCCGGCCGAGTTCCAGGTCGCTGATGTAGTTGCCGGAGAGGTCAGCCGATTCGGCGAGTGCTTCCTGCGTCAGGTCGCGTTGCTTCCGGATCTCGCGAAGCCGGCGTCCGAAAAGTTCCGCTTCCTGCATGCTTGCATTCCACACTGCAGTTGGAATAAAGTCCTCCAACTAGCGTTGGAACGCACGTGCCGTCAGCACTAGCGAAAGCGACACTAGACGAGGGAGAAAGAACATGCCAGACCCGGACCTCATCACCCGCATCCACACCATTTTCCTCCACCAGCGCCCGCACGTCACGATTGCCGAGGCTACGGTACTCCTCGGATGGTCCCGTGGGGAGATGTCGCGCGCCATTGCGGCGGGGGAAGTGGAGGTCACGTCGAGCTGCGTCGGGAAGTGGTTGTGGCGGGAGGAGTTGATGGCCAAGGCGCTGGAGCTGTGGCCGGCGGAGACGATTGAGGAGGCGCTGGGGGCGGAGGCGGAGGGGGTGTTGCCGGAGGCGGTGCGGCTGATCGATCTGCATGTGCGGCTGCCGCGGCATCAGGTGGCGATGCTGGAGGTTTTCGCGGAACGCGATGGCACCTCGGTCAGCAGCGTGCTGGCGCGGGAGCTGGACGGCGTGGCCAGTGTGCACTCGGAGGAGCTCTCCTGGGCCGTGGCCGGGTTCGCGGACGCACTGGCGTGGCCCGAAGCGGACGGCGCGCAACTCCCCTGCTGACTGCCGTCCGACGAGGTGAGGCCATGCCGAAGAAAACTGCCGCACTGACACCGCAGCCCCTCCCGCCCAGCCGCCGCGGCGGCATGGACGGGCTGCGCGAACTGACCGTCACCACGCTCCATCGCGCCAGCACCAGCCGCGGCGGACGTGACGAGCCGGTGCCGTACCTGCGCCTCTCCGGACGCTGGCTCGAACGGTACGGCCTCACGCGCGGCTGTCGGGTGGTGGTCACCGGCGAGCCGGGGAAACTCGTCCTCACCGTCGCCGCTCCAGCCGGCACGCCCTCGGCACGATGACTCGCCTTCGCGCAACCGCGCGGGCCCGTGTCGCGCTCCTGGAGCGTTGCGGGTTGTGACAAACCGTCAGTCCAGGGCATTTGAATCTGCCTCGAAGGCATTTGAATCGCCTTCGGAGCATTGGAAACGAGTCCGGTGTTTCCGGCGCAACCCCCCGAAACAGTGCGCGACTGTTTCTTTGGTGACGGAAATGCGAACCACGCTGAATCGGGTAAGCCGAAAACAGTCGTCGACTGCACCGAAGCGGTCCGCGACTGCGCCCGAGCAGTCGGCGACCGTTTCGGCGGGGTCGGCGACTGTTGCGGTGGCGTGGGGTGACTGCACCGAAACGGTCGGTGGACTTCACCCGAGGGGACGACGCACTGCTCGGTTGCGGTCAGCGACTGGATCGATCCAGTCCGTGAACCAGCCCAAACAGTTGATGACTGTTTCGGTGCAGTCGCCCACTGCTTCTGCACGGTCGGGTGTATGAACCGATTCCGTCAATCGTCCGGACCCGCGAGGTGGTACGACTGTTTCGGTGCAGTCGTGGATTTTTTCGGTGCAGTCGTGGACTGTTTCGCCGCAGTTGGTGACTCTTTCGGTCCAGTCGCTGAGCTCATTCGTGCAGTCACGGGTATCAATCGGTCCAGTCAGTGATCCGGACGCGTGGGGTCGGAGCACTCTTTCGGTGCAATGCGCCTCCGCATCGCTGCAGTCGTGGACTGTTTCGTCGCAGTCGGCGGATGATTCAGGCCGGTCGCCGACTCTTTGGATGCGGAGCAGCGACTCCTTCGGTGCGGTCGGTCCACCCCACGCTCACGGTCCGACGACTGTTTCGTTGGAGCCGGGCCACTATTGCGGTTCAGTGATGGACTGTTGCGTGTCAATACCGTTGCGGTACCTTTCCGCTCTCCCGCGCCTTACGGACAATCTTCTGTTGCGCATCGGTACAAGGAAAGCCGAAGGACTCATCGAAGTCGCAGTCGGGCATCACGACTACACTCTGCAGCCCGGCATCCTCTTTGCCGGTGGTGTCGGTGTCATACACGACGAAGCGTGCGACGATCGTGTCAAACGCCTGCGCGGACGGCTGCGCGAAAACACTGCCGCGCATTCGCTCTATCCCTTCCAGAAGGTAAAAGCTGGTCACGCTGCGGATGTCGTGTCGTAGTTTCCGCAGCTCTGCCCACTCATCCCAGGTGGTGCTCACGCCCGACCACGTTCCGCCATTCGTCTCGATCGTGACGATGACCGGTTCTGCAGCCAATTGAGGGTTGTCTCGTGCCTCCTGGAGCGCCTCGAGACGGGTGCGCTTCGTGAAGGGGAGCGAGAAGCTCGTCTGAATCGAGCTTTCCCCTTTCGGGTCACTGATTTTGTACACAACGGTCTGTTCGGTGTAGCTTTTCAGCCGCTGCAGGACGTAGCGATCGCCAGTCGCCACGTCCCGCACCAGAACGGTGATTGATTCCTCTGTGTCGCTGAGACGCATCACTTCCGCCATCTCGTACTGCACGCGCTTGTCCGCACTGACTACGTTGTAGCGGTTTCGCAGCTCGACGCCGGCGGCAAAGATGCCTGGGCTCAGACCCAGCAGGCACAGCGCGGCCACGAGCATAGGTACGGACCGGCGATAGCGCGATGCGTTCATTGTTGTCGGCTCCAAACGTGTGACGTTGTTCAACGATGCTGAAGACTATAGACAGTTATGTGACATGCAGAGCAAAGGACCGCGAGCAGAGTGGCGAACACCGCGCGTTTCACCGGCACCCCCGCGCCTGCCGCCGCAGGAGCTCCGGATCGGGCAGCCGGTCCGCTGCGTGAAACATGTTGAACGAATAGCTGCACGCGGATCGGGACGAGCCGGATTCTCCGCGCGCACGGCAGCGTCGAAAACATCAGACCATTCGTGCCGATGAAATCGAATTGGCTCAGGCGCGCTCCCCCGGACCGCCTTCGGTAAATAAGGCGATGTACGGGGCGTAACGGAAGCGGCGGTTGCGTGCATAGCCGGTCATCTCTTCGAGCACGCCCACCTGCACCAGCCGCGAGACGAGTGCATTCGCCGACGCGTATGTCGTCCCAGTAATCTGTCGTACGTCATTGACGCTGAGAATGGGCCGGTCGAACAGCGATTCGAGAATCCTGTGTCCATTGCCCGCCGCACGGCCGAGGCCTTCCGTAATCGCGGCGCGGTGCTGTTCGCGCAACTGCAAAATCCTGCGCGCCGTCTCGGCCGCTTCCACCGCCACGTCGGCCACGCCCCGCAGGAAGAACGCCAGCCACTCCTCCCACGCGCCGCGGTCGCGCACCGCCTGCAGATGGTCGTAATAGGCCTGGCGGTGCCGCTTGAAGTAGTGCGAGAGGTAGAGGACCGGCTTGTGAAGAATCCCTCCCTCGGTCAGCAGGAACGTGATCAGCAGCCGGCCGATCCGGCCGTTGCCGTCGAGGAACGGATGAATGGTCTCGAACTGCACGTGTGCGAGTGCGATCTTCACGAGCGGCGGCAGATCGTCCTCGCGATAAAGGAACTTCTCGAGCTCGCCGAGGGCCTCGGGGACGACATCCTGTGGCGGCGGAACGAACGTCGCGGTGGCGAGTGTCGAGCCACCAGGACCGAGCCAGTTCTGGCTCGTGCGCAGCTCGCCCGGCTGCAACCGTCCACCACGGACGCCACGCAGCAGCTCCGCGTGAATCTCGCGAATCAGCCGGACCGACACCGGAAGCTCACGCAGCCGCTCCAGACCATGATTCATGGCCCGGACGTAGCTCAGCCATGTTTCTCGCTTTCTTGAATATGGGTGGATGGAGCGCACCCATATGATAGGCAGCCTTTAGTATGGTGCAGCGGCGGCGCCATGTTATGGCCACGACGGCGCGAGGGCGGCTCGTCCACGGGAGTGGAGACGCATCAGGGGTTGGTCGTGCCGGGGCGAGCTGGTCCCGGTGCAGTGATGGACTGTTTCGCCGCAGCTGGCGAATCGTGCGGTCCAGTGGCGGTCCGTGTATTCCCTCAGGGCGCGCGCCTGACACGCCGTCCCTTGCTTCCAGGAAACGTATCTGTCGCCCGCTACGCGGGCTCGTTAGGTGTTACGGGCCAACCCCCGGTTGAAAGCCGGGGGATCGGGATAGGAGGGCGCCTCGCGGCGCACCCCCTCCCACACCACCGTGCATGCGGGTCCGCACACGGCGGTTCGGATGGTTATGCCTTTGCGGCGAGTCGGACAAGGTGCAGCGAGTCGAAGTACCGGGG
>DASVSV010000411.1:0-3707 GCA_036387915.1 Thermoanaerobaculia bacterium
GTCCCTCGACTCACGCTCGGGATGACCGATGAGATGGAACGCTCGCTGCACACTTCCCCCCGCATGCCGATCCAGGGAAAAAAAGAAAGTAAGCAACGCGCCATCAAGTCGCCGCAGGCCTCGGGCAACACCACCGCCCGCGGGGCGCTCGGCGCTCTCGTCACGCCTTCGCCCGAGCTCGCCCGCGTGCTCGGATCCGCGTCCCCGCTCACGCGCGGCGACGCCATGAAGCGGCTCTGGGACTACATCAAGAAGCACGACCTGCAGGACCCGGAGAACAAGCGCCGCATCCGCGCGGACGACAACCTGCGCGTCATCTTCGACAACAACGACTCACTGAGCATGTTCGAGATGACGGCGTACGTGTCGCGGCACCTCACGAAGCAGTGACGGAGTAGGTCGTGTAGAGCTTCACGACGCCGTACGCGACGAGACTCCAGACGATCGCGGTGACCGTGTGGCGTTTCACCCGTGTCACGAGCTCGCGCGCGGCGATGCCCGCATCGCCGCGCATGAGCCGGGCCCGCGTCGCGTAGTTCGGGTGCGGCACGATGCCTCCGCGCGCCTGCGAGTAGCGTCCGAACGCGCAGACCGTCTCTCCCTGCGCGATGTGGCGCTCTTCGAAGATGCCGATGCGCAGATCTTCGATGCCCCACACCATCCGGTCCTTGCGGAGCTGGCCCGTGTCGTTCGACGACTCCTGTTCCATCGAAACGCGCTCTTCTTTCGGCGTCTCCGACGACTCGAACGTCGTCGCCTCGATGAAAGCCCGCGCGTTGTCCAGCGCGTCGCGAGCCTCGAGCCGGACCATGTCGGCGTCGATCTTCGGGACGGCGAACAGCCGCACCGTGCCCTGCCGCGCGGCGATGCTGCTCGGTGCGAACGCCTTTCCCTCGAAGCACGGCACCTCGCGCGACCCGTCGGTGGTCTGCTCTTCCTTCGAGATCCTGTACTCGTAGGCCACGCACCGCATCCCGCTCAGCGGTGCGCGCAGCGGCTCGCGGGAGTGAATGGGGCCGTTCACCGCCACCCACTTGCCGTCGACCAGCGGCGCGCCGCGGGCCGCGCCGAGGAGCAGCGTGCGCTCGCGCACTTCCTCGAAGACCGCGATCGCGTAGTTCACGGCCAGCACCGCGCAGAACGCCGAAATCGTGGCACCCCAGAACGCGTATTGCCGCTCCACGCCGGCGCCGTGGATGTGGAAGAACAACGCCACCGAGGCTGCCAGCCAGCCCACCAGGGCGATCAGGCACGTGCGCGCGATGCCGCTCATAGAGGAAGCGTCGCCGCCTTGTAGTGATAGAGCCGGACAATGGCGTAAACGAGTCCGCTGAAGATCAGCACGCCGATCGCGTACTTGATCATCCGTCCGCGGAGCCGGTCCGCGACCTTCGAAGGATCACCGCGCATGAGGCGCGTCTGCTTCGACCAGTTCTCGTGCGGAATCAATCCGCCGCGCTGGCGCGAATAGAGACCGAACGCGCAGACCTGCTCTCCCTGCCTGATGTGCTTTTCGTCGAAGCGGAAATCGTCCGCCAGATCCACGTCCGCCGTCGACTTCTGCTTGTCGACGCGGAACTCTCCGTCGTCGTCGGTCCATTCGTCATGAAGGCGGGCGCGCCGTTTCTGTGAAGTGTCCAGCAGCTCGAACGTGGTGCCGGCCACATACTCCTTCGCGCGCTCTACGGCCTGCTGCCACGGAACCGTCTCCTGCTCGATTTCATTGAACGTGGGGACGGAGAGCAGCCGCACGCTGCCCTGACGCGTGGCGATGGTGCTCGGCGCCAGCGCTTTTCCCTCGTAGTAGACGACCTCCGAGGTGTCACCGCCGGACTGTTCGTGCCGGTAGATCTTGTACTCGTACGCGACGGCGCTCGCGCCGCTGATCGGCGCGGTCAGTGGATTCATCGAGTGGATCGTCCCGCCGACGGCCACCCACCGCCCGTCCTCCGGTGGCGTGCCCGCGACCGCGTCGAGCAGCATCTTCCGCTCGCGGTACGCCATGCCGATCCCGAGCGCGTAACCGACGATGGCGACGACGAACAGTCCCGCGAACGCGGAGGCCCAGTACATCGGCGGCCCGAAGTCGCGCAGGTTGACGAAGTAATAGTAGAAGGCGCCGGCGGCGGCTCCCCACCCGAGGAGCCAGAGGACGCAGGAGCGTGCACAGCCTTTCATTGTGTGCCGCGCAGTTTACGCTTCCGGCGCTACTTCATCCGCCGTCTCGACAGTCCGCTTCGCCCACGAGGTCACGTAGACCACGCCCACGACGCCGCCGATCGTCAGCGCCGCGCCGCTGATGGCCATCATGCTCAGGCGCTCGTGCAGCAGCGTCACGCCGAGGAGCATGGCCACGACGACGGCGAGTTGCGAGATCACGCCGACCGTCATCGCGTCCACCCAGCGCAGGCTGAACGTGAGCAGGAGCTGCGCGCCGATGGCGAAGACCGACGTCGCCGCGAGCGACAGCCACTCGTCGCCGTTCGGGTTCTTCCACGTGGCGATGGCCAGCGGCGAGCAGATCAACGTTCCGAACAGGCAGAAGCTCGTGTACACCGCCCACGAGTTCTCTCCCTGCCGCGCGGCGCGCATCGCCGTCACCGCCGCGCCGGAAAAAATGGCGGAGAGTGCGCCGACCAGCTCCCAGACGCCGAAGCCGAGGATGTCGCCGGGACGCGCGTTCGCATGCACGACCAGGAACACGCCGGCCAGCGCGAACGGCATCGGCAGCAGCACTTTCGGGCTGATGCGCTCGTGCAGAAAGAAGATCGAGAAGATGCCGCTGAAGAGCGGCGCGGTGTAGTTGAGCAGCGTGGCCACGCCGACGTTGATGTGCTCGATGGCGATGAAGTAGCAGAGCACCGCCAGCCCGCCGAAGATGCCGCGATAGAGCAGCAGGTCCCAGCGCGTGAAGGTGAACGCGCTGCGGCGGTAGCGCGGGATCAGCAGCGCCGGCGCGAGCCCGGTGGCGAAGCGGATCAGCGCCACCTGCGAGCCCGACAGCCGCGACGACGCGAGCTTCGCCGCGAACGCCATCGCGCCGAACAGCAGCGCCGAGCCCACCATCAGCAGCAGCGCGCGATGGTGCGGCGCCAGCGGCTGACGGGCCTTTGATATCGTCACGCGGCGGAGAATATCAATGACCGACGTTCGCTATCGCGAAGGCGTACCGGCCGACGCCCACGACATCATCGACTTCCAGATCGCCATGGCCCGCGAGACCGAGGACTTCGACCTCGAGCGCGAGATCACGACGAAAGGCGTGCACGCCGTCTTCGCCGATCCCTCGCACGGACGCTACTTCGTCGCGGAGAGCGGCGGGCGCGTCGTCGCCTCGCTGATGATCACCTACGAATGGAGCGACTGGCGCAACGGCATGGTCTGGTGGATCCAGAGCGTCTACGTCGTCCCCGAGCATCGCAAGAAAGGCGTGTACGCGGGGCTCTACCAGCACGTGAAGGCGATGGTGGAAGCCGAGCCGTCGATCCGCGGCATCCGCTTGTACGTCGACGAGCGCAACAAGCCCGCCCAGGAGGTCTACACCCGCCTCGGCATGAACGGCGAGCACTACAAAGTCTTCGAGTGGATGAAGTGAAGCGGGGACGACGGGAGGCCTCCGGCGGGCCGGTGCGACCGGCGGCGCTTGTTCTGCCCATATCTTCGCGACAACACGTGTTTCGTCGACAGGCGTGCGTTCAGGCTAGGCC
>DASVSV010000412.1:0-13847 GCA_036387915.1 Thermoanaerobaculia bacterium
CCGTGAACAACGGTCAGAAACAAAATTTTCAGGTCGAGCAGCAGCGACCAGTTCTCGATGTAATAGAGGTCGTGCTCGATGCGCATGCGGATCGACGTATTGCCGCGCCAGCCGTGCACCTGGGCCCAGCCCGTCATCCCCGCGCGCACCTTGTGGCGCAGCATGTAGTGCGGGAACTCGGCGCGGAACTGTTCGACGAACTCCGGCCGCTCCGGCCGCGGGCCGATCACGCTCATGTCGCCGACCAGCACATTCCAGAGCTGCGGCAGCTCGTCGAGCGACCAGGCGCGGATGAAGCGTCCGATGCGCGTGCGGCGGGGATCGTCCCTGGCCGCCCAGACCGCGCCGGTCTCGTTCTCCGCGCCGACGCGCATGGAACGGAACTTCACCATCTCGAACGGCTTGCCGTCGAGCCCCATGCGGATCTGGCGATAGAAGATCGGAAAGCCGTCCTCGATCCAGATGGCCAGCGCCACGAGCAGCATCACCGGCGAGAGCAGCAGCAGCGCCGCGATGGCCACGACGAGATCGAAGCCGCGCTTGACGAAACGGCTCCACCCTTCCAGCGGCGTCTCGGAGAGATTGATGGTCGGCAGCCCGTCGAGATCTTCGACGCGCGAGCGCAGCACCATGAACTGCAGCAGGTCGGGCACGACGTGAATGGCGACCAGGTTCCGCGTCAGCCGGTCCAGCAGCGCCATCATCGCCGACGACGACGCGTGCGGCAGCGCGACGAATACGTGGTCAATCTTGTGCGCCTTCACCACCGCTTCCGCGTCGGCGATCGTGCCGAGGCATTCGAGGTTCGGGAGCTCGGCGGCGTCGCCGTTGCGGAGATAGCCGACGATGCGGAAGCCGAGGCGCTCGCGGTGCGCGTTCATGCGATCGAGGACGGCCTGGGCCAGCTCACCGTTACCGGCGATCAGCACGCGGTCGAGATCCTTCCCCGCGCGATGGCGTCCTTCGACGACGAAGCGGACGACGGTGCGTCCGAGCATCACGAACGCGATCGCGCAGACGAGAAAAATCGCCAGCGTGGCCCGCGAGTAGTACCCATCCTCGGCACCGATGCGTACCCAGAGCAGCACGCCGGAGAAGATGATCGTGGCCACGATGGAGGCGACGGCGACGGAGATCCACTCCTCCGCTTTGCTGCGTGTAGGGCGGATGCGATACAGCCCCTGCACGGCGAACGCGAGCGGGAAGACCAGCGTGACGATCGGCAGGAGCTTGACGTACGTCGAGAACTCCTGCGGTCCTTTGGTGACCGGGATGACCTCGAACTGAAAGCGGAGGAACCACGCGCAGAGCATGGCCAGGTTCGACGCCAGGGCGTCGTTGACCAGGTAGACCGACGCGAGCGTCCTGTGCTTTCTCTCGATCATTTGAACGTCGCGAGCTTCGCGCGGAACCGCTCCTCGAACATGGCCCGCGAGAACTTCGCCGCGTGCGCGCGCAACGCGGAACGATCCCACGTGCGCGACTCGACGGCGTCGAGGGCGCGGACCAGCGAATTTACCGCCGGTGCGTCGAAGAAGATTCCGGTCATCCCGTCCACCACAGAGTCGAGCACGCCTCCCTCGCCGAGCGCGACCACCGGCGTGCCGAGGGCCATCGCCTCCAGCGGCGTGATCCCGAAATCCTCCACGCCGGGAAGGATGAGGCTCCGCGCACGCGCCAGCCGCTCGATGATTCTATCCCTCGATACGGAGCCCATCAGCTCGACGTTGGGGCCGCTCGTCGCGCGGAGCCGCTCGAGCAGCGGACCGCCGCCGATGACGACCAGCCGCCGCCCTGCCATCGCCCCGTTGATCGCATCGATGGCCAGCTCGATCCGCTTGTACGGCACGAGCGCCGACACGACGATGTGATAGTCGCCGCGCTCGTCGACCAGCGGCGCTTCGAGAAACGCGTCGTCGACGTACGGATGGATGACCTCCGCGTCGCGACCGTAGAAGCGCCGGATCCGATCCCGCACGAACGTCGAATTGGCCACGAACTCCGTGACCTCGGACGCCGTCCGCACATCCCACCGCCGCAGCCACGGCGCCACCGACATCGCCGCGGCACGGCGCAGCGGCTTCGAGCGCGGAAAGTAATCGTCGAACCGGTCCCAGATGTAGCGCATCGGCGTGTGGCAGTACGAGAGGTGCGGCTTCGCCTTCGCGTCGATGCCCTTGGCGACGCAGTGGCTCGACGAGACGATCAGGTCGTACGCCGACAGGTCCCACTCGCGTGCCGCACGCGGATAGAGCGGCAGGAGCTGACGGTAGTCGTTCACGCGCGCGGCATAACGCTGCAGCGACGAGGTGTGAATCGTGCGCGCCTCGATCTTCGGCGAGACCGAGCCGGGAAAGTGGAAGAGGGTGAAGAGCTCCGCGCCGGGGAGCGTGTCGAGGATGCCTTCCAGGACCGCCTCACCGCCGCGCATCCCGGTGAGCCAGTCGTGGATGACGGCGACGCGGCCCGTCATTTTTTCTTCTTCGGCTCCGGAGCGTTTGGCGTGGACGCCAGCGGATATTCGTCGACCGCCGCGCACTGATCGCAGATGTGATCGTTGCGCAGGTACTCCGCCGCCGGCACCTGCGCCAGGCACTTCACGCAGTAGTGTTTTCCGGTGCGCTCCGAAAGCTCGCGCGGAGGCGGATCGTCGTGCATTCGAGGCTCATAGTCTCACAGTCGCAGAGTCTCACAGGAGCCCCCCCGCCCCGCGATCTATGAGACTCTGAGCCTATGAGACTGTGAGACTCTGCCCCCCGCATGCTGCTGCTTTTCCGCTTCCTCCTCACCGTCGCGACGGCCCGCTTCCGCGCCCGCGTCGGCCCGCTTGAATCATCGACAGTGCGCTTCACAGCGATGCCGTGGGACTGCGATCTCAACTTTCACCTGAACGCCGGCCGCTACGTCAGCTTCATGGACATCGCCCGGATCGAGCTGCTGGCGCGGATGCGCATCCTGCGGCGCGTGCTGCAGCGCGGATGGCGTCCCGTCGTCGGCGGCGGGACGATCACGTATCGCCGTTCGGTACAGCCCTTCGAGCGCTTCCGCATCCAATCGCGCATCGTGGCGTGGGACGAGAAGTGGTTCTACATCGAGCACGTCGTCAGCCGCGCCGACGGCTCGCACGCCGCCACCGGCGTGATGCGCACGCTCGTCCGCGACAAGAAGGGCGGTGTGCCGACGCGCGACGTGCTCGAGGTGATGGGACTCGCGCACATGGAGTCGCCCCTGTCGCCGTCGGAGCTGCCGCGGCAATGAAACGCGCGGAGAAGGCAAAGAAGATCGGCGAGATCCTCGACGAGCTTTATCCCGCGCCGCCGGTCCCGCTCGAGCATCGCGATCCGTTCACGCTGCTCGTGGCCGTGCTCCTCTCCGCGCAGACCACGGACGCGCAGGTGAACAAGGTCACGCCCGCGCTGTTCGCGCGCGCGGCCACGCCCGAGGCGATGGCGGAACTCAGCGCGGAGGAGATCCTGGCGTGCATCCGCACGTGCGGCCTCGCGCCGACCAAAGCGAAGAACGTGAAGAAGCTCGCCGAGACCCTCGTCACCGAGCACGGCGGCCAGGTGCCGCAGGATCTCGAGGCGCTGGAGCGCCTCCCCGGCGTCGGCCACAAGACCGCGAGCGTGGTCATGGCCCAGGCCTTCGGCGTCCCGGCGTTCCCCGTCGACACCCACATCCACCGTCTCGCCGAACGCTGGCGGCTGTCGAACGGCAGGAACGTCGAACAAACCGAGCGCGACCTGAAGAAAGTCTTCCCGCGCGACGAATGGGGCCGCCGCCACCTGCAGCTCATCTACTTCGGACGCGAATACTGTCCCGCCCGCGGACACGATGCCAGTGCGTGTCCGATCTGTTCGTGGGCCGGGCGTTATGGAGTGCGGCGGCCTTAGGAGAATGTCTCAAAACCCTCATCCTGAACACTCCGTTCGACGACGGCACACCGGGTTCTGTCACGCCGGAGGCGTACAGGACGGTAGCCGGTGGTAAGCGCCGCCGGCGCGCCACCACCGGTGATGGTGCGACAACGATTTGCACCCCAGCGGGGTGCCGTCCGCGACCCCGCCGGGGTCGAGATGACGGTCGTCCTGATCCGGTGGTGACGCGCCTGCGGCGCTTACCACCGGCTGATTTCCGACACGCCTCCGGCGTGACAAGCGGCACGAACGCTTTTGAGACCCCTCCCTTAGCCGCCGCTTCCGCATTCGCTACCCGCACCGCATGCTTGCACCGAAATGGCAGATCGCTGCCGGATATGAAAGCGGCGGCTAAGGGAGGCCGCCGCACTCCATAGCTTTATAATCTCCCGCTCCCGTGCGGTCCACGATCCTCGTCCTGCTGGCTCTCCTTGCGCTGCCCCTCTCCGCACGCGAATTCGACGTCCGTCCGGCGCCGTCGTGGATCGAGCCGCTCGCGGCCGAGACTTCGCTGGCCATCGCGAGGCAGAACGTGCGCTGGGGCATCTACGACCTCGTCGACGACCATCAGGTGCGCGCCGGCGACGGCGCCGAGTGGCAGTACTTCCGCACCGTGCGCAAAGTCCTCTCCCCCAGCGGCGTGCAGAACGCTTCGGAGCTCGAGCTCGACTTCGACCCGTCGTTCGAGCGGCTGGTCCTGCATCACGTGCAGATCATTCGCGGCGAACTGCTCATCGATGCGCTCCTCCCCGACGAGATCCGCGTCATCGAGAAGGAAGCGGATTCCGACAACCGCATCTACGACGGCGAGCGCACCGCGCTGCTCTTCCTCAAAGACGTCCGCCCCGGCGACGTCATCGACTACGCCTGGTCGCTCGACGGCGCGAACCCGCTGCTCGACGGCCGCTTCACCGAACGCTTCGCGCTCAGCTCCGCCGTCCCCACGCGCCGCATGCGCCATCGTCTGGTCTGGGCCGCGCCGCGCCCGCTGCACTGGCGCGGTGGCCAGCCCGCGGTGGCGCAGCACGGTGACGCAAAGGTGCTGACGTGGGAGCGCCGCGACGTCCCCGCGCTCGACGTCGAAGACGAAGTGCCGTCGTGGTACGAGCCGTGGCAGACCGTCGAGGTGACGGAGTTCGCCTCGTGGCACGACGTGGCCACCTGGGCCAGCGCCCTCTTCGTCGTCGACGACGTCTCGCGGCTCGAAGTGCAGCAGCTCGCCGCGCGCATCACCAGCGAGCATCCGACGCGCGACGCGCGCATCACCGCCGCCATCCGTTTCGTGCAGGACGAGATCCGCTACCTCGGCATCGAGATGGGGCGCAACTCGCACGAGCCGCATCAGCCGTCGGAGACGCTGGCCTCGCGCTGGGGCGACTGCAAGGACAAGACGCTGCTGCTCGTCGCGCTGCTGCGCGAGCTCGGCCTCGAGGCCTACCCCGCCCTCGTCAACACGCGCCTCCAGCACCGCCTCGGCGAGAAGCTGCCGTCGCCGTTCCTCTTCGACCACGTCATCGCGCAGGTCGTCGACCAGGGACGCGTTTACTGGGTCGACGGCACGATCTCCGATCAGGGCGGCACGTTGACCACGCTGGAGACGCCGAGCGACGCGCTCGCGCTGATCGTGCGCGACACGACCACCGCACTGACGCCCGTCAAGACCAACACGCGCGGCACAACCCTGGTCGAGCAGACGTACACGACCACCGACTACGCGAAGCCGACCCGCCTGACCGTGAAGACGACGTACAGCGGCGCTGAGGCCGACGCGATCCGCACCGAGCTGGCGTCGCTCACGGCCGAGGATTACGCGCAGGCGCGCATCAACCACCTGGCCATCGACCAGCCCAAGATCGTGGCGGATGGGCTCCCATCCATCTCCGACGATCGCCTGAAGAACATCGTGACGGTGGTCGAGCAGTACCGCATCCCGGAGCTCTGGAAGGACGGCGACTGGTCGTGGTTCCCGCGCGTCCTCGGCGCGAACCTCACGCGTCCGGAGACGATGATCCGCTCGATGCCGCTGGCGTTCCCGCATCCGCTGAACGTCGAGCAGCACGTGACGTTCAACTTCCCCGAGGCGCTGGACGTGCGCAAATCATCTTCGGTGACGGAGACGCCGACCTTCCGCCACGAGTCGCACATCGACTCGAACGGCAAGACGGTCACGATCCGTCAACTGCTGCGCTCGCGCTCGGACGCGGTCGCGGTGAAGGACATCCCCGAGCACCTGACCAAGCTCAGCGCGATCTGGAGCGAGATGGGCTTCCGACTCACGCCGGACGGCGTCGATGTCGCGCCGGAGGAACAGGCCAGCGACGTCCCGAACTGGGTCGTCGGCGCGATCCTGGTGACGTGCTTCGCCGGCATCTGCTGGATGCTCGCCACGCGACGCAGCGTCGTCCTGACGCCCGCCCCGTTCCGCGCCGGCGACGCACCCGCGTCCGCCTTACGCGTCGCGCGCGCCGAGGAGATCGACGCGCGCCTCGCGGAACGTCCCTGCGCCTGCGGCGGCATGCGCTACACCTCGCCGGAGTACCAACGCGCACGCTACGCGGAACGCGATCTCACCATCGTGACCCGCCACTGCGGCGAGTGCGGCAAAGAGCAGAGCCTCTACTTCACGGCCGCGTAGCTCTCATTGCAGCCACGCAAAGAAAGACGACCGGGGGCCTCCCTTGTTCGGCTCCAATGCGAGCATCCCTGCTCCGTAGGCGAGCGCGACGGCAGCGTCTGCGCAGCCCGACTTTGCACCCAAAACAAAGCCCCTCCTTGAAATTTATTGTATGGAGTAAAAGTTGCGATCGGCACGCGTAATCTTCGGGCAATTTCGGAAAGGCCGTAAGGCGCTCGAGGGAGAGAATCAGAAGGAGAATCAGAAGCATGCGCAGCTCGGGTAAGGTCAAGTGGTTCAATGATGCGAAGGGCTTTGGCTTCATCACCACCGACAACGGCGAAGACGTCTTCGTCCACTTTTCGGCGATCCAGTCCAAAGGCTTCCGCTCGCTGCCGGAAGGCGCTCAGGTCGAGTTCGACCTGATCCAGGGACCGAAAGGTCTCCAGGCCGCGAACGTCGAGACTGTCTAACCAGTCAAACCACCCAAGGAAGAAAAGGACGGCGTAACAGCCGTCCTTTTTGAATTTTCAGGCCCATATGAAACAGATCCTGCTCGCTGTGACCCTGCTCCTCACCACCGTCGCCAGCGCGACCGAAGTGGACGTCGTTCGCGCGCAGTTCATCGCCTACTCCTCCGCCGGCGGCGCCGACCGCTCGTCGAGCCGCATGTACGAGGCGCTGGCCGCGCTGGAGTGGACGGCGAAGACGCACGCTGACGCGCTGCGCAGCGACGGGAGCTGGCCCGACATCACTTACAACGAGACGCCGTCCGGCAACTGGGGACCGTGGGCGCACACGCAGCGTCTCTGGCTCCTGGCCAAGGCGTACCACACGCAGGGACAGTCGCTCTATCGCAGCCCCGTGCTGCTCGCGGACATCAACGCCGCGCTCGCGTACACGAAGACTTTCTACGGCGCGACGATCCTCCCCACCGGCAACTGGTGGTTCTGGACGATCGGCATCCCCATCGACCTCGGCCCGACGCTCGTCCTGATGCAGGGGCATGTCGACCAGGGCGTCGTCGACGAGCTCACCAACGCCATCCACCTCCGCATCCTCAACTCGCCGACTGCCAAAGGGCTGGTCGGTCCGGTGCCGACGGGACAGAACCTCGTCCACTCGGCGTACACGCACCTCTGCCTCGCGCTGCTGAAGAACGACGTCGCCCGCCTCAACGCCGTGCGCGACGCGATGGCGTCGGTCGTCCGTCCGACGGCGGCCGAGGGGATCAAGCGCGATTTCTCGTTCCACCAGCATGGGGCGCAGCTCTACACCGGCGGCTACGGCGGCGCGTTCGCGGCGGACGTGGCCAAGTACGCGCTCATTACCCGCGGCACGTCGTATGGACTCCCAACCGATGCGCTGGCGTCGTTCTCCGACTACGTCGCCGACGGCATCGCCTGGTCGTTGCACGGCGATTACTTCGACGTCTCCGTGATCAGCCGCGAGGTCGCCCGTCCGACCACGACCGGCTACAACGGCATGGCCGCGCTGGTGCAGGCGTCGCAGTTCGCGAGCCCGCGCTCCGCGGAGATCCGCTCCGCCGCCGCGAAGATGCTGCAGTCGTGGCGCGGCACGATGCCGATCGAGCTGGCCGGCGCCGCGGCCCTGGTCGAGTCGGCGAATTACAACGCGGCCTGGCCCTCCGGCCATCGCCATTACTTTCAGTCCGACTACACCGTGCACCGCCGCGCCGGCTGGTTCGCCTCGGTGAAGATGTTCTCGACGCGCACGAAATCCGGAGAGAAGACCAACGACGAAAACCTCCTCGGCAGCCGCCAGTCCGACGGCCGCTTCTACCTCGTCCTGCGCGGCGACGAATACTTCGGCCGCAACATCTGGCCGGCACTCGACTGGACGCGCCTGCCCGGCATCACGGTCGAGCAGAAGGCCGACACCGCGAGCGACGTCTACGGATACGGAACCCGCGCTTTCGCAGGCGGCACCAGCGACGGCCAGAACGGCGTCTCGGCGATGGAGCTCGCGCCGCTGAATTCGTCGCTGACCGCGAAAAAGGCCTGGTTCTTCTTCGACGACGCGATCGTTTTCCTGACGAACAGCATCCGCTCCTCGTCGCCGAATCGCGTGGAGACGGTCGTCAACCAGATCAGCACGAACTCCACACTCATGCGCCGCGACGACTGGGCCCACATCGACAACGTCGGCTACTGGTTCCCGACGCCGTCCTCGCTGCAGACCTCCCGCGAGTCCCGCACCGGCACCTGGGCCGCCCTCGGCGGCTCCACGGATGCGACGGTGCACACGAAGCCGTTCGTCACGATGTGGCTCGAGCACGGCCCGTCGCCGATGAACGCGACCGCCGAATACGTGATCGTCCCGAACATCTCCTCGTCCGCGATGTCGACCTGGGCCGCCACGCGTCCCATCTCCATCCTGACCAACAACGACATCGCCTCCGCCGCCCGCGACAACCGCACCGGCGCCATCGGCATCACCTTCTGGCGCGCCGGCACCGTCGACGGCATCCAGTCCTCCGCGCCCGCGACGGTCTACCTCACCACCACCGCCACCGGCCTGAAGCTCCACGCCGCCGACCCCACGTCCACTGCCACGGGCTCCTTCACCATCACCCTCCCCGGCGCCTGGCAAACCAAAGACGTCCCCGCCACCCGCACCACCCGCGCCACCACCCTCACCCTCCCCCGCAACGGAGGCCAGACAACCCACGTGACGCTGACCAGGGTGCCGGGAAAACGCGCCGCCGCGCGGCGGTAACGCGCGCGCGAGGGAGACGACGATAGGCCTCCGGCGGGCCGGTGCGACCGGCGGCGCTTGTTGGCCTAGCCCGAGCGCACACCTGTCGACGAAACACGTATTTGCGCGGCGACATGGCCTCACGAAGCGCCGCCGGTCGCACCGGCCCGCCGGAGGCCCCTCGGTCGTCTTTCTTGCGTGGCTGCGACGAAAGCGTTCTGCTCAGCTCACGCCGTGCGCGTGCGGCGCAGGAGTTTCACGAGCACCGACACGCCGAGGGCCAGCATCGCCAGAACCGGCAGCAGGTAGATCACGAACCAGATCGCTCCCGTGGCGACGTTCTGCAGCAACACGATCAAGGCGCCGGTCGCGTCGTGGGCCACGCGTGAGGGGTACCATCCCGGCGCCAGCACCTCGGGGGCCATGTCGAGGTTGACGGTCGACATCGACGTCACCTGCGAGAGGTAGCGCATGCGTCCCGTGGTCTGTTCGATCTGGCCGCGGATGGCGGTGAGTTGCTGATGTACTTCCAGCACCTCGGTGGCTTTGCGCGTGTTGACGCGGGCGACTTTGAGCAGCTCTCGCAGTTCCTCTTCCGTCGCCTGTAGGTTGCGCAGTTGTGAGCCGAGGTCGACGTACTCCTGCGAGACGTCCTCGCTGGTCACGACCTCGTTCTCGACGCGCTTCGCGATTCCGCGGATCGAGGCCAGCGTCGCGGTGAGACGGTTCGCGGGGACGCGCAGCGTGAGGCGGGCGCGCAGCGAGCCGCTCTCGCGCCAGACGTTCGAGGCGGAGACGAAACCGCCACTCCCTTCGATCGACTTCGTCACGGCGTCGACGGCTTTGGCCGTGTCGCTGACGGTGATGCGCAGGTCGGCGGTGCGCACGATCATGGGCGTCATCGGCGTCACACGCGTCTCGGCCGCGCGCAATGCCACCGGCGCGGATGCGGATGACGCGGCATCCGTGGTGACGGCGGACTTGTTGCGCTCTTGTCTGCTGCACGCCAGCGCGAGCAGCAGGATCGGGATCAGTTTTCTCATCGGTTCCTCCACACGCACCGTTGGACGCGGAGGAAGGCCGGAAGAAAACTACGGTGTCACTATCCGCGGTTGCAGTACGTCAGCGCGCGCGTGGCCACGTATGCGGCGTCGACCGGCTTGAGCAGCGTCTCGTCGGCCCACGGCGCGTACGTGCGCACCTGCGGGTCGGGGTCGCCGAGGATCAGCACGCCGCAGCCGATCTTCTCCTTCGAGTCGCGGAGAAAATCGAGCGACTTCATGCCGTTCCGCGTGGTCAGGTTGAGGCCGACGAGCACGACGGTGAACTTCCGCTTGCGGAGAATCTCCACCGCATCACCATCCGACGCGTAGGTCACGGTGAAATTCTGCTGATCGAGCGTCGCGATCAGCGATTTGCGAAAGGCATCGTCGTCATGAATGACGAGCGCGGGACAGCTGGGACGCACCATACTCATTCCTGGCCCGCAAACCTCGCGCCAGCCAGAGCCCGTTCGTACGCGCGGCAGACCTCGTCGCCGAAGCAGACGAACAGCACCCGCTCGACCGTGCCGCGATGCTCTGAGACTTCGCGGACGGCGATCTCCGTCGCCGCGTCGGCCGGATAGCCGTACACCCCGCAACTGATGGCCGGAAAGGCAATCGAGCGCAGCCCGTGCTCCTCGGCGAGGCGCAGCGACTGGCGATAGCAGGACGCGAGCAGTTCCGGCTCGCCCTCCGTGCCGCCGCGCCAGACCGGACCGACCGTGTGGATGACGTGCTTCGCCGGCAGCCGGTAGCCGCCGGTGATGCGCGCCTCACCGGTCGGACAACCGCCGATGCGGCGGCATTCTTCGAGCAGCTCCGGACCGGCCGCGCGATGGATCGCGCCGTCCACTCCGCCTCCGCCCAGGAGCGAGGTGTTGGCGGCGTTCACGATCGCGTCGACGTCGAGCGTCGTAATGTCACCGCGGTGCAGCTCGAGCTTCATTTGCCGAGCTTCCGCACGATGTCGAACTCTTTCTTCGTCACCGGCTGCACGGACAATCGCGAGCCTTTCTGGGTGACGACCATCTTTTCCAGGCCCCTGGTCTTCTTCAGCGTCTCCAGCGGCACGAAGGTCTTCAGCTTCTCGACGAAGCGGATCTCCACCATCGACCAGAGCGGCTCCTCCGGCTCCGGCCGCGCCGCCCTGCTCACTTCGGCGATGCCGCTGACGCCGGAGGGGTTCGCGTTGGACGCGTAGAACAGCACCTGGTCGCCGACCTTCATGTGATCGCGCATGTAGTTGCGGGCGAGGTAGTTCCGCACGCCGTTCCAGGTGGTGGTGCCGTCGCGCTCGAGGTCGTCGATCGAATACGCCGACGGCTCGGATTTCATCAGCCAGTACTTCATGAGCGCGGATTGTAAGTGGCAACCATCTTGAACCGAAGTCAGCCGATGGTGTCGTTCGAGCACGCGCCTCCCGAGGCGCGACAGGTCCTGCCGATGCGCATCCGCGACCTCGGCATGTCCCTCGACGAGTCGCCGATCGCGGAGCTCGTGCGCCGTCTTTACGCGGAGCTCGAGGCCAAAGGGTTGCGCCACTTCCGGCCGCGCTGCTATCTCTCCGACGAATGGGGCTCGCCGTCCGGCGAGCCCGTGATCGGCATCCCCTTCTACCTCGGCGACCCGCGCGTGGCCACGCTCGAAGACGCGCTCAATGACATCGAGGGGGAGCGCGAGATCATGATGTACCTGCGCCACGAGGCCGGCCACGCCTTCAATCACGCTTATGAACTGGCGCGCACGGACGAATGGCGCGATCTGTTCGGCTCCGTGCGCCGTCCCTATCGCGACGATTATCCGTTCGTGCCGTTTTCCCGTGATTACGTCCGCTATATCCCCGGTTGGTACGCGCAGAAACATCCGGACGAGGATTTCGCGGAGACGTTCGCGGTCTGGCTGGACCCGGCCACGAACTGGCGCCACCGTTATGCAAGCTGGGGCGCATTGCGCAAGCTCGAATATCTCGACCGCATCGCGCAGGCGGCCGCGGACCTCCCGCCGCCGCGCGCGCAGGGACAGACCGACATTACGACGGACGAGATGGACCAGACCGTCGAGGAAATGCTGCGCGAGTATCACGTCGACGAGTCGGCCATCGTTGCCGACCTGGCGCTCGACTCCGATCTGCTGGACATTTTCCTGCCGCCGGAGGGGGAATTCCGGCCGGCGGTGGAACTGCTGCGCGAGCACAGGCGCGACATCGTGGACAAAGTGAATTATTGGACGGGGGTGCGCCGCTCACTGGTGCGCACGCTCGTGATTGCAATCGAACACCGCCTCGAAGAACTGCAACTGGCCGCCACGCGCGAGCGCAGCCGGCAGCAGATGGTCGAGCTGACGGTGTACATCACGGCGCTGGCCATGACTTTCCTGACCGGAAAGAAACGCCTGCGCCAGCCGAGGCGCGCGTAATGAAGGTGGTCATCCTCTACAACACGTTCGAGGGATACGAAGAGTACCCCGGCGCCAACATCGAAAAAGAGCAGGACAAGAAGCGCAAGAAGAAGAAAAAGAAGAAGACGGACATCGAGGCCATCGGCGACGCATTACGCGAGCTCGGTCACGAGCCGTCGACGCTGGCCATCGACGGGCGGCCGCAGACGCTCACGCGCGTGCGCAACAACGACGCCGATCTCTTCTTCAATCTCGTCGAGTCGTATGCGGGCGACGACACGATGGAGATGCACTTCGCGGCGTATCTCGACCTGGTCGGCAAGCGTTATACGGGCGCGGGGCCGCAGGGATCGTTCCTGGCCATGGACAAGTCGGTGGCCAAGATGATCGTCCGCTATCACCAGCTCTATACGCCGTATTCGGCAGTGGTGAACAAGGGACGCGTGGAGCACGCGCAGGACATCCAGTTTCCGGTCATCGTGAAGCCGGCCTCCGAGGATGCGTCGAAGGGGATCGACGCTACGTCGGTGGTCAGGTCGGTGAAAGAACTGCTGGAGAAGATCGCGTACGTCCACGAGGAATTCGACTCCGCGGTGCTGCTCGAGGAGTACATCGAGGGGCGCGAAATCTACGCCGCCGTCCTCGGCAACGAGAAGCCGGAGGCGCTGCCGCTCGTGGAGCTCGATCTGTCGAAACTCCCGGAGGGAATGCCACGCATCGCCGGGTACGAAGTGAAATTCGACGTCACCACCGAGGCGTACAAGAAAACGAAATCCGCCCCGGCTGTCGATCTCGACGAGGACGTCGTGGCGAACATTCAACAGACCGCCGTCACCGCATTTCGCGCATTGAAGCTGCGCGATTACGGGCGGATCGACCTGCGGCTCGCGGAGAATGGACGCGTTTACGTGCTGGAGGCCAACCCGAACCCGTGGCTCGATCCGGCCGCGGAGTTCGCGATGGCGGCCAAGGAGAGCGGCCGCTCGTACACACAGCTCATCGGCGAGATCGTCGAAGCGGCGATGAAGCGGTGATTCGCAGTTTATCCCGCGCGTAGACGCGGGATCTCCGGCGCCCTCTGCACGCCTGTGGCTCGTGCGCTGCCCACCCACCCTGTCATCCCGAGCGTGAGTCGAGGGACCTGGGTGGGTGGGGGCG
>DASVSV010000413.1:0-10260 GCA_036387915.1 Thermoanaerobaculia bacterium
AGGTTCTTCCCCGGGACACAGAGACACAAATCGAGTCTGATTCAAGGATTTCTTCGGCAGTTCCGCGTCGAGCACGAGCTCGTACGCATCGACGAGAACAGGAAGTCGTACATTCACCACGCCGGATCCGATCCCGCGCTCGAAGTGGACGGGCGCCTGTTCGTCGATCCGAACGTCGACGCCCTGAAGAAGATCTTCAACGTAAATTGACGCGCGTCGCCGCGCGCGTCAGTTTCACGCCATCCGGAACATCGAGTCCGCCTCTTTCTGAAGCGTCTCCCGGATGCGCCCCTCGAACGCCATCGCAATCAGCGGCAGCTTCGCGTCGATGACCACGTCGCTCTCCGTGACCTCCACGGTGCCCTCGACCTTCAGCCCTTTGGCCTTCCCCTTGAAGCGCAGCGTGTCGGCAAACCACTCGTGCTCCATATCCTCGGCATGCCCGCCGAACTGCGACAGCAACTGCCCCAGCCGCTGCTCGACTTTGCCCCGCGCGTTATCCCTGGTGGTGTAGTGCGGCACCGCGATTCTCACGTTCTCTCCTCCGGACGTCTCAGATGCTCGAGTCTCATAGTCTCATCTTCCCGCGGGAGGGCCATCGGCGACCACTCTGCGGAGTTCCTCGGTTCCTCGGAGTTCCTCGGAGTGCCCCGGTGGGTCCCGCGCTTTCCTCCGAGGAACCCGAGGAACTCCGAGGAACTCCGAGGAACTCTAGAGCCGATGAGCCTCGAGACTCTCCTTGCGACTCTCTTGCCTCCCGCAAACCTCCGAGGGATACTCGGCCCGGGACTTCCGCGGGTCGTCACGCCATGCTTGCCAAAGTATGGAGCGCTGCGACGCTCGGAATTGAAGCAGTACGCATCATCATCGAGGTGGACGCCCGGCACGCGCAACAGCCGGGATTCTCCCTGGTCGGCCTGCCCGACGCGGTCGTGCGCGAGTCGTACTCGCGCGTCTGGTCGGCCCTCGCCAACAACGGGTTCTATCCCCCCGTGCGCCACATCACCGTCAACCTCTCGCCGGCCGACGTGCGCAAGGAAGGCTCCGGCTTCGACCTCCCAATCGCCTTGGGCATGCTCTGCGCGCTCGAGAAGTTGCCGCACGCCGACGTCGCCGGACGCGTGTTCGCCGGAGAGCTCTCGCTCGACGGCACGCTGATGCCGGTCCGAGGGACGCTCTCGATCTCCGGCGCGCTGGCGGGGGACACGGAGGTGCGAGAGCTGATCGTCCCCGCCGCGAACGCGAACGAAGCCGCGGCCGTGCATCGCACGCGGGTCGTCGGTGCGCCGAATCTCATCGCCCTGCTGCGGCACCTGCGCGGCGAGGAGGTCCTGCCGGCGGCCGTCTCCACGACGTCCGGCGAACGTGTCGAAGAGGACGCCGACTTTGCCGAGGTGCGCGGACAGGCGCAGGCCAAACGCGCGCTCGAAGTCGCGGCCGCGGGCGGGCACAACGTGATGATGATCGGTCCGCCGGGCTCCGGAAAGACCATGCTGGCCCGCCGCCTTTCCACCATCCTGCCGCGCCTCTCGCTCGACGAGGCCATCATCACCACGAAGATCCACTCCGTCGCCGGCGTGCTCCCCGCGGGGAGCGGACTGCTGACGCGCCGCCCCTTCCGCGCGCCGCACCACACCATCTCCACGGCCGGCATGGCCGGCGGCGGCGCGGCGGTCCGTCCCGGCGAAGTGAGCCTCGCCCATCACGGCGTGCTGTTCCTCGACGAGCTCCCGGAGTTCCGCCGCGAGACGCTCGAGGTCATGCGCCAGCCGATGGAGGACGGCCACGTCACCATCGCCCGCGCCGCCCGCACGGTCACGTTCCCCGCGCGTTTCACCCTCGCCGCCGCGCTGAACCCCTGCCCCTGCGGCTACTTCAACGACTCCCGCCGCGACTGCATCTGCTCCCAGCGCCAGATCGCCCGCTACCTGGCCAAGATCTCCGGCCCCCTGCTCGACCGCGTCGACCTGCAGGTCGAAGTGGCCGCCCTCACCACCGACGAGATCGCGTCAGTAGACCCCGGCGAGTCCTCGGCCTCGATCCGCGACCGCGTCGACGCCGCCCGCCAGATCCAGCAGGACCGCTTCCGCCGCGCCTCCATCGTCTGCAACGCCGAGATGAGCACGCGCCACCTCCGCCGCGCCTGCGAGCTCGACCCCCCGTCGCGACGCCTGCTCCTCTCCGCCATCGACCGCCTCAGCCTCTCCGCCCGCGCCCACGACCGCATCCTCAAGGTGTCCCGCACCATCGCCGACCTCGCGGGGTGCGAGCGGATCGAGTCGGGCCACGTCGCGGAGGCGGTGCAGTACCGGGCGCTGGATAGAGCGTACTTTCGATGATTGACATTGGCGAGGATGAGCACACCCATCTTCGCCAGTTCGGCCGGGACGGCGCTCCCCACAAGGAGCGCCGTCCGTCTCCGCCGGCTGTCCTGGCGGTGTCCCGCGCCGCCACTCCCGGGACCCGGCGACGTGGACCCACTACAGGTGCGACGCAATCCGCGAGTGCAGGGTCACAAGTTCGTCGATAGCCTCGCGGACGTCGGATGCCGTCTCGATGACAATCGGAAAGAGCCGCTTTGCGTGCGGATGATCGATGGCTTCAAGGGCTCGAGTGCGCGACGATGCACGAAGCAGAGCGGCGGGCTCATCTGTACGCGCCAGGCTGTGCTCCGCGAACTGGGCACTTGCAAGCCAGCAGTTGGAGAGCAACAGGTTGTACGTACGTACCTGTCGTTCGATCTCCCTGTCGTTGTTTCCCTTGCCAATACCTTGAAACGTCACGTCGAAGGTGCGGTACCGTCGAAAGTACGAAACCGCTTTACCACCGTCAAAAAGCGCGAAGTCCAGCACGGCGTCTCGGTCACGCTTATCGGAAAGGTCGTCTTCAATCACCACAGCCACGCCGACATTATGTGCAATTTGTTCCGTTAGGACGGACGCGAGGTCCTCCGCATTATCGCGAAGTTTTCGCGCCGGAAGTACAAACATTCGCGTGGCGACTATCGGCTTCAAAGGACGCCGGGTCGCGTCATACACCGCATGCCGGTAGCGCACGTCGACCTTTGCCGTGGAAAGCCAGAACGTCAGGTCGTCGTGACTTGCGGCGTCGAATCGTGATTGAATCGAGGCGATCAGGACATCGTTTGCCTGCCCGATCTGGTACTCCGGAACCGACGCATGCCCTTCGGCTAACCGCTCCAGCGTCATGAGGGGGTCCTCCAGGAGTTTGTCCGCTACGCTGCCAAACATGGGATTCTGCTCGATCAAGTTGAGCTTTAGTTGCTGCACGTGCATATAGTGCGACATAGCCGCTATGCCGCGTCGCTCCATCGTGACGAGCTCTAGAAGTGCCGCGACTCGCGTACTCGTGCTGCTGACGACATCGTTAACACGCGCTATCTGTGCGGCGGTGCTCTCGAAGTTACTGAGAAGCGTCGCCACAGTCGCGCGAAGGAGCTGTATATGATCCGTTGTCGCATACCCGCCACGCACCCATCCCTCTGGATATGGCGGCGAACTTACCGCGACGGCTAGGTCGGCGGCGATAAAGCCAGGCAGTTGAGACGTCGCCTGCCAGAACCTAACGTGTCGGTTACCAGCGCTGAGGCGATGTCGAAAAGATAGCAGCATCGGGTCGAGTGCCGCCGTCTCCTCTGCGCTAAGGTCTTTCGGAAAGACGAGGATCGGCTTTTGGGTTCTCTCTGCATATTCGAACTCCTTCTGCGTGTAACTGATGCCAGCGGCGGGATCTACCGACCCGTATCGTTGAGCCACAACAACAATGACGTAGTCGGAGTCGTCGATCATGTGCTCGATCAAATCCCACTGCGTTGCGTTCGCGGCTGGAAACATTTCCATACCAGCGGGAATACAGTTAATTCGAAGGAGAGCTTGCATGATCTCTTCGCGGTCGTCGCGCAAGTCTTCGAATGTTGAGCTAATGAATACCTGATAACGTCGGCGTGGTTCTGTCTCGCGCATCCGTCCCCTCCGGCGAGTGTAGTCATCCATAGGAGTGACGCGGCGGTGACAAACCCTACCCACAGACGTGGTACGTGCTTCCGCGCGCATGGCGTGCTCAGGCGGTCCAACGGCGAGGACGGGCGAGCAGTTCCTCTGATACCTCCGGAATGACCTTAGCGCGGCCTAACTTCACGCTGAAGCTGGTGCGGCCCGGCTCCGGCCCGGCAGCCGAGCTGCCTGCGTCTTCGCAAGCGTGACGGCGTCACGGCGGTTGCAGCTCGCCACTCGGTTCTCCAAACGTCATTGGCGGCAACCGCCGTGCCGCGCCGGCTTCGGCACGCGGGACCGGCCGCACAGCTTAGCGTGAGATCCGTTAGTTAGTTAGGTGCACCGAAGGACACGTGCTGCCCATTGACGGGTGCAGGAACCGCTCCGCTTCTTGAGTTCTCTTCGCACGTGGTGGTGATCGCCGACGAGGAAGGTGGTTTGCGGGCTGATCAGATCGGTGCGAGAGCTGAGGCTCGCCATGCGTTGCTCGATGCGGGCGGGCCGTTCCGCCACTCGGCGATGGCATAATCAAACGATGCCAGAATCACAGGATGACGCAAAAAACGCATTGGTAGCGCTGGGGGTGGGACCGGCCGCGAAAGAGCTTTACATGGATCTTCTGAAGCCCGCGGCGGCGGAACTCGGCGGAAACCTCGAAACGATCGCAAAAGTCGTCACGCTAGCCATGGCGCCTTTACGGGGCATGGTATGGGGCGCGGAGAAGATTCAAGACTGGCTTTCCGCGGCGCTTCTACAACGGCTGGCGAGGGTATCGTCGGACAAGATCCAGACACCGCCGCTGAATGTGGCGGGCCAGATAATGCTTCAGCTGCCGTTTTGCTCCAACGAACACGAATTGCGCGAGATGTACGCCAACCTTCTTGCCGCGAGCATGAATGCCGACACTGTTCATGTAGCGCATCCTGCCTTTGTTCATGTAATTCAACAACTAACTTCAGACGAAGCCGTTGTCCTGAAGCACATCGCAGCGCAAAACGGATTTGAATTGCGCGAGAGGGTCGATGATGTAGGCGTCTTCAGAGGCGAGACAGGGCGAATCGTCGATCAGTTTCAAGAAATGTGTCGTGCTGCCGGCGCGAAGAACCCAGATGCCAGCGGCAAGTACTTGGACAACTTCCTCCGACTCAAGATCCTTGCGGAAGATCGCTGGAGCGAAAGTGAGTACCATCCGGGTGGCGTATCAGACTGGGGCGACTATGGCCCCTCGGTTGCGTCGGAGCATCGACGACTCATCGTGATCAGTGATTTCGGCGAAGCGTTCGTCCAAGGGTGCGTACCACGAGAACAATAGCGTAACGCGCCGGGCACCTAACTTTGGTGTGAAGCTGGCACGGCCCGGCTTCGGCCCGGCAGCCGAGCTGCCTGCTGCATCGCCAGCGCGACGGCGTCACGGCGGTTGCAGTTCGCCACTCGGTTCTTCGAACGTCATCGGCGGCAACCGCCGTGCCGCTGCGGCTTCGGCACGCGGGACCGGCCGTGCAGCTTACACCAAGGACGTTAGGCCGTCCGGAAGTATCCTTTAGCGAGTCATGCGCAAAGCACCGAAGACGAATGCCAAACGGCATCACCTCATACCAGAGTCGTACATGCGCCGCTTCGCCAGTGATGGCCGGCGGGTACACGTCTTTGATCGCGACCAGCAGGACCTGCGAGTGGACGTGCCCCACAACATCGCAGTCGAGAAGGAGTTCAACACGATTCGAACGTTCGAAGGAGAGCCAGACCGCTCAGCTGAAGCCCGCCTCGGTGAGGTCGACGGCGGCGCAGCGTCGGCATTGTCGAAGATACTTCGCAAAGAGGTGCTGAGCCGCCAGGATCGCTGGTCAATCTCGTTCTTTTTCGGGTTCGCGTTTTCTCGAGGGAGAAGCTTCCGAAAGCACGTCGCCGCTCAGATCGAGGCGGCTGACCTCGTAGATACCGACCGGCCAAAAGGACGTTTCATCGACGAGCAATTCGCTACCGCGTTCTCGGCAATGACGGGACTGCATCTGGACGCACGCGTGATCGAGAACATGGTTCTGCAGGACGTACACAACCTGCCGATGCGACGAACGATCGAAATCGGCGCTATGGTTCAGTACGGATTCGAGATTGCACGGTACTTCTTCTGGGCACAATGGCTGGTCGGATCGGCTCCGGCGGGCAGCGAATACGTCACCAGCGATCGGCCAGTAGCGTTTCTGTTGCGCAATGCATCGATCATCACTGATCCCTTCGAACCGCGAGCGGTGCGGGTTCTGCCGATTTCACCCGAACTCGCGCTCTATTCAATGGCGGCGCCGGAGCATTCTCTCTCAAGCGCTGAAGTGCCGGCCGCCTGCGTACGCCTCGCCAATGCAGCGTTTGCTCTGAGCTCCGACCGATACGTCATCGCACGTTCAGAGGCTGCGCTCCGGACGGTGCTTGCGGATGTGAATCTTGCGACGCCCGACACGTGAGTGCGTCGGCGGCCTAACCCGGATTATTCACGGGGAGGTGGAGTGGGGTCACACCTTCGGGTTTCGCGACGTTGTAAGCCGTTGGATAGGAACGGCTTGGGACACCACGGATAGCGTTGGCTGCGACGACCGCAGTTATTCGCACCGAGCAACACGGGTCCGAAGAAGAGCAAAGATCCCTGGCTGACCTCACCGAAAGAACGAAGGTGTGACCCCGCCGGTCTGAACCCCCAACCGCAAAGCTGCAAAGGTGAACGGCGTGGTGGCGATCAAGAGCATCGCACACAAGCTCGCGCGCGCGGTCTTTCACGTGCTCCGCGACCAGCAGCCGTTCGATCCGAAGAAAGTATTCGTTTGGCCGGTGCGGTCAGCCACCGAGTTGGGTTGGTTCACAACCACCAGGTCTGATTGGAGGCCGCACCGGCCTGGTCGACGTCGCGTGACGCAGCGCGCAACCGGACGCTCGGCCCTCCGTATTACCCTCCATGAAGATGATGATCGCTGCAGTGCTCCTCTCTGCCACCGCTCTGCACGCAGCCCCGAAAGTCGATCGTCACCAGCACATTCTCAGCGCCGACATTGCCGCCATCTTCAACGGCCCGGCGCCGCTGCCCACGGTCGCCGTTCCGGACGATCTGGCGCGCCTGCTGCGGCTGCGCGGCGAGCGGTGGAACGATGCGAACGCGTTGGCCGAGCTCTACACGGAGAACGCGGTCGTGCTGCGCGACTTCGGACCGAACTTCGGCTGGATCCGCGGGCGCGCCGAGGCGGCCACGACCCTGGGGATGACGTACGGGCGACCGTTCACCATCACGCCGGCGGCGTACCGCGTCGACGGCTCGGCCGGCTACATCGTGGCGAACCTCACCCGCGGCCAGGGGACGGCCGCGCGCCGCCATTTCGGCGTGATTCATTTCGGCATCGAGAAAGGCGCCGACGGCGTCTGGCGGATCGCCTCCGAAAGCTTCGCCACGCCGGCCGGCACGCAGCAGCCTTACGGCGCCGATGCGCTGATCAAGGATCTCGACGCGGCCGGCATCGAGCGCGCCGTGGTCCTCTCCGGGGCCGCCATGCACGCGGGCTCGATCACCTACGACGACGGCCTGGGGCTGGCCAAGCTGCGCGAAGAGAACGACTGGGTCGCCCGCGAGGTGGCCAAATATCCGCGGCGCCTGGTCGGCTTCTGCTCGTTCAATCCGCTGCAGGATCACGCCTTCGCCGAGATCGCCCGCTGCAAGGAGAAGGGATTCCGCGGCGTGAAGCTGCACTTCATGGAGCAGGGGGTCGACTTTCTCAACCCCGCCCATGTGCCACGCATCCGCGAGGTCTTCGCCGAGATCAACCGCCATGGCCTGGCCATCGTCGTCCATCCCGGCAACAACGAAATGCAGGGACGCGCGCGCACGAAAGTGCTCTTCGATCAGATCCTCACCGCCACGCCCGACATCGTCGTGCAGCTCGCCCATCTCTGGGGCGGCGGCGCGTGGACCGACGGGGCGGACGAAACGCTGGCCGCCTATGCCGAGATGATGTCGTCGAAGCACCCCGCGGCAAAAAACGTCTGGTTCGACATGTCTGAATCAGCCATGATCGCGGCGGACCTCGGAGACAAAAGAGACGAGGTGCTGCGCATCATCGCCGCGCGCATTCGCCAGATCGGCCCCGAACGCATTCTCTACGGCACGGACGGTCCCGGCCTGCTGGGACACATGGCCCCGAAGGCGGCGTGGGAGCAGTTCCGCACCATCGTCCCGCTGACGGCCGAGGAACTCGCGATCGTCGAGAACAACGTCGCGCCGTATATGAAGTGAGCGGGTGCCGCATTCGCGAGGTGTCTCCCTCTAACCTTGCAGGATGCGCAGGTTCCGCGGAATGCTCGTGCTGGCGACGCTGCTCGGATTCGCGCCGTGACCTGAGCCGACGCTGCCGCCGCAGCGCGAGCCGCGGAAACGCGATGTCCATTCGCTCGCCGCACGGTTCACGGGAGCGATGCAGACGCTCTGCTCCGGCGCCTCCGAGTCGTGCGCAATGCGCTACTACACGTCCGGTGCGCTGTACGCCCGTTCAACAGGCGACGAAACTCGTCTCGGTGATCTGTCGCCCGCTACACGGGCTGGTACGAAGGGCACGCCGGTTCCCCCGGCTCGAAGCCGGGGGCTATGTTCTTTAGCGCGCTCCGCACGCCATCGTCGATCCAACAGATCGGGAGGGGGTCACACCCTCGTTCTATCTCGGGCGGCAGGCGAGAAGTGAGGGTTACAGATGCGCGGAACCCAGGTCGAGCTCACGATTTCGTCTTCTTCGAGAACACGGTCACACCCGCTATCCCGTCGAATCCGGAATCCGTCGTCACGAGCGTTGCGTCGTACTCGCGTGCGAAGGCCAGCATCATCGAGTCCGCCATTGCCAGGCCGTGGTCGAGACTGAGGTCGGCGGCGGCCAGGGCGATCTCCTCGGTCAGGTCGGCGACGATCGTTTTCTTCATCGTCGCGATTGCGTCAAGCGCCTCGTTCTCAGACCGTTCCCGTTTGATCCACTTATAAACCTCGTATATCGCGACCGTTGGCGTGATCACTGAACGCGGTTGCCGCAGCCTGGCCGCGAATTCCTCGGCATGTGGGCCGTCGGCGAAGAACTCGATCCAGCCCGAAGAGTCGATGATGATCAGAACCGATCCTTCTTCTCGCGGAAACCGGTGGTGCGCATGCCGCGCACAAACCCGCGCATCGACGAAATCGGTCTGTCAGGAACGAGGGTTACGCTGCCACCCTTGGCGATCACCTGAAACTCCTGGCCAACACGGATGTTCGCGCGTTCTCTCACCTCTTTGGGGATGACGACCTGGTATTTCGAAGATACTTTCGTGCGCGCCATTGCCGCTCCTCCCGCCGATCGATGGGGTCGATCGTAAGACGCGGCTTCGGTACTGTCAACACAGCAGCAAAGTCTCTGCGTATCATCAGTTGACAGCACACGGCCGGTGAAGAACGATGCCTTCCGTGGCCGATCACCTCCAGCCCCAGTCTCCTGCGCCTGTCGTGCGCATCTGGTCGCCTGTCGCGGTGGCGGTGTACGGGTTGTTCCTGTTTTTCCCGGCGTCGCTCGTGCTGGCGGTGAAGAACTGGCGTGCCCTCGGCGTGCGCGGCCGCATCCTGCCGCATGTGGCGGGAGCGTTCGTGCTCGCGCTGCTGACGATCGGAACCTTTCTCTTCGCACCGCCGCTCCTCAGGCGGTTGTTCCGGTTGGCGACGATGGTGCTGGCGTTCGTCTATCTGAAGGAACGGCTGCGGTCGGATCTTCAGGACTTCAAGGATCGGCATCCCGAAGTCCGCGTGGAAACGCGGCGCTGGCAGTCGGGTTGTGGTTGGGCGATGCTCGGGTTGATGATTTTCATGGCGATGGTTTCGACCGCAGGGCTGATCGTGGCAGTCTTCAAATCGATCGCCGGAAGGTGAGCAAACGATGAAAGTCCTTTCCTCCGACGACGTGCGCCGCCTGCTGACCATCGACGACTGCATCGCCGCGGTCGAAGAAGCGTTTCGCGGCAAGGGTCAATCGTCGTCGCTGTCGTTGCACGTCGACGGTGGGGCCTTTCATGTCAAGGCGGCGGTGCTCGGCCGCTACTTTGCGGCGAAGGCGAATGGGAACTTCTTTGAGAATCCGGCGCGGGGCCTGCCGCGTATTCAGGGAGTGATCATCCTTTCGGATGCGGAGAATGGGCGGCCGCTGGCGTTGCTCGACTCGATTGCCATCACCATCCTGCGGACCGGTGCGGCGACGGCGGTCGC
>DASVSV010000414.1:0-1948 GCA_036387915.1 Thermoanaerobaculia bacterium
CTTCACCACCCACTCACGCACGCTCGACACGCATCGCGTCGAGCCGCGCAAAGTGATCATCCTCGAAGGCATCCTCGTGCTCGCCGAGCCGGAGCTGCGCAAGCGCATCGACATCAAGCTCTTCGTCGACACGCCGCCCGACATCCGCTTCATGCGCCGCCTCATGCGCGACATCAAGACCCGCGGCCGCTCGGTGGAATCGGTGATCGAGCAGTACATGACCACCGTCCGCCCGATGCACGAGGAGTTCGTCGAGCCGTCGAAACGCTACGCCGACCTGATCATCCCCGAAGGCGGCGAGAACCTCGTCGCCATCGACGCCATCATCGCCCGCGTGGAACGCCTGGTCTGATCTGGACGGAAGACGGGAGGCCTCCCGTCGTTCCCTTCAGTCCAAAGCAACGATCACGATCGACCGAGTCTGCCCGATCCGGTCCTGCACCGACACCGCCAGCCGTAAGCCGCGCCCCTGCATCGGCACATCGACGGAGTAGCTCACCTTCTCGCGCAGGGCGCGGGCGAGGTCCTTCTGCGCGATGGCGAGAGGGAGCTCGCGGCTGCCGAGGCGCCAGATCGAGCCGTCGCTGGCGGAGAGGGCGAAGTGGAAGATCACGCCGGCGTGATGCACGTCGGCTTGCGGGAGGAACGTCAGCGCGTCGAGTGGGACGCTGACGCGCACTGGCATCTTGCGCTGCTTCACCGGCGACGTCTCGATCGTGACGCCGAGGGGATTGCTTTCTCGCGGGTCGAAGAGTGCGGCGACGGTGGCGTCGGCGGCTTGCTCGTCCGTCGAGCGCTCGCGTACCGCCTCGCGGTAGCGGACGCGCGCGCCGTCGACCTTCACGCGAACGCGGATCGCGCGCGACTGGCCGGGAGCGCCGGAGGGTTTGTAGCCGAGGGAGTAGGAGTGATCGAGATCGGTGCGGACCCGCTCGAGCTGGCGGTGCAGTCCGGGATTGGTGGTGAAAAAGCGTCCGCCGGTGCGTTCGGCCATGCCGCGCGCGGAGCCGATCTCGGTGAGCTGGCCGTCGCCTCCCATGCTTCCCGTCGTCTCCTGCGTGCCGCTGTCCTCGGGACTGATCGGCGCGCCGCCGGGATCGCCCGCATGAATCGTGTAGACCGTCGCGCGGGCCGCGCTGAGACGGTCGTACAGCCGGTTCGCGTCGCGCGTGAGCTCCACGCGACGGTTCTCCGGACGCGGCGCCTGCGGCGTCATCACGAGATCCGGAAAGCGCCGCCGCCATGCCTCGGTGATGTTGATGGCCGGGAGCATGTTGAAGCCCGCGCCGACGTAAACCACGGCGATGCGGCCTTCGAATCCATCTAAGACGTCGAGCAGTGAGCCCATCGCGCGGATCGCGCCCTGCGTGCGGTTGGCCTCTTCTTCGATGAGCGTGAAGATCGACCGCGCGATCGGCGCCGCCTCGTCATAGGGATCGACGACCTGCTCGATCTCCCCGCGGATCATCGTCTCGCGCACCGCCAGCCGCCCGAGTTGCACGCGCTCTTTCTCGAGCTGTTCGAGCGTCCGCAGCAACACCGCCCGATCTTCGGTAATCGAACCTCGCGCGCGGAACGTGAAGCCGTCGTACGTCGTCAGGATGGCCCGGTCGCCGGCGGCCATGCCGCGTTCGAGGAACGTGCGCAATTCGCGCAAGGCCTGATTGCGGCGCCCGAACTTGACGTTCGTCTGATCGACGAACAGCGCCCACGTCACCGCACTCCGCACCTCTCTCGGCTCGGACACCGCAGCGTCAACGAACTCGCCCGCGGAGCTCTTCGAAAAGTATTCGACGTCGACGCGGTTGCCGTCTTCGTACAGCTCGAAGTCTTCGCGCGTGAGCCCGTCCATCGGCGCACCGGTGCGATCCGTCACGACCACGTCGACGTTGACGACCCGCACTTCGATCGATTCAACGAAAGGCGTCTCCACTGCAGCAAGAGGGGT
>DASVSV010000415.1:0-10688 GCA_036387915.1 Thermoanaerobaculia bacterium
GCGGACGGGCAATCCGTTCGTCTGTCTCGAGGACATCTCGCAGACGCGGCTTCCGTACTACATCCACGCGTTGCTGCCCGCGCATTTCGCGATCAGCTTCACGTTCAGCCTGATCACGCTGCTCGCGGTCTACGCGTACACGCGGCGCGAGTACGGCGCGCTGGCGGCGACGGTCTTCGCGGCGCTGTACGCGACCTCGCCGCAGCTGCTCGCCGGCGGACGGATGGTGATCACGCACTCGGGGATCATCGTGACGTGCTTCACGACGCTGTCGCTGCTGGCGCTGCTCTTGTCAGGGCGCAGGGAGCAGGGAGCGGGGGGCAGGAGCGACTTCGAGGCCGCGAGTCCGACTCTCCTGCGCCCTGCGCCCTCCGCCCTGCGCCCTCACTTCATCGCCTCCGCCGTGTTCACGGGACTGGCCGCGGCGTCATCCGTGCTGGCGGCGTTCAACGTTCTCTTCCTCGGCGCGATCTACGTCACGCGGTGCAAAAAGTCGTGGCGGGATCTCTGGTTCATTCCGATTGCGGCGGTGACGTTCTTCGCGACCACCATCATCTATCTCTCTCCCGCGCTGCTGCGTGCGCTGATCGAGGCCTGTTTTCACGGCGGTGAGTACCCGTTCTGGAACTACCTCGGACTGGGGACGAACAAGGCCCAGTGGTTCTTTCCGTTCCTCCTGCTGCTGATCAAGGTCGGGCCGTGGGTCGTGTTCGCGTTTCACCGGCAGGCGCGCTGGTTTCTCGTCGCGTTCGGCGTTCAACTACTGCTGAAGGGAACGGTGTTCGGCTACGAGACGCCGCATCATCAGATGCAGTTCTATCCGCTGCTGTACATGTTCATCGCCGTGGGGATCGTGCGGTGGCGGCGGCCGTGGGTGATCGCGATCGTCGTGGCGCTGTTCCTGGTGCAGGTGCGCGACGTGGTGCGCTTCTTTCCGCACTACCTCTTCTACGGCGCGCAATACGGCCAGCGGTTCATCGGCGAGTTCTACGGCCCGGCGGTCATTCACGCGCAGGGACGCGAGCGCGTGAACGAGGTCATCGACGCGATCCTGATCCGCAAGCCGGAGGCGAAGATCCTCGTCGCGGACCACAACGCCTTCGATCGCATCGGACCGAACTTCGTGCCGTTCACGAAGAGGGACCCGAACGTGCGGTATGAGTTCGCGCTGGTGGACCGGTTGTACGCGACGCACTTTTCGTTTCCGGAAAGGGAGGCGTACAACGCGTTTCTGGCGGCGCACTACGACGTCGCGTACGAGACGAAGTTTCCGCCGGGGGTTTGGGTGTACCGGGTGATGGAGCTCGAATAGCGCGGCCCCGCCCGCGGTCGACAGTATGGAGTGCGGCGGCCTTAGCCGCCGCTTTGTAACGCGCTGCTCATCGGAGAACGACGATCGTCCGAGCTGGGAGACTGCGCGGAAGTCGGGTGTGGCGTCACGCGGATCGCGCCATCCTGTATGGCACCTTCGTGGCCGCTTTGCTACCGAATTAGAAAGCGGCGGCTTGGGCCGCCGCACTCCATAACGCTCAGCGAATCGTTCGCACGTCGGTCAGACCACGTACGCCAATGCGAACCCTACCTGCGCGGCCATCATCATCAGATACATGTGGCGCCAGCTGGGGTGGTTTTCGGTGGCGGTGAGCTCGTCGGGATTTCGCACGATCAGCCAGACGGTGTAGGCGCCCCAGAGCGCGAGCACGATGCCGAGCATGGAGATGAAGGTGGGGTTGCCGGTGAGGATGCCTGTGGCGGCGCCGATGGGCATCAGGAGCCAGGGCAGGATGAAAAACGGCGAGATCATCCACGCGGCTTTGCGCACTCCGAAGGCGATGGGAAGGGTGCGGCAGCCGCCGGCGGCGTCGCCTTTCATGTCGCTGAAGTCTTTCGTCGAGGCGGCGCCGAGGAGGAAGAGCATGAAGATGGCGCCGATGAACCACGGCTCGGCGTGGTAGGCGCGGGCGACCATCGTCCAGCCGGCGACCTTCAACAGCAGGCCGCGCGGGATGGCGATGGTGAGGTTCGCGCCGATGGGGTGCGCCTTCGTGCGGCCGAGGGCGGGGACGGAGTAGACGAACGTGGAGATGAGGGCGATGACGTAGATAAAGAAGCACTCGTGCCACGCCAGCGGCGCGAAGAGTTTCCCGGTCCAGGTGGTGAAGGGATAGACGACCACGAGCCACGTGGGGATGGTGCCGAGGGCGTACAGAATCCACGTATAAATCCACGCGCCGCGGATGGAGACTTCGCCCGTCACCAGCGGCCGGCTCGGTTTGTTGATGCGATCGATCTCGAGGTCGTAGATCTGGTTGAGGGTGTTGTTGGCGGCGTTCAGAAAGGACGCGCAAAGCGATCCGAGGGCGACGGTGAGGATGACGGACGTGGTCAAGGCGCGGGTCGGATCGGGGTTGTGCGCGGAGCCCCACGCGCAGACGGCGCCGGAGACGATGCCGAGCAGCGGCGGCAGCAGGGTGAACGGCCGGGCGAGCGTCAGGTAGCGTTTCACGGCGCGCGTAGTGTACGTGTAGACTCCCGCCGTGCCAGCACCTCGCAAACCCTACGACAGCAATCCCGCCGAGGAATCGGATTACGGCAAGCCGCCGTCGCAGCGAATGACCGAAAGCAAGATCGCCCTCTTCATCGATTTCGAGAACATCGCCATCGGCGTGATGGACGCGAAGTACAAGAAATTCGAGATCCAGCTGGTGCTGGAGCGCCTGCTGGAAAAGGGGAAGATCGTCGTCAAGCGCGCGTACAGCGACTGGGACAAGTTCCCCGACTACAAACGCGAGCTGCACGAGGCGGCGGTGGAGATGATCGAGATCCCGGGCCGCGGCTATTCGGGGAAGAACTCGGCCGACATCCGCATGGCCGTCGACGCGATGGACATGTGCTGGTCGAAGGACCATATCGACCTGTTCGTGGTCGCGTCAGGCGACTCGGATTTCTCGCCGCTGGTGTCGAAGCTGAAAGAGAACGACAAGTACGTGATCGGCTGCGGCGTAAAGAATTCGTCGAGCAACCTGCTGATCGACAACTGCGATGAGTTCATCTTCTACGAGGACCTCGTGCGCGGCGTGGCCAAGGCGCCGCAGGTGGCTTTCCAGGACAAGAAGAAGGCCGAGGTGTTCAAGCTGCTGATCGACTCGATCAAGGCTCTGATGCGCGAGAACAAGGAGATCCTCTGGGGGTCGATGGTCAAGCAGACCATGCAGCGCAAGAAGCCGACGTTCAACGAGGAATACTACGGTTACAACACGTTCAGCGACCTGCTGGAAGACGCGCAGAGCAACAACATCATCAAGATCAAGAAGGACCAGAAGTCGGGGTCCTACGTAATCACCGGCTTCGCGCAGTCGGCCGCGTAGGCACAAGGGACCGACCGGAGGCCCCCGGTCGTCTCTTTCCGTTGCACTACAATCCGCAGCCGCGTGTCCGTACTGAAAAATCGAGCTCACTACCCGGTGCTGGTCATCGGGACCGGGATCGCCGGCCTGACGACCGCGTTCACGCTGGCCAGCGCGGGGATGAAGGTGCTACTGGTGACGAAGGCCACCGACCCGGCGGACTGCAATACGCTGTGGGCGCAGGGCGGGATCATCTATCAGGGTGAAGACGACACGCCGGCGAAGCTGATCGACGACATCGTGCGCGCCGGCGCGGGCATCTCGAACGAGGAGGCGGTGCAGTTCCTCTCCGTGGAAGGGCCGCGGGTCGTGGAGCAGCTCCTGCTCGACAACGTGCACGTCCCCTTCACCACCACGCACGAGGGAGAGCTCGACCTGACGCAGGAGGGCGCGCACTCGGTGCCGCGCATCATCCACGCGGGCGACGCGACCGGACGGGCCATCGAGGTCTCGATGCTGAACCGCGTCAAGTCGGAGCCGAACATCACGCTCGCCACGGACGTCACGGCCATCGACCTCCTGACCACGCACCACCATCCGCTCGACATCCAGGTGCGCTACCGCCTCACCAACGAGTGCGTGGGCGCGTACCTGCTCGACAACCGCACCAACGAGGTCTACACGATCTTCGCCGACTACACCGTGCTGGCCACGGGCGGCATCGGCCAGATCTACCTGCACACCACCAACACCCGCAACTCCCTCGGCGACGGCGTGGTGATGGCCCATCGCGCCGGCGCGCGGATCCTGAACGCGGAGTACGTGCAGTTCCACCCCACCGCGCTCGCGGACAAGAAGGCCAATCACTTTCTGATCTCCGAGGCTTTGCGCGGGGAGGGGGCGCGGCTGCGGAATCAGCGCGGCGAATACTTCATGGAGCGTTACGCGCCGGAGTTGAAAGACCTCGCGCCGCGCGACATCGTGGCCCGCGCGATCGTCGAGGAGATGACGCGCAACAAGGAAGAATTCGTCTACCTCGACCTGGCCAACTTCTACCACGGCCCGCAGCCGATCGCGGAGCGCTTCCCGAACATCGGCAAGGCCTGCGCGGACATCGGCATCAACATCTCGAAGGACCCGATCCCGGTCGTCCCCGCGGCGCACTATTTCTGTGGCGGCGTGCTGGTGAACACGCGCGGCGAGACGACGCTCTCGCGCCTCTTCGCGGTCGGCGAGACTTCGTGCACCGGCCTGCACGGCGGGAACCGCCTCGCGTCGACGTCGCTGCTCGAAGGGCTGACGTGGGGCTATTACGCGGCGCAGTCGATCCGCGCGCGGATGGCCAGCGCGGCTTCGTCGGCGACACCGCAAGTGCAGCGCGCGTACTCGTCGCTCCCCGCCGGTCAGGGCTCGATCCCGGACGCGTTTCTCGGCTCGATTCCCGACTGGCGTCCGCCCGGCACGGAGAACCTCGAGGACCCCGCGCTCATCCTGCAGGACTGGACGACCATCCAGCACACGATGTGGAACTACGTCGGCATCGTCCGCACGTACGAGCGTCTCAAGCGCGCGCTGGCGGACATGCAGCACCTCGGCAACCGGCTCACGAAGTACTACCACGAGTCGACGATCAGCAAGTCGATCGTGGAGCTCTTCCACGGGCAGCAGATGGCGTCGATCGTGGCCTCGGCCGCGATCCGCAATCCGCGGTCCATCGGAGCGCACTTCCGGAAGGATTAGACGGGACCGCTCCCCTACGGTCTGCTGGGTTCCACTGTTCGCACAACGTCCAGCTCCCTTCACGATCACGCCGGCCTCCGGTCCTACCGCGGACGGACAGCTCGTCAACGACGCGCGCTTCCGCAAGACGCTGCGCATTTACGCGGAGGACCCGAACATCGTCACGATCCGCGGCCTGGGCGCGCCGCGCACGGTGACGCTCGCCGGCAACACGGACCTGTTCACGCCCGCGTACGCGGAGATCGCGGATTTTCCCGCCGGCACCGGCCTCGCGGACGTAATCGTGGAGCCGACACGAGCCGGCGCGGGTGTGTGGGCGTTCATCACGGTCACGAACAACGAGACGCAGCACATCACGACGATCGTCCCGCGGTAGCGTTATGGAGTGCGGCGGCCTTCGCCGCCGCTTTTGTATTCGGGAGCGACCTGCCATTCGGGTGCGTCTCGGCAGTAGGGTCGCGACGTTGAGCGCCGGCGGGACGCCTGCGCCTACAGCCGCCGGGACGGCGGCGGTCCGGAGCGCCGGCGTCCCGCCCGCGCTTAGAAGCGTGGCGCCGAGGTGCTCGGGCGCGGATGTTGGGAGAAGCGGATACCGCGGAACGTTTCAGGAGTGCGGCGGCCTTAGCGCCGCTTTGGTACCAAAGCGGCGGCTTGGGCCGCCGCACTCCATAAGAGGTCCCAACGCCGATTGGTCGTGATCCGTATCTGGGGACGTGCTGGCACTCGCGTTCGTCTCTCTGCTCGCCGCCGTCGGTCCCGACCCGGTCGTGGTCCAGCGCGGGGAGACCGTTTCGGTGCGGGCAGCGTTTTCGCCGCAGGTCTTTCTCTACGGGGCCGGCTTCTACGCGGAAGACGAGACGATCGCTTCGGTGTCGGGACGGATTCCGGTGAACGGCTCCAGCGGAACGGCCGCAGTGACCGGGCTTCGAGAGGGGCGCACGAAGTTGCTGCTCATCTTCGTCTCCGGCTTCACCGTGGATCGCTGGCCCATCGCCGACATCCACGTCACGCCCTGCCTTCCTCCCACCGTCACCCTCGACCAGAGCCACGCGCGCATTCACGAGGGGGAGTCGCTCACGGTCACGGCCATGACCGGCGGCACGCCGCCCGTGCGTGTGGAGTGGTATGAGGGGCAGAAGCTCATCGGTGCCGGCTCGCCAGCCGTGCTGAGCGGCCTCACCCGCGGCCGGCATCACATCACCGCCGTCGTGTCGAACTCCTGCGGCAGCGCGCGGAGCGAGGAGTTGCTGATCGACGTCGTCGTCCCCCGCCGCCGCGCCGCGCGTCACTAGAAAAGATCGCGCTGGTGGCGGGCGGCCGACAGGGGGTAGCCGAGGTGTTCGTAGGCGGTGCGGCTGGCGACGCGGCCGCGGGGGGTGCGTTGCATGAAGCCGATCTGGATGAGGTAGGGCTCGTAGAGATCTTCGATCGTGCCGCGGTCTTCGCCGATCGACGAGGCCAGCGCGCTGACGCCGACGGGGCCGCCGCCGAAGCGTTCGATGATCGTCGTGAGCAGCTTGCGGTCGATCTCGTCGAGACCGTAGTCGTCGACTTCCAGCATGTGCAGCGCCTCGCGGGCGATCTTCACGTCCACGCGGCCCTCGTGACGCACCTCCGCGAAGTCGCGGACGCGGCGGAGCAGGCGGTTGGCGATGCGGGGCGTGCCGCGCGCGCGGCGGCCGATCTCGGCGGAGGCTTCGCGTCCGAGGGGGATGCTGAGGATGTCGGCGGAGCGGCTGACGATGATCGTCAGCGACTCGACGTCGTAGAAGTCGAGTCGGTGCACGATGCCGAAGCGTGCGCGGAGCGGCGCGGTGAGCAGGCCCGCGCGCGTCGTGGCGCCGATGAGCGTGAAGCGCGGGAGCTCGAACTTCATCGTCCGCGCGGCGGGGCCTTGTCCGACCACGAGGTCGACGTGGAAGTCTTCCATGGCCGAGTAGAGGATCTCCTCGACCATCGGCGAGAGGCGATGGATCTCGTCGATGAACAGCACGTCGCCGGCTTCGAGATTCGTCACGATGCCGACCAGGTCTCCCGGCTTCTCCAGCGCGGGGCCGGAAGTGGTGCGCAGACTGGCGCCCATCTCGTTGGCGATGATGTTCGCGAGCGTGGTCTTGCCGAGGCCGGGAGGGCCGAACAGCAGCACGTGGTCGAGCGGCTCGCCGCGGTTGCGGGCGGCGGTGAGTGAGATCTCGAGGTTGGCCTTCACCTTCTGCTGGCCGATGTACTCGCGCAGCAGTTTGGGGCGGAGGGAGAGCTCGGTCTGGAGGTCATCCGGGTCGGGCGTGGCGGCGAGGATGCGATCGGTCACGAGGCTTCAGTTTATCCCGAGGCGGCGCAGGGCCGGCTGGTGCGTGGGGAGGGTGATGATGATGCTGGTGCCCTCCCCTTCCCGCGACGTCACGTCGATCTTGCCGCCGTGCTCCTGCACGATGCGGTAGGAGATGGCCATGCCGAGGCCCGTGCCGGAGGGGAAGTTCGTGCGGAAGGGCTGGAAGAGGCGCTGCAGGTCGGCCGGCGACATGCCGCGGCCGCTGTCGGTGAAGATGATGTGATACGCCGCGTCGTCGTACGTGGTGCGCACGTTGAGCGTGCCCCCTTTCGGCATCGCGGCGATGGCGTTGCGGGCCAGGTTCCAGAACACCTGGCGGATCTGGTCGGCGTCGCCGACGATGGGGAACGACGGCGGTGCGATCTGGCGGCGGATGACGTGGCGCTCGTCGAGCTCGGGGGAGTTCGCGAGCAGGTCCAGCGTCTCGGCGAGACTGGCCGCGACGTCGAACTCCGCGCTCCGTTTTTCCTGCGGGCGCACGAAGCGGAGAAAGTCGGAGATGGACTTGTTCAGCCGCTCCGATTCCTTGAGCACGATCGACATCAGCCGCTGCTCCTGCGGCGTGAGGTTCTGCGATTTCTTCAGCACCTGCACGGAACCGGCGATGGCCGCCAGCGGATTGCGGATCTCGTGGGCAATACCGGCCGACAACTCACCCACCGCCGCCATGCGATCCTTCAACCGCACCTCGGCCTCGAGTTTCTTCACGTCCGTCAGATCCTGAAAGATGACCGTGTAGCCGGAGAACTTTCCGTCGAGCGTGCTGAGGGGGGAGAGGGCGAAGCCGATGCTGCGGGTCTCGGCGTTGCCGTCACCGGGGCCATCTCCGGTGCCATCTCCGTCAAGGCGCTCCACTTCGCGGCGGACGATCGTGCCGACGGAGAGCTCTTCTCGCGCGGCGATCCACTCCTCGCTGGTGAGGAAGCCGAGCTCCGTGACGTGGCGTCCGAGCATGGCCAGCGGCTCGGTGCGGAGGATGTTCGCGCCGGCGGGATTGACGAACGACGCGGTGCCGAAGGACGTCAGCGTGATCAGGCCCGAGGGGATCGAGTCGACGACGTTCTGGTTGAGGGCGCGCAGCTCGGCCAGGTTCTGACGGTTTGCGTCGAGCTCGCGCGAGGTGCGCTGGAGCTGTTCGGAGAGATATGAGGTCAGGAGCGCCGTCGCGTAGAAGCCGGAGAAGTTCGCGGCCATGTTGAAGTAGAGGCGCGACGAGGTCCAGGTGTCGGCCACGAACATCAACTGCTCGGGCTGCGGGAGGATGTTGTAGTACATCAGGTCGACCAGCACGCCGTAGAGGATCGCCGCGCCGGACGCGGTGAGCAGGCCGCCGCGGCGGTAGAGCAGCATCGAGGCGGTGATGATCGAGACCAGGTAGAGGAACGAGAACGGCGAGTCGAGGCCGCCGGTGAAGTAGACCAGCAGCGTCTCGACGAAGATGTCGCCGCCGGTCTGGATGGCCAGGTTCAGCGGGCGCGATGGAACGGTGTAGGCCAGCCCGATGTAGAGCAGCGTGAGCGCGTACGTCGTGCCGGCGGCGACGTAGAGGTAGTCGATCGGCAGGACCTCGCGGATCGTGTACTGAATGATCAGCGACGCCAGGAGCAGCGTGGTGACGACCACGACGCGGACCGCGATGAGCATCCGGACGTCGTTACTCATACAGGTATGAGGGACGAGGAATGAGGGATGAGGGAGGCACTCGTGCCTCGTGCCTCATCCCTCGTGCCTGCTTTATCCGATCTGCGAGATCAGCGTGAACATCGGCATGTACATGGCGATGACGATGCCGCCGATGGCGACGCCGAGGAAGGCGATCAGGACGGGCTCGAGGAGCTTCATCAGGCCGGCCACGGCGAGGTCGACTTCCTCTTCGTAAAAGTCGGCGATCTTGGAGAGCATCGTGTCGAGCGCGCCGGTCTGCTCGCCGACGGCGATCATCTGCACGACCATGGGCGGGAAGACGTCCGTGTCGCCCAGGGGCTCGCTGATGGTCTTGCCTTCCTCGACCGACTTGCGCGTGGCCATGATCGCGTCTTCGACGATCGAGTTGCCGGCCGTGCGGGCGGTGATGGAGAGACCGTCGAGGATGGGCACGCCCGACGACGTCAGGGTGGCCAGCGTGCGGCAGAAGCGGGCCACGGCGATCTTGCGGAGCAGCATGCCCAGGATCGGCATCTTCAGCAGGATGCCGTCGAGGACGCGCTTGCCTTTGTAGGTCTGGTGATACTTCCGGAGGAAGAAGATCGTGGCGATGATGACGATGCCGATCAGCCACCAGAAGTCGGCGATGAAGTTCGAGAGGGCGATGACCACGCGGGTCGGCATCGGCAGCTCGGCGCCGAGGGACTCGAAGAGGGCCGCGAAGACGGGGATGACCTTCCAGAGAATGACTGCCACCACCATGCAGGCGATGCTGATGACGGCCACCGGATAGATCATGGCCGACTTCACCTGCGCGTTCAGCTTGACCGACTTTTCGATGTAGGTGGCGAGGCGCTGGAGGATGGTGTCGAGAATACCGCCCGCCTCACCGGCGGCGACCATGTTGGTGTAGAGGTCGCTGAAGATTTTGGGGTGCTTGCGCATCGAGTCGGCCAGATTGGAGCCCGACTCGACGTCCTGGCGCACCTGGATCAGGGCGCGCTTGAAGGTCTTGTTGTCCTGCTGGTTGCCGAGGATCTCGAGGCACTGCACGAGCGGCAGGCCGGCGTCGATCATGACCGAGAACTGCCGCGTGAAGACGGCGATGTTCTGCGACGGGACGCCGCCGCCGAACTTCGGCAGGGCGATCTCCTTGCCCTTCTCCTTGACCGCGGTGACGACGATCTGCTGCCGCCGCATGACCGCGATGACGGCGTCCTTCGAGTCGGCCACCAGGAGACCGGTCTGCGTCTGTCCGTTACGTGCTGTGCCCTTCCACTCGAATGTCGGCATGATCAGCTCCTCGCTGTTTGCTCTCGGCTCTCAGGACACCACACACGTTCGTCTCGCCCGCGGCCCCTGAGAGCCAATAGCTGCGAGCTGAGAGCTTGTTTACGCCGGCCTGCTCGGTCTCGATGCGCTGATGTTGCCGGCCGGCCCCTGCGCGAACAGCGTTCCCGCTCCGCGGGAGATCATCTCCTGCAGCTCGTCGGGATTCGACGAGCGCGACAACGCGGTCTGCAGCGTGATCAGCTTCTTGAAGTACAGCGTCGCCAACGACTGGTTGAAAGTCTGCATTCCGTACTTGGCCTGGCCGGTCTGCATCATCGAATAGATCTGGTGGA
>DASVSV010000416.1:0-12862 GCA_036387915.1 Thermoanaerobaculia bacterium
CGCTCGATGCCGCGCGGAGGAGCGTCGTGAGAAAGTCCACGCGGCGGTCGGTGCGCGTCGCGGTGAGCTGGCGGACGATCGATTCCTGCACGTCGAATGCGCCGATGGCGAGTGTGGTCCGGAGGACGTTCAGCAGCGGCGGAACGAGCTCGCTCAGCGCCGCGCTGGCGGCGGAGGGTGACGGAGCGGCGTCCGCTTTGCGCAGCTCGGCCTCGACCCACTCCCACTGCCGGACGGCGAGCCACCGCGCGAGCGACCATCCGGCTTCGCCGGCCTCGGCGAGCTCCTCGCCAATGCGCGGAAGCAGGTCCAGCCATTTTCGATGCGCGTCGCCCTGCGCGACCGGGAGCGCGGACAGCACGTCCTCGCACCATTGCAGGCCGAATTGCGGGAGGAGCGGTTCGAACAACGATGCCGCTTCGGGGTCGACGGATTCGAGCGAGAGTGGACCGAGGAGTCGCGATGCGAGGATCGGATCGGCGACGCTCGCCGCGGCGCGCAACGCGTCATGGATGATGGGCTCGGGCGTGAAGCGGGCAGTGTGACTCCAGAACGGAAGAAGACTCTCGACCTTGCGCCGCGCGTCTTCCTGGTCCCCGCACCGCAGCGTCCGGACCACCTGGTTCAGCGCCCACGAGGCCGAGGCGCGTGCACGGATGACGAACGTGCGCTCGCGCGGCCACATCACGATGGCGGCGCGGTGATACCACCGGTCCAGCGTGTTGCCCCAGTTCCCCATGAAGCCGGTGTAGTCGCTTTGGAACGGGCTCATGTCCGCCGAGGGACGGGTGTAGCAGAGCTCCTCGTCGCGGACTGCCGATGAGATCGCGGCGGGGTTCTTCGAACCCGAGGCAACCCAGTTGCGCAACTCGATGTCGCTGTCGATGAGGTCCGTCATGAGCGGTTCGACGTCGTCTGCACCGCCGTCGCCGGGATCGTCGTCGCCGTCGAAGTCATCCCCGGAGTCGCGCCACGAGCGGCCGCGGGAGGGATACCACTCCGCCGGATCGCTCTCGCATTGCCATGTTTCGTGAACGTCCGCCTGTGCGAGAAAGACCTCGCAGCCGAGACGCTCGGCTGCCGTCCGCAAAGCAGATGCGCGAGCCGCGTCCGCGCCCTTGAGGTGATCCCAGCGGAGCCCGCGCGCGGTGTATTCGTGGTCGAGCAGGTAGACGAGGCGGTCGGGCGGGGTCGCGTCGCCGCCGAACCTGGGGCCGAGCGGCGTCTCGAAGTGACGCCGCAACGCGTCGGCGAGGGCATCGAGCGTGTGCGGCTCGACCTGTGCCGGCGTCGCCGCGGCGACGCCTTCCGTCAGCAGGTTGTACGTCAACACCACGCGCGCTCCGCCGGTGACCGGACCGACCTCGTGCCGGCAGTCGGCGTAGAAGGCGACGAGCTGCACGTCGCTGCGGCTGCCACGGAACGTCTTGACCTCGCCGTGCTGCTCGACTGTCATCTCCCCGCCCCGGAATGAAGAGGGAAGCGTGACCACCAGCGTCCCGATCATGCCGTCGGCCTTCTCCGAGTCCTGGTGGGACTTGAAAAATTGCCCGCGCTCGTAGAGCAGCATGTTGTGCAACTCCGCCTTCAGCACGACGCCCTCGGCCAGGCCGAGGCCGGCGCGAATCTCGTCGAGCAGCGGAATCAGGGTCGCGTTCCAGCGGTGCTGGTCGATGCGGATGCGGCTTCTGGCGATCTCCCGGCTGGCGCGAACGCTCGTGTCGTATACGGTGCGGTCGCGTAGTCCGTACCGCGACGGCTTCGCCACCTCGCGGAGACGCGACACGGTCCGCGGCGCGAGCGGCAGATCGAGCGCGCCCACGCCTTTCACGTCGATCCGGAGTGCCTCCGCCGGCGCAGAGCGCTGGACGGCGAAGGTGCCGGGAGGCGCGATCGTGTGCAGGAGCTCGGCGATCTCGCGTTGCATCGCGGCGAGCCTACTCCCGGATACGGACGGGAGTCGAGCGGGGCACGCGGGTGAGGGGTTAACGTCACGAGCACGCCCCGCTCCTACGCGGCGGTATACTTTCGGTCATGTCGATGGCCGCGGCGCTACGCAAGCACGACGACACGACGGATGCAGATTCGATTGTCATCCTGCACGATGTTTCGTGGGAAGACTACGAACGCCTCCTGGTCATGCGCGGCGATCACTCCGCTCCCCGGATCAGCTACCTGGAGGGGGAAGTCGAGATCATGAGTCCTTCCCGGGATCACGAAGTCATCAAGTCCCGCATCGGACGCCTGCTCGAGGCGTGGTGTACCGATCGTGGGATCGAGCTCGAAGCGGTCGGCAGTTGGACGATCAAGAAGAAAGCGAAACGGCGGGGAGCGGAGCCCGACGAGTGCTACATCTTCGGCACCGAAAAGCGCGACCGGCCGCACCTCGCCATCGAGGTGGAATGGACGCACGGCGGCATTGACAAGCTGGCGATTTATGAAAAGCTCGGCGTCGAAGAGGTGTGGTACTGGCGCAAGGGCGTCATCGAAGTTTATGTGCTGAGCGCCGGGCATCTCGTGCCGGCGGAGCGTAGCCGCCTCCTTCCCGACCTCGACCTCGAGCTCCTGGCCTCGATGCTGGACCGTGACACGCTGACGCAGGCCGTGCGCGATTTCCGGGCCGCGCTGGCCAACGCGTAGATTGCCGGCGTCACGCCTCCGCGCCGCCTGCGGTCGTCTCATCTTCGGTACCATCGCGCGAGGCGCTGCGGTGAGACGCCGAGGTGGTAGGCGGTGATGATCGTCCAGTTGACGATGGACGTGCGGATCACGCCTTTGGTGAGGAAGCGGCGTCCCGAGGTGCGTACGCGGAGCGGGACGATGGCGGCGCGGTGGCGCATGCGCATCGCGAGGGCGTAGTCCTCCATGATCGGAAAGTCGGGGTAGCCGGGGAACTTGTCGCGGCGCGCGAACTGGGCTTGATCGCCCCAGGGGGCGCGGATGATTCGGGTGCGGCGGTTGATCATGAAGGCGACGTAGCGCAGGCGCCAGCCGCGCTCGATGAAGTCGACGAGGAAGCCGCCGAAATCCGCGTCGCGCAGCGCGTGCACGATGGCGTCGGCGGCGCCGAGGGGGAGCAGCGTGTCGGCGTGAAGGAAGAGCAGCGCGTCGTGCGACGCGGACTCCGCGCCGCGGTTGAGTTGGCGCGCGCGATTGCACTCGCAAGCGATCGCGCGCGCGCCGTGAGCCTCGGCGATCGGGAGCGTCGCGTCGGTGCTGCCGCCGTCGCAGACGAGCACCTCGGCAGCGCCGGCGGCGAAGGCGGCGTCGATGGTCGCGGCGATGCGCGCCTCCTCGTTCAGCGTCGGGATGATGACGCTCACCTTCATAGCAATCGCGCCAATGCTTTCACGCCCTGCGTCAGCGCGGCAGGGGCAAGGCCCATGTAGCCGAGGACCAGACCCTGGCGCGGACGGCCGACGTAGAGGCGGGAGAGCGTCGGCAACTCGAGGCCCGCGCGCGCGGCGCGGTCGGCGACGTCGCGGTCGTTTTTCGTGAGGAAGGCCACGATCCGGAAGCCGGCGTCGGCGGGACCGAGCTCGACGCCGTGATCAATGGGGAGGTGGCGCGTGAAGAGGCGCAGAGCGAGATCGCGGCGCTCGCGGTAGAGCGCGCGCATGCGGCGCAGGTGCGCGTCGAAATGTCCGAGGTGCATGAAGTCGGCGACGACGCGCTGCATGAATGGGGGAGGGTGACCGTCGACCTGCGTGCGCGCGGCGACGAACGACGCCACGAGATCGGGCGGCAGCACGACGTAGCCGAGGCGCAGCGACGGGTAGAGCGACTTCGTGAACGTGCCGACGTAGATCACACGGCCGGCGGAGTCGAGTCCCTGCACCGCGGTGAGCGGACGTCCGTCGTAGCGGAACTCGCCGTCGTAATCGTCCTCGACGATCCACGCGTCGTTGCGCCGCGCCCAGTCGAGGAGCGCCAGGCGGCGGTCGAGCGACATCGACACGCCGAGGGGATACTGATTGGACGGCGTGACGCAGGCGATGCGTGCGTTCGGCGCCAGGGCGATGCCCGCGGCGACGTCGAGACCATCGGCGTCGACCGGCACCGGCACCACGCGCGCGCCGGCGGAGTTGAGCGCTGCCCGCGCGCCGTAGTAGCCCGGCTCTTCGAGCCACGCCGCGTCGCCGGGATCGAGGAGCAGTTGCGCGAGCAGGTGCAGCGCCTCCTGCGCGCTGCTGACGATCACGATCTGCGACGCGTCGCAGTGCACGCCGCGGGCGGTGCTGACGTATGTCGCGACGGCCTCGCGCAGCGTCGGCTCGCCGGCGGGATCGCCGTAGACCAGCGCATGCGCGTCGAGGCGGCGTGCGTGCGAGGCCACGAGGCGTTGCCAGGTCTGCAGCGGGAACTCGTCGAGCGCGGGCAGGCCGGCGGCGAACGCGCGCACGACCAGCGGCTCGACGCACGACATCGACGCGCCGGCTTTGCGTCCGCGGCCGGAGAGCGTGCGCCGCCCTTCCAGTCTCGCGGCGCGTTTCTTCGGCAGCGGCAACTCGGAGACGTACGTGCCGGAGCCGACGCGGCGGTCGACGTAGCCTTCGCGCTCGAGCTGCGCGTAGGCCTCTTCCGCGGTCTTGCGGGAGATGCCGCGCTGCGAGGCGAAGTCGCGCGTGGAGGGGAGCCGCGTCCCGCCGCGGAGCGCGCCGCCGACGATCGACTCGCGCAGCTCGCGGAACAGGTGGCGGTGCAGTGGTCTCTTCAGCATGCGGGAAATGGTCTCCTGCGGGAGACCATCATTCTCGCATCATTCACCACATGGACATCAACGCCGCCCTGGCGCATTTCGAACAGAGACTGGAGTGGGAGATCGACGCCGCCGACCTGCACGCGAATGCCCGCGCGTACGTGATCGTCGACGCCCGCACCGCGGAAGTCTTCGCCGCCGGCCACGTGCCCGGCGCGATCAACCTGCCGCACCGCAACATCACGGCCGAGAGCGTGCCGTTCTCGAAGGACGCGGTGGTGGTGACGTACTGCGACGGCATCGGCTGCAACGCCTCCACGAAAGCGGCCGTCAAGCTCTCCCGCCTCGGCTATCAGGTCAAGGAGATGATCGGCGGCCTCGATTGGTGGAAACGCGACGGCCTGCCGGTGCATGGCGCCGCGGCCACGACGGCGGCCGGGATCGCGTGCGGATGCTGATCGCCCTGGTCACGTGGCGCGGCCTGCCCGACCTCGCGGCGGACGACCGCCTGCTGCAACAGGCGCTGATCCGCCGGGGCGTCGACGCGCGTGCCGTCGTGTGGGATGACCCGACCGTCGACTGGAGCGCGTTCGGCGCGATCGTGGTCCGCAGCACCTGGGACTACCACAAGCGCGTCGACGAGTTCCGCGCGTGGCTCGACCGCATGGACGGCCTGCCGCTCTGGAATCCGCCGGAGCTGCTGCGGCGCAACATCCACAAGTCCTACCTGCTGGAGTTGGAAGCGCAGGGCGTCAACATCGTGCCGACGATCCTCGTCCGGCGCGGCGAGCCGATGCCGGCGCTGCCGTGGCAGGACGTGATCGTGAAGCCGGCGGTCTCCGCGACGGCGTACGGCATCGTCCGCGGCGCCGCGCAACTCGACTGCGACGTGCTGGTGCAGCCGTTCGTCCCCGAGATCGTCGATGACGGCGAGCTCTCGTTCGTCTTCCTCGGCAAAGCGTTTAGTCACACGGTGCTGAAGCGCCCCCGCAGCGGCGACTTTCGCGTGCAGAACGATTTCGGCGGCAGCGCAACGCGCATCGAACCGCCGCCCGAGCTCATCGCGCAGGCAAAGCGGATCGCGGCCACGCTCGGCGAGCGCTGGCTCTACGCGCGCGTCGACTGCGTCGTGCGCGATGGGCGTCTGCTGCTGATGGAGCTGGAAGCGACCGAACCGTCGCTCTTTCTCAACGAAGCCGCGGCGGAACGTTTCGCCGATGCGCTAACGTTGAGCGCGTGAATGCATACGTGCTGGCCGGCGGACGCTCGCGGCGCATGGGCGCGTCCAAAGTCGAGCTGTTCCTCGAGCGCATCGTCGCCGCGGCGACGCCAGTCTTCGACGGGGTGATCGCCGTGCATCGCGCCGACGGCGAGGCGTTGAGCGTGCGCACGATCTTCGAGGAGCCGCACGAGAACGAGGCGGCGATCTTCGGCGTCGCGCGCGCCTTACGCGACGCGAACGGCGAGTGCTTCCTCCTCGCGGTCGACTACCCGTTGATCACCAGCGAAGCGTTGCGTTACCTGCGCGACCGCGGCGGTGTTCCAATCTGGAACGGCGTCCCGCAGCCGCTGTGCGCCGTCTGGGACGCGGCCGCGCTGCCGCGCATCGAGGCGCGCATCGCCGCCGGCGCGTACGATTTGCGCGGCGCCGTCGATCGGGAGATGATCCCCGAGCCCGAGCTGCGGGCGCGATTCGGCGCCGAGGAGTTGCTGAACGTGAATACGCCGGAGGAGTGGGAACGTGGCCAAAGATTTCTCGCATCTCGATGAGACCGGCGGCATCTCGATGGTGCACGTCGGCGCGAAAAAGATCACCGCGCGCGAGGCCGTCGCCTCCGCAACGGTGCGCATGACCCCCGACACACTGCAGAAGCTTGTCGATCGCGCCCTCCCGAAAGGCGACGTGCTCACTACCGCCAAGATCGCCGGCGTCCTCGCCGCGAAGCAAACGCCCGCCCTGATCCCGCTCGCACACCCGCTCGCACTCGAATCGGTCGACATCACGTTCGACCTCGACCCGAAGTCGGGCACGATCGAGGTCCGCGCCATCGTCCGCTGCGAGGGCAAGACAGGCGTGGAAATGGAGGCGATGACGGCTTGCGCCGTCGCCGCCCTCACGATCTACGACATGTGCAAGAGCGCGGAGAAGGGGATCGTGATCGAAGCCCTCCAACTCACCCGCAAAACCGGCGGCAAAAGCGGCACCTGGGAGCGGTAGCGCGCTTTTCGTTGGTGCGCGAGGGAGACGACGGGAGGCCTCCGGCGGGCCGGTACGACCGGCGGCGCTTAGTGTAGCCACTCGTCGCGCTGAAAGCGTTTGTCCCGAGACGGTGCGGTCAGGCTAGGCCAACCAGCGCCGCCGGTCGCACCGGCCCGCCGGAGGCCCCTCGTCGTCTCCCTCACGCACCAACGAACAGCGCGCCACCTACTGCTGGCCGCGGGCCCAGGGGGGGCGGTTGTCGTTGACGGGAGGAGTGGGCGACGTCTTCTCCTCGGCGCGTTTGTCGGCGGCGACGAGTTGTTTGCGGATCGAGCCCAGCATGCGGGCGTCCGTCGCGATCGCGAGATCGACGAGGCGCTGGCGTTCCTTGAACCCGTTGAACGCCACCACGAAGCGGTCGATCCGGAAGCAGACCGCGCGCCCGAGGTAGCGGTCCTCGGCGGTGAAATTGTCCTCGCCGAGATTGGGGATCGGGTCGAGCAGCTTCCCGTTGCGCACGTAGAGATTCTTGTACGCCTCCAGGATGCGTGTGGCGGCGGCGCGGTTGGCGGCGGGGATGATCAGCCCCTCGTGCACGTCGCCGAGCATGTTGAACTTCGCCTGGAACGAATTGCCGAGCATGTTCTGGCCGAAGCCCGTGTCGGCCGAGTAGCGCTCGCTGTTCGGGATGCGCACGTCCGTCGGGAAAAAGTTGAAGACAGCCGGCTTCGACGGAGCGGGCGGCATGCGCTCCGCGACGAACGAGGCCAGGCCGGTCAGCGACTCGAACGCGTTCACCGCGCCGCCGGTCACGCGCACGTAGAACGGTCCGCGCCAGAGGTGGACGGCGTACTTGCTGACGTACGCCTCGTTCTCGATCGGGAGAAAGCGGCGGGCCGCTTCCTTGCGCATCGAGTAGGCGCCGAACGCCTTCACGAAATCGGGGAAGCGGAAAATCTCGACCGTGGCGAAGCCCTGATTGCCGATGCCAACGTACTTGCCGGTCGTCACGTCGACGACTTCATAGCGGGTGAAGTGTTGCCCGTCCGCGCCGAGGTAGGTGTTCAGGCGATCGCCGGGGACCACCATCGGATCCTCCTCGAGACGCCAGCCGCGAGCCTCCTCGTGCCGGGGGAGGAACTGCAGACTGGGGGAGTCGATGACCGTGAAATCGATCTCCGGCTCGGGCGCGCGCGGAGGCGCGGCCGCCTTCTTCGCGCTGCCGCCGCAGGCGGCCAGCAGCAGGACGGCGATCAGAGCGAGCGCAGAAAATCGATCGTGACGCGTACGCCCGCGCCCGTTGCCCCGCGTGCTTCCCGCGGTGTTTCGCTGTCCGCGTAGGCGGTTCCGGCTATATCGAGATGAGCCCATGAGGGACAATCGACGAACTCCTTCAGAAAGACTGCCGCGGTGATCGCGCCACCCCACCGGCCGCCCGTATTCTTCATGTCCGCCCATTCGCTGCGGATCAGGTCTTTGTACTCGTCCCAGGCAGGAAGTCTCCAGAGGCGTTCTCCGACGCGCTCCCCCGACTCAATCAACTTCCGGGCCAGCTCGTCGTTGTTGCTGAAGAGCCCCGCCGCCTCGCTGCCCAGCGCGACCACGCAGGCGCCGGTCAGCGTCGCGTAATCGATGACGTGATCGGGCTTCAGCTGCGACACGTAATGCAGTGCATCGGCCAGCACCATCCGCCCCTCGGCATCGGTGTTCACCACTTCCACCGTCTTGCCGGACATCATGGTGATGATCTCGCCCGGCTTGTAGGCGCTGCCGCTGGGGAGGTTGTCCGTGGCCGCGAAGACGGCCGTGATTTTGACCGGCAGCTCGAGCTTCGCCGCCGCTTCGATGATGCCGATCACCGCGGCCGCGCCGCACATGTCGAACTTCATCTCCTCCATCTTCTCGGACGGCTTGATGGAGATGCCGCCGGAGTCGAAGGTGATCCCTTTGCCGACCAGCGCGACGTGCTGCTTCGCCTTGCGCGGCGTGTACTCCATGACCACGAAGCGCGGCTCTTCCACCGAGCCGCGGTTGACGGCGATCAGGCCGCCCATCTTCATCCGCACGATCTCGCGCTTGCCGTAGACGGTGCACTTTACGCCCACGCGCTTGCACACTTCCTCGGCGTGCGCGGCGAGCTCGGTGGCGGTGAGGATGTTCGCCGGCATGTTGCCGAGATTGCGAACGGTTTCCACGGCCTCGCTCATGGCCTTCGCGGTCTGCGTCAGCTTCTTCGCATCGCCGCTCGCTGCGACGAGCGTGGCGCGGATCGGGATGCGCTTCTGCTCCTTGCGCACGGTGATGTACGGGTCGTACTTGTAGTCGCTCTGCGCGAGCGCGTCGGCGAGGGCGAGGGTCGTTCCGTCCTCACTCATGTCCGGGAGCGTGTAGGGGAAGAGGACGGCGATGTTTGCGTCGCGATGTTTTTTGGCGATGCGTCCCGCGGTCGTGATCGCGGCCCGCGCGCCGCGCAGGTTGAGTGCGGCGTGTTTGCCGAGACCGATCAGGGTGAGCTTGCGCGGCTCGCCGGCCAGGATGGTGATGCTCTCCTCGGCGCGTCCCTCGAACTTTGCGTCCTTGATCGCCTTCTGCACCGCCGGCAGCGGCACGTCGTGTTTCCCCTCGGCCAGCAGGACGAAAAGGTGATCGGTTTTCGAGAGCTTCGGTTCGCGCGCGATGTCGACTTGCATGCGCCTCGCATCTTACTGTGCTCGGCACATGCTCGTCTGGCGCCGTCTCGACCTTCCCGGCCACGAAGCCTGTCGGTTTTCAGGACAGACACTCGAAGGCACCGCCGTGCTGGCCATTTCCGCAGTGATGAGCGGGTCGACTGGGCGAGGGCGGGAGGTGGAGGGTTAGAGGGTGAAGGGTTCGTCTGCGTCCGTGTTGAGGCGGTGCGGTTCGCCGTCGGCTCGCCACATCAACGTCAGCCAGTCGAGATACACGTCCGTTGGCAGGGGGCGCAAATGACGTGCGCGTGCGAGCGCTTCGAGATCGGCCGCGGTGAGCGGCATATCACGCTCGAAATCGAGTTCAGGCGTCTCTTTCGATGACATCGTAAATGCGCAACAACCCTGCGCGGTCAAAGTAGTCCCGCACCGCTTTCCGGTCAATGCCCGGGAGACCGAGGAGATACTCGATGTCGGGCACATCGATCGAAACGCGCCGTGGTGCGTTCTTGATGGCCTGCACTTTCATGGCGATGAGGTGTTCAGGCTTGGGGACCGGCGCATGCGCCTCGCCCGCGATGCGCCGTTCCGAGACCTCGGCGAAGACACGATCAGCGGTGTCTCCATAGACGTAAAGAAAGTCGACGATTCCGAAGTTCAGGTCCGGATGCTCATGATTCGAGTAGCCCGAGGACACATGCAGGGTCTGGTAGCCGATCGATTCGCTGAACGATACGACGCGACTCTGCATGGTGCCGTCGACGACAAAGTCGATGTCCTGCGTGGTGCGAGACCGTCCCCAGGCGTGAATGGCCAATCCTCCGGCGACGGCATACCGAATCCCCTCTGTCTCGAAGAACCGCGCGAACGTCCGCAACACTTCGTCGAACCGCATCACCCGAGGATACCTCGGCTGCGCGGGGTAACATGGCCGGTGATATGCACGAGGCTGGAAGCTGATGCCGTACCGCGTTCTGGTGATCGACGACGAAACGGGGATCCGTGAGGCGATCCGGATGACCCTCGAGTACGAGGGCTACAAGATCGACGAGGCGCGCTCGGGACAGGACGGTCTGGACAAGGCCGCGAAGGTCCCGTACGACGCGATCCTGCTCGACATCAAGATGCCTGTCCTCGACGGCATCGAAGTGCTCGAGAACCTGAAAGAGCAGCGCATCTCTTCGCCGGTGGTCATGGTCTCCGGCCACGGCGACGTGCACACCGCCGTCGAGTGCACCAAGCGCGGCGCGTTCGACTTCCTGGAGAAGCCGCTCAACCGCGACAAGCTCCTGCTCACCGTGCGCAACGCGGTGCGCCAGCGCTCGCTCGAAGAAGAGAACATCGAGCTCAAGGAGAAGCAGGAGAAGGAGTATCAGCTCGTCGGCGGCTCGCAGCTCATGGCCGACCTCAAGTCGCAGATCGAGCGCGCCGCGCCGACGAAAGCGACGGTCCTGATCACCGGCGAATCCGGCACCGGCAAAGAGCTCGTCGCGCGTGAGATCCATCGCCGTTCCGCGCGGTCGAATCAGCCGTTCATCCAGGTCAACTGCGCGGCGATCCCGAACGAGCTCATCGAATCGGAGCTGTTCGGACACGAGAAAGGCTCCTTCACCGGGGCAGTGCGCAAGCAGACCGGCAAGTTCGTGGCCGCGGATGGCGGCACGATCTTCCTCGACGAGATCGGCGACATGTCGGTCAGTGCGCAAGCCAAGGTGTTGCGCGTCCTGCAGGAAGGGGACGTCGAGCCGGTCGGCTCGGCCAGCGTCGTCAAAGTCGACGTGCGCGTGATCGCGGCGACGAACAAGAACCTCGAGGAAGAGATCCGCACCGGACGCTTCCGCGAAGACCTCTACTACCGCCTGAACGTCATCCCCATCCGCACGCCGCCGTTGCGCGAGCGCCGCGACGACGTCGGCATCCTGGCGCAGCATTTCGCGCGGCTCTTCTCCGAGGAGCACAACTATCACCCGAAGAAATTCACGGCGTCGGCACTGAAGGCGCTGAGCGACGCGCCGTGGCGCGGCAACGTGCGCGAGCTGCGCAACATGATCGAGCGGATGGTGATCATGGTCCCGTCGGAATCGATCGACGTCACCGACCTGCCGGCGGAGTTCTTCCGCACGCCGGTCGACATCATCAGCACGGCCATGCGCCTGAACACTCTCCAGGAGTTCAAGGACGAGGCGGAGAAGGCGTTCATCGTGGCCAAGCTGCGCGAGCACGGCTGGAACGTCTCCAAGACCGCGGAGGCCATCGACACGCCGCGCTCGAACCTCTACAAGAAAATCGAGCAGTACAACATCAAGCGCGAGGCGGGTGCGGGCGCCTCTCCTGACCTCGAACCGAATTGAGAATTCAGAATTGAGAATTGAGAATGAGAATTTGAATCCTGCCGAGAAGCCATCCTCAATTCTCAATCCTCAATCCTCAATCCCGCCCGATGGCGCGATCGGGGTCTTCGACTCCGGCGTCGGCGGCCTGACGGTCTTCCGCGAGATCGCCCGCGCCCTTCCGCGCGAGCCGCTGATCTACCTCGGCGATTCGGCGCGCGTCCCGTACGGCACGAAGTCTCCCGCGACGGTCGTCCGCTACTCGCTCGAAGCGGCGCAGCATCTGATGTCGCGCAACGTGAAGATGCTCGTCGTGGCCTGCAACACCGCCACGGCCGCGGCGCTGCCGATCCTGAAGCAGCAGCTCTCGATCCCGGTGATCGGTGTCGTCGAGCCGGGCGCGCGTGCGGCGGTCGAGCGAACGTCGGGTGTCGTCGGCGTCATTGCCACCGAGGGGACGGTGCGGTCGAAGGCGTACACCAATGCCATCCGCGCGCTCGATCCCGACATCGAAGTGATCGAGTCCGCCGCGCCGCTGTTCGTCCCGCTCGCGGAAGAGGGATGGGCGAACACGCACGTCGCGCGCGAAGTCGCGGAGATCTATCTCGAGCCGCTCATCGACGCCGGCATCGACACGCTGGTCCTCGGCTGCACGCATTACCCCATCCTGCGCAACACCATCGAAGCGGTAGTCGGCGACGTGGTACAGATCGTCGACAGCGCCGAGACGACGGCGATGGTGGTGCGCGAAGCGCTCGGCCGCTCGGCCGGCATCGCGCGGCCGGAACATCACTTCCTCGTGACCGACGCCGAGGAACGCTTCCGCAGGATCGCCGGAGAGTTCCTCGAGCAGGAGATCATGAACCTGGAGCTGGTGACTTTGTGAGGTTTCTCTGAGTTTATCCCGCGCGTAGACGCGGGATCTTCGGAGCCCTCTGGACCAGCGAGCCACTGGGTACGATCC
>DASVSV010000417.1:0-7636 GCA_036387915.1 Thermoanaerobaculia bacterium
GGCCGCCGCACTCCATAACGGCGTCCCATTTGCTATATGCGCCCCCTCCTCCTGAGCTTCGTTCTCGCGCTCGCCTGCCACACTGCCCCCGCCCCCGAACCGCTCGATCTCAATCCGCACCCACTTACGGGAGACGCAAAAGACTACGACCCGCTTTTGCAGGCCATCGGCGGCGCGCATCTGGTCCTCCTCGGCGAGGCCACGCATGGAACGCACGAGTTCTACGTCGAGCGGATGCGCATCACGCAGCGGCTCATCCGCGAGAAGCGTTTCACCGCGCTCGCGCTCGAAGCCGAATGGGCCGACGCCGCGCGCGTCGACCGGTACGTGAAGGGAGAGTCGACGGATCGCTCCGCGGCGGAGGCGCTGGGCGGGTTCGAGGACTTTCCGCGATGGATGTGGCGCAACGCCGAGTTCGCGTCGCTGATCGAATGGATCCGCCAGCACAACGCGGCGTTGCCGCCGAACACCATCAAGACCGGTGTCTACGGCCTCGACCTCTACGGCATCGAAGACTCGCGTGAGGCCGTGCAGCGGCACCTGCAGGCCGTCGACCCGAAATTCGCGGCCGAGGTGAAGAAGATGAAGCCGCCGGGACAGCTCGCGGCCATCCGGGCGCGGCGCGAGAAGGCAACCGACAAACGTACGCTGGACGAGCTGTTCTACGCCGAGCAGAACGCGCGCGTGGTGCGCAACGGCGAGGAGTACGAGCGCGAGCAGCGGCGGGGCATGGTCTCGACGTGGAACCTGCGCGACAAGCACATGGTCTCGATGATGGACGAGCTGCAGCGCTACCTTCTGGCGCGCAACGGCCACGACAACATCGTGGTCTGGGCGCACAACAGCCACGTCGGCGACGCGCGCGCCACCGGCCGCGCGCGGTACGGCGAATGGAACATCGGCCAGCTCGTGCGCGAGCACTGGCCGCGCAACGCCAGCTTCACGGTCGGCTTCACCACCGACACCGGCACGGTCATGGCCGCGAGCGACTGGGGCGGCGAGCCGCGCGTGCAGCAGCTCCGTCCGTCGATGCGCGGCAGCCACGGCGCGCTCTTCCACGAAGTCGGCCTCCCCCGCTTCCTGGTCATCCTGCGCGAGGTCGAGGCCAAGGCCCTCCGCACCCCGCGCCAGCAACGCGCCGTCGGCGTGATCTACCTCCCGCAGAGCGAAGCCGAGTCCCACTACTTCACCGCCACGCTCCGCGAGCAGTTCGACGCGGTCATTCACATCGACGTGACGAGGGCGCTGGAACCGTTGTGAGTTGGTTGCCGGTTGCTGGTTGCTGGTGCGTCTTCGTCGATCGCGCGTTTCGTTGCTCGTTGCTCGGCAGGGGTGCCTTCTCGCGCTGCGGCACCCTCGCCGAACAACGGCTAACGAGAAACGCCTCTTTCGCGAAGACGCACCAGCAACCAGCAACCGGCCCGCCGCCTCTCTCTCCCGCAACTTTTCTGAAAACGCGGCGTACATAGCCTCGACAGGAGAGCTACGTATGTCCAGACTCGGAAAAATCCTTCTTCTGCTGGTCGTCCTCGCGCTCGGAACGGTGGGCGTCTACGCCTTCGTCCGCAACGGGCAGAAGAAGGACGGCGGCTTGAAGGAAGTCGAGGTCACGCAGGGGACGATCGTCGAGAAGGCGGTCGCCGTCGGCCAGATCCAGCCGCGTCAGAAGTTCCAGGTGAAATCGAAAGTGTCCGGCATCGTCCGCCGGGCCATGGTCCAGGTGGGCGACACGGTGAAGGCCGGCGATCCGCTGTTCGAGATCGCGCCGACGCCGACGCCGCTGGAAGCGACGGAAGTCGATCGCCGCGTCGAATCGGCCGAGGCTTCGTTCCGGCGGGCGAATGGCGACTATCAGCGGGCGCTGGAGCTGTCGAAGAGCGGCGTCCTGCCGAAGTCGGACGTCGAAGCCAAGAAAGAATCCTTCGAGCTCGCACGCGTCGCGCTGACCAAAGCGCAGCAGGACCGCCAGCTCACCCGCCGCGGCAACCTCACCGCGGGCAGCGGGCAGGAGTCGATCATCCGCGCCACCTCGGCCGGCACCGTGCTCACGCGGCTCGTCAACGAAGGCGACCCGATCGTGCCGCTGACGTCGTATCAGCCCGGCACCGAGATGGCCACCATCGCCGACATGTCCGACCTCATCTTCAAAGGCACCGTCGACGAGATCGACGTCGGCAAGCTCTCCATGGGCATGAGCGCGCGCATCAAAGTCGGCGCGCTGCCGACCGACGTCGTGACCGGCAAGGTCGCGCGTATCGCCCCGCAGGCCCAGCAGAAGGAAGGGGCCACGCTCTTCGACGTCGAGATCGAGCTCGATCCCGGCCAGAAGATCACCCTCCGCGCCGGCTACTCCGCCAACGCCGACGTGATCATCCGCGAGAAGAAAGACGTCCTGGTCCTCCCCGAGCGCCTGGTCTCCTTCGAAGACGGCGGCAAGAAAACCTTCGTCGAACTGCCGAACGCCGACCCGAAAAAAGAGCCGGCCAAGAAAGAGATCAAGACCGGCATCTCCGACGGCCTCAACGTCGAGATCGTGTCGGGCCTGAGCAAAGGCGCCAAGGTCGTGGAGCGGCCGCCGAAGGAAATCTCGTAGGAAGTCTCATAGGGACACAGTCGCACAGGCTCATAGAGAGACGTGCGGCTGGACCTCTATGAGGCTATGAGCCTATGAACCTGTGAGACTGCTTCTATGAAAGACGTTCTCCGCCAGCTCTTCCGCGACGTGCGCAACGAGAAGCTGCGCACGTTCCTGACGGTCTTCGGGATCGTGTGGGGGACCGTGGCCATCTCGCTGATGCTCGCGTTCGGGACGGGGCTGCACAAGCAGCTCGTCAAGAACACGGCCGGCCTCGGCGACCGGATCATGATCGTCTGGCCAGGCCTGACGTCCATGCCTTACGAAGGGCTGGGCAAGGGACGGCGGCTGCGCGTCGCGGACGAGGACATCGCCGCGATCCGCAAGGAAGTGCCGGGCCTCAAGCGCGTGTCGGGCGAGTACATGACCTCCATGCGCCTCGACTACGGCACCAAGACCATCTCCGTCGACATCTCCGGCATCACCGCGGAGTTCGGCGAGATGCGCAATCTCATCCCCGACTCGGGCGGGCGCTTCATCAATCCCATCGACGACGCGAACCAGCGCCGCGTGATCTTCATCGGCGACGAGCTGAAGACGAACGTCTTCGGCGAGTCCGACGCCATCGGCAAAGTGCTGCTGCTCAACCAGTCGCCGTTCACGGTCGTGGGCGTGCTGAGGAAGAAGCCGCAGGACTCGAGCTACTCCGGCCGCGACAAGGACAAGGCCTTCATCCCCTCGTCCACCTTCCGGGCCCTCACCGGCGACAAGTACGTCGACAACATCGTCGTGCAGGGCATCGACCCCGCGGGGAGCAAGCAGCTCATCGAAGGGATGCGCACCGCTTTCGGCAAGCGCCTCCGCTTCGCCAAGGACGACAAGGAAGCGCTGTCGATCTGGGACACCACCGAGGAATTCCGGTTCTTCGACATCTTCATGCTGTCGTTCAACGCCTTCCTGGGGATCATCGGCGTGCTGACGCTGATCGTCGGCGGCATCGGCGTGTCGAACATCATGAACGTGATCGTCGAGGAGCGCACCCGCGAGATCGGCATCAAGATGGCCCTCGGCGCGAAGCAGCGCTGGATCCTCACGCAGTTCCTCCTCGAGACCATGATCGTGACCGCCCTCGGCGGCGCGATCGGCTTCGCCATCTCGTACGGCCTCTGCGCCGTCTTCCCCGAGGGGCCGCAGGAGTTCATCGGAAAACCGGAGCTCTCGCCGCTCGTGGCCGTCCTCACGGCCGTGGCCCTGGGTGCGGTGGGAATGGTCGCGGGCTACTTCCCCGCGCGGGAGGCATCGCGGCTCGACCCCGTGGTGGCGATGAAACTATGACGTGTTCAACGGTCAATCCTGAGCGCAGCGAAGGATCAACGGAGCCCTCACGATGAATGCACCGAAGATCACTGAAGGCACGCGCCGCGAGGGGGCTCCATTGACTCTTCGCTCCGCTCAGAGCTGGGGAGGGGCCCGGTGAAGCGCGATCTCCACGTCATCCTCTCCCTCTTCGCGACCGCGAGCCAGCTCCAGAAGAAGCGCGCCTACCTCACCATCGCCTCGATCGCGTGGGGCACCGTCGCGATTCTCATGCTGCTCGCGTTCGGCGAAGGGCTCAAGCGGCAGCTCGACAAGAACCGCCGGGCCATGGGCGAGAACATCGCCGTGCTCTGGCCCGGCGAGACGACCAAGCCGTATCGCGGACTCACTCCCGGACGGGCCATCCGTCCGCGGATGGACGAGCTCGAGTTCATGCGCGGCCGCATGCCGGAACTGAAGTCCGTCATCGGCGAGATCGTGTCGTGGCGCACTCCCCTCGCCTACGGCGGCAAGACCATCAACGCCCGCGTCATCGGCGTGAGCTGGCAGTACGGCGAGGCGCGCAAGCACTACCCCGTCGCGGGCGGACGCTGGCTGACGCCGGAAGACGAGCAGCAGCGCCGCCGCGTGGTCTTCCTCGGCGACGAAGTCGCGACCGACCTGATGGGCAAGGAAGACCCGGTCGGCAAGACCATCCTGATCAGCGGCGCGCCGTACCTCGTCGTCGGCGTGATGCAGCACAAGACGCAGATGGGCACGTACGGCGGCCCCGACGCGACGCACGCCACGATTCCGATCACGACCTTCCGCGCGCAGTACGGGCGCGAGCGCCTGAACAACATCCTCATCGAGACCCACAAGCCCGAGGAGATGAAGGCCGCCATCAAAAAGTTCAACGACGTCATGGGGCCGAAGCTCGGCTACGACCCGGCCGACAAACAGGCCTTCGGCACGTGGGACACGGTGGAGGGCGCGAAGGTGAACCGCATGATCACCGGCGGCATCCAGATGTTCCTCGGCATCGTCGGGGCGCTGACGCTGCTGATTGGCGGCGTCGGCGTGGCGAACATCATGTTCGCCGTGATCAAGGAGCGCACCCGCGAGATCGGCGTGAAGATGGCCCTCGGCGCGAAGGCCTCCTGGATCATCTGGCCGTTCGTGCTCGAGGCGCTGGTCTACACGTTCATCGGCGGCGCGCTGGGGATCATCATCGCCACGCTGATCGTCGCCGCGGCCACGTTCATCCCGCTCGAGAACCAGGTGATGTCGTTCCTCGGACGCCCGACCCTCTCGCCGCAGATCGGCGTTGCCACGTCGGCCATTCTCGGTTTGATCGGCCTGCTGGCCGGCTACTTCCCCGCGCGCCGCGCCGCGCGCATCGATCCCGCGTCGACGCTACGTTATGAATAGCACGATGAATAGCTGTCAGCTGAAAGGAACAGGATGACTAAAAACGATCCCATCATCGCCATGTCCAACATCCGCAAGGTCTACGACACCGGCAAGGTGAAGGTGGAGGCGCTCAAGGGCGTCGACCTGGAGATTTTTCCGGGCGAGTTCGTGGCCATCGTCGGCCCGTCGGGGTCGGGCAAGTCGACGCTGATGAATCTCCTGGGCTGCCTCGACACTCCCACCGACGGCACCTACTCGATCGGCGGAGACAACGTGGCCGGCGTCACGCGCGACCAGCTCGCGGAGATCCGCAATCGCCGCGTCGGCTTCGTCTTCCAGAACTTCAACCTCCTCCCGCACATCACCGCGCAGGAGAACGTCGAGCTGCCGATGCTGTTCGGCGGCATCGCGCCGAAAGACCGCAAAGAACGCGCTGTCGAGCTGCTGACCCGCGTCGGCCTCGGCGACCGCGTCGACCACAAACCGACCGAGCTCTCCGGCGGCCAGATGCAGCGCGTGGCCATCGCCCGCGCCCTGGCCATGAACCCCGACATCGTCCTCGCCGACGAGCCCACCGGCAACCTCGACACCAGCTCCGGCACCGACGTCATGAGCCTTTTCAACGAGCTCTGGAAAAGCGGCCGCACCCTGGTCATCATCACCCACGACCCTGCCCTCGCCAAACGCGCGAGCCGCGTCGTCGTCATCCGCGACGGCCAGATCGAAAGCGACACGCGCAACGAAGCGGCGGCGTAGAGGCGCAGGAGGGAAGGCGTTCCGGGAAGTTGTCATGCAGCGGATCTCCGGGACCGGGGGTTCGTCGTAACATGAGACCCATGAGACGCCTCCTTTCCGTCCTTCTTCTCCTCCTCCTCGCGCTGGCCGGCTGCGCCAGCGACCCCGCCGCCACCGCCTCCCGTCCGGCCGCGATTGCCGAGCCGCAGATCACCTTCGCCCAGCGCGGCGGTGAGATTTACTTCGGCGGCGGCGAAGAAGCGTCGGTGAATTTCGACGTCGAGATCACCAATCGCGCGAACGTCCCGCTGCTCGTGCGCGAGGTCGAAGTGAGCTCGCCGGAGATGATGCAGTACCAGATCACCCGCAGCGTCCGCGCGTACAACGAGACCATCCCGCCCGGCGAGACGCGCACGCTGCAGCTCACCGCCCGCGCCGTCACCAGCTCCACCGCGCGGCGCCAGTACGACGAGCCGCTCTCGCTCCGCGGCCTGGTCCGCTTCGAAGCCGGCGGCCAGCGCTTCCTCGAGATCGTCCGCCAGCGCGTCGTCCGCCACATCCGCTGAGCGCAAGGGCCTGACTTATCGCAATTTGCACGACCCCTCACCCGCCCTTCGGGCACCCTCTCCCCGCTCACCGCGGGGAGAGGGGCAACAAACATGGCTCTCGCGAGACTCTCCCTTTGTTGCCCTTCTCCCCTCGTGAGGGGAGAAGGTGCCCAACGGGCGGATGAGGGGTTGTCTCCGGCACGAAGTGAACGCCACACCCGTTGAACCCGCGCACCGCACCATCCGTCCCGAACGTATGGGGCGGGAGCCGTCCCGCCCATTACAGTAAGGACATGCGTACCCTGCTCGCTTTCCTCCTCCTCTTCGCATCCGCGATCGCCGGCGCGCAGGACGCGCTGCCCGTCCGCGAAGTCGACGAATACCTGACGCGCATGGAGGCCTTCGGCGTCTCCGGTGTGGTGGTGATCATGGACCGGGGCAAGATCGTGCTCGAGAAGGGCTACGGCCTCGCCGACCGCGCGCGCAACATCCCGATGACGCCGGACACGCTGTTCGACATCGGCTCGATCACCAAGACTTACACCGGCACCGCGATCCTGCAGCTCGTCGACGCGGGGAAGCTCACGCTCGATGACACGCTGCCGAAGTTCTTCAAGGACGTCCCCGAGGAGAAACGCGGGATCACCATCCGGCAGCTCATGACGCACACCGCCGGCCTGCCGCTCTACTCCGGCGGCGACTTCGACCTGGCCACGCGCGAGCAGATGGTCAAGGCCACGCTCGAGCCGAAGCTCCGCTTCGAGCCGGGGTCGAAGTGGGAGTATTGCAACACCTGCTATCAGCTCCTCACCGTCGTCATCGAAGACGTCAGCGGCAAGCCGTACGAGAAGTACATCCACGATCACCTGCTCACCCCCGCCGGCATCCGCGACACCGGCTACGTCATCCCCGACTACCTCGGACGGCCGACCGCGATCGCCTACCGCGGCTCGGTCGTGGACGGCTCGCCGCTGGAGAAGCCGTGGTACGGCGACGGCCCGTCGTGGAACCTCCGCGGCGCGGGCGGGTTCATGGCCCCGCTGCGCGATCTCGCGAAGTGGGATCGCGC
>DASVSV010000418.1:0-24447 GCA_036387915.1 Thermoanaerobaculia bacterium
GGGGCAGGCGAGACGCCTGCCCCTACAGCCGCCGGGACGGCGGCGCTCCTTTACTTCTTCTTCGATCCGCTCTTCGTCGACGACTTGCCGGTCTGCGGGCTCTGGCTGCCGGCGCGTGCCGGCGTGGTCGCCGAGCCGCTGCGTTTCCCTTCCTTGCCGCGATTGTTCGTACTGGCCATCTGGTGCTCCTTTCGCCCGATTCACTCTGCGAGTCGCGCGCCCGCTCAACCTTTCGCGTTTCCACACGTCTATCTCTGCATGGCCGAGCTCTCACGGATCGACTTCCGCGACTTCGTCGTGCGCGAGGTCGGCTACGCCGCCGGCCACCGCATGCCGCGGCACGCGCACGATTTCAGCAACGTCACCGCGGTCATCAGCGGCGAGATGGAGGAGATCGCGGACGCCGGCGAGCACTGCGGCCGCTCGTGCAGCGTGCTGCTCAAGCCCGCCGGCACGATGCACTCGAACTACTGGATGGGCCGCCGCGGCACGCGCTGCATCAGCGTCGAGTTCCGCTTCGGCAACGGCCCGGAGCTAGCCTGGCAGTGGATCGAGGACGCCGCGACCGCTCGCACCGTCCTCGCACTCACCGCCGCACTGCGCGGCTCCTCACGAGAGGACGTCGAGACGCACGCGAGGTCCTTCGTCGCCACTGCCATCTCGGCCGCCACCGCGACGGCAGGCGAGGCGCCGCCGTGGCTCGCTGACGTGAAGCGCACGCTCGACGCGCACTTTGACGAGCCGCTCCGCTTCGACGCGCTGGCCCGCGACCACGGACTGCACCCCGTCTATCTGTCGCGCGCCTTCCACCGCCACACCGGCGTGGCCATGAGCGAATACGTCCGCTCGCTGCGCCTGCGCCACGCGCGCCATCTGCTCAGCGCCACCGAACGTCCGCTGGCCGCAGTCTCCGCCGACGCCGGCTTCGCGGACGCAAGCCACCTCTGCCGCGTCTTCGCCGAATCGCACGGCCTGACGCCACGTGCGTTCCGCACGCTGACGCGAATTTAAATCCGAAGTTAAGTGCGTTCAACGAGCGCGATGACCCGACGCCTACATTGCAGGCATGAACATCCGACGTCTCCTTCCGCTCCTCCTCCTCCTTCTTTTCTCAGCCGCCTGCGCCGGCACCGCACCCGATCCGAGTGCGCAGCGCATCGACCGCTTCATTGCCAAAGCCATGACGCAGTTCCCCGAGGTGCCGGCGATGGGGGTGGCGGTCGTGCGCGATGGACGCACCATCCTCACGCGCGGTTACGGCCTGCGCGATCGCGAAAAGCAGTTGCCCGCGAATGACGAGACGCTGTTCTACATCGCCTCCTCGACCAAGTCGTACATGGGCCTGCTCGTGGCGACGCTGGCGCAGCGCGGCGTCGTCGATCTCGACGCGCCGATCGCGCGGTACGTCCCCGAGCTTCGTTTCGCCGAGGGCGTGAAGGGGGACAAAGTTACGCTGCGGACGCTGCTCACGCACACCTCCGGCATCTCGAACAACGCCATCGTCATGCGCACGGCGTTCTCCGGCGAGCACACGCCCGCGGGCCTGCTGGAAATCCTGGCCCGAAGCAAACCGATCGAGCCGAAGTTCGACTACGACAACCTCGGCTACGTCGTGACCGGACTCGTGCTCGAGCGCGTGACAGGCAAGCCGTGGCAGGAGTTGCTGGCTTCCGAGGTGTTCGCGCCATTGGGCATGACCCGCACGACCGCGTCCATGAGCCGTACCAATGTCTGGCCGGTCGCAACGCCGTACGACCTCGATCGCGACCTGCGGCTCCACCCGCTGTCGTTCGTGAAGACCGACGCCACCATGCACGCCGCCGGCGGCATCGTCACGACGCCGCGCGACCTCGCCCGCTGGCTCGAAGCGAACGTGAATCACTCCGGACTCCCGGCCACCGCATTCGCCGAAGCGCAGAAGCGGCAGGTCGACACGCCCGAGCGCGACTGGTATCGCTTCAAGCGCTACGCCTACGCCCTCGGCTGGTATCACTCCGATTACGAAGGCGCGACCCTGCTCCATCACTTCGGCGGCTATGAAGGGTGGCGCGCTCACGTCTCCTTCCTCCCGCGGCAGAAGCACGGCGTAGCCATCGCAGTGAACACGTCCGCGCCGGGCGCGCAGCTCCGCGACCTCGTCGCCGCCTACGCCTACGACGTCCTCCTCGGCAAACCGAACGTCGACACCGCATATGACGCTCATCTCGCCAAAATGCGCGCCGAGGCCGACACGGCCCGCGACCGAATCCGCGCCGACCTCGAGAAACGCCGCCAGCGCCCGCCGTCGCTGCAGCGCGCGCGGTCAACCTACGCCGGACGCTACGTCAACGACGATCTCGGCGCCCTCACCATTCGCGAAGACGCCGGCACCCTGCGCGCGACGCTGGGCCGCCTGGACGCTGTCCTCGAGCCTTTCACCGAGCCCGAAACCGCGCGCGTCGAGCTCATCCCCGGCACCGGCGAAGTGCTCCGCTTCGTCTACGAAACCGAGGAGCGCCCCACCGCCGTAAAGTACGGGGACGAAGTGTTCCGGCGCGCGGAGTAGCGGCTTCCCTCCCGTCATCCCGAGCGTGAGTCGAGGGACCTGGGCGGGTGGGGACGCGCTGCGTGTTCCATTGCACGTGTAGCGCGCCCCCTCCCACCCAGGTCCCTCGACTCGACGCTCGGGATGACAGAACTACGTTCGGCGCGCGCTCCGAACGCGCCAAAGGCTCTGCGTGTTCATGGTCCACGACCTGCCGGTCGCGATCACGTATGACGGCAATGCGGCGACGCAGAGGTCGAGCACGACGTAGAGCAGTCCGACGCCGGAGGGCGGATTGGCCGCCGTCAGTCCGACGTACGGCACCTCCGCCGCCCAGCGCCAGTTCCCGTTCCACGTCCCCGCCCATTCGAGCAGCACCGTGAACGCGACGCACGCGCAGAGCATCAGGCGGTTGCGCGACGTTGCGATCAGCGCGATCGCAATCGCTGACCAGAGCAGCCCCCACGTGTCGCGATGGAGATAAAGCGTAGCGATTGCCAGCGCCACCATGAACACCAGCACGCCCCGCGTGATGGCCGTCTCGTGCCGCTGCAGCACCGGCTGACGCGCCGTCACCAGCGCGAGCGCGTAGAACAACGCGTGTCCCGGCGGCACGTACAGCGGAATGACCGCATGCGGATACGAGTAGAGTCCCCAGACGGCGGAGAGGAGCACTTCCCCCGTCGTAGCCACGGCGACGCACGTGACGACCGCCAGCGCCGGCACCTGCAGGCGCCGGCAGACGATCACGACGAAACCCGCGGTGGCCACGCCCAGCGACACCTGCTGGACCATCCCCGGCCCGTCCAGCAGCAGCACCGCCGCCACGAACGCGGCGGCCAGGATCACGAACACCACGAACTCGCGACTCATGCAGCGGCACACCCTAGCAGACGAAACGCAGCAGAACGCTGTCGATGGTTACGCGGATCGTGCCCGCGGAAAAAACTGCGGAAACGTAGGGCGTGGCTTCAGCCCGCTCCCCGGAGGTGGGCGGGCTGAAGCCGCCGCCTGCGTTTGGCAGCCGTGGCGGGAGGCCGTCATGCATGGCGACACAAGCGGGCACGGCCCATGATTAAGGCATGGCCTCTCCGCTGCTCTCGCTCTTCACCGGCCGCGGCTCGCGGCGCGCGGTGGAGACCGTCGTTCCGTCGCGCACGTTCGCGGACGTCGTGCTGCCGCCGGAGACGCGGCGCACGCTCGACGAGGCGCTGGCGCAGGTCCGCAATCACACGCTGATCTTCGGCCGCTGGGGCCTCGGCGAGCGCCACGCCTCGGGGCTCGGGCTGGCGTTCAACTTCGCCGGACCTCCCGGGACCGGCAAGACCATCTGCGCCGAGGCCATCGCGCATGCGCTGGGGATGAAACTGCTCGTCGTCGACTACGCCGAAGTCGAGTCGATGTGGATGGGGGAGACGCCGAAGAACATCGCCGGCGTGTTCCGCGCCGCGGTCGAGCAGGGCGCGGTGCTCTTCTTCGACGAAGCGGACGCCATCGCCACGCGGCGCTCGATGGTCACGGGGATGGGGCAGGACCGCGAGAGCAACCTGACGGTGAACGTGCTCCTGCGCGAGCTCGACGGATTCAACGGCGTGGTGATCTTCGCCACGAACCTGGCCGCGCATTTCGATCCGGCGTTCGAGCGTCGCATCCGCACGCATGTGCGTTTCGTGATGCCGGGCGCCGAGGAGCGCGAGCGGATCTGGCAGGTGCAGATCCATCCGCGCAAGACGCCGCTCGCGCGCGACGTGAACTTCAAGCTGCTGGCGACGAAGTACGAGGCCAGTGGCGGCGACATCAAGAACGCGGTGCTGAAGGCAGCCGCATCCGCGGCCGCGGAGCCGGGCTCGGACGCGGGGAAGGCCATTCATCAGCGCCACTTCGAGCGGGCCATGGAAGACGTGCTGGCGGCGAAGGACGTGATGCGGCAGTCGCTGTTCGAGGATCGTCCTGTCGTTCCGCACGTTCCGCCGCAGGTGCCGTGGATCGCGCTGGCGGCGCTGGCGGTGTCGATCGCGGCGCTGGTCGTCGCGCTGACGTAGGCGCTGACGTAACGTTTTCGACCGTTCATCCCTTCGTCACCTCGGACCCGAATCTCCGCGCGCAGACTCGTGCGCATGATTCGCAAGTGCGATTACGACGCGATCCGCGACACCTACCTCCCGATCCCGACGCAGATCGTCTCGAACGAGGAGTTCGTGCCGATCGCGCAGACGCACGAGCAGCAGCAGGTCGAGGCGAAGATCAACGAGCTCGCCGACGCGGCGTCGAAGAAGCTCGGCGTCTCGCGGCGCAGCTTCCTCGCCTCGAGCGGCGGCATGGCCGCGGCCTTTCTGGCGATGAACGCCGTCTTCGGCTGCCGCTCGTTCGACGTCGATCCGGCGGAGCTGACCGAGCCGAATGCGACCGCGGAGAAGTGGCCGAAGAAGGAGTTCATCTTCGACGTGCAGACGCATCACGTCGCGGCCGGACGGGTCATCGAGATGCCGCCGCTGCTGCGCTACCGCGACTTCGGCGCGATGATGGGCAACCAGTCGCTGGAAGGGCGCACGCACTCCTGGGACGACCTCTATCTTGCCAACTACGTGAAGGAGATCTTCCTCGACAGCGACACGGTGGTCGCGGTCATCACCGGCCTGCCGTCGCGCACGGAGAACCAGAACGTGCTCCCGGCGGCGGACATGGTGGAGACGCGCGCGCAGGTGAACGGCCTCGCGAAATCGCGCCGCCTCGTCGCCCACGGCCTCTTCTCCCCCGACCTCGGCAGCGAGAACATGGAAGAGATGCAGCGCCAGGTCGAGCAGCTGAAAGTCGAGGCCTGGAAGGGCTATCCCGGCCAGCCGCTCGCGCCGGGCGGCAAGGGTTGGTGGATGGACGACGAGCAGGTCGCGTATCCGGCGTACGAGTACTCGCGCCGCGTCGGCATCAAGAACATCTGCGTGCACAAAGGGCTGCCGCTGCCGATCTGGGACCTGGACCACAGCAGCCCGCGCGACGTGCCGAAGGCGGCCCTCGATTTCCCCGACCTGAATTTCCTGATCTACCACGCGGCCTTCCGCAGCGTGCAGGACCTGCTGAAGGCCGCGCAGGACGATTTCAAGACGACGCAGTACGTGCCGTGGATCTCCGATCTCTGCGAGGCGCGCAAGCAGAACCCGCGCATGACGAACGTCTACATGGAGCTCGGGACGACGTTCGGCATGGTCGCGGTGACGCACCCGCGCGCGGCGGCGTACATCGTCGGAATGATGCTCGACGCGTTCGGCGAGGATCACGTGCTCTGGGGCACGGACTCGATCTGGTGGGGCTCGCCGCAATGGCAGATCGAAGCCTTCCGCCGGCTGCAGATGCCGGAGGAGTACATGCAGCGCTTCGGCTTCAAGCCGTTGACGGACGCGGTGAAGGCGAAAGTGTTCGGCCTCTCCGGCGCCCGCATCTACGGCATCGACCCCGGGGCCCGCTTGCGCGCGTTACCCGGCGACGCGCTGACGAAGCTGAAGGCGGTCTACAAAAACGCGGGCGGAATGCCGTCGAACACGCAGTACGGATGGGTGCAGACGGCGTGACGTGTCGTTCGTTGCTCGGCTGATGTGCCTTCAGCCGAAAACGCACCCCTGCCGAGCAAGGCGCAACGCATCTCATCGCTCGTCCCGCCTGTCGACGAGCCGCTCCAACTCCTGAAAGTGCCGCGTCACCATCGATCGTCGCGAAGGCGCGCACGGACGGCGTAAGTCATTGAAACTACGGCCGCGTGAAAACGGCTTCGTCAGGAAATCCAGACAGCGGCCGTCCGGCGAGGCGTACACCTTGCTTTTGTCCGGAGCGATGAAACGACTCTTGCTCTGTCTTGCTCTGCTCGGTTGCGCGTCGGCGCCGACTGCCACTCGTACTGTGATGCCGGAACCGAGGCCGCCGGGCCCCAATCGGGCCGCGTTCTCCGACATCGACCACGAGCGCGTCGCGTATCACATCGCCAGATTCCAGGGGGAGAAGCGCGCGGAGTTCGCGTCGTACCTCGAGCGCAAGTCGCAGTACGAGCCGATGATCTCGGAGAAGCTGCGCCGCCGCGGGATGCCGCAGGAACTGATCTACCTGGCCATGATGGAGTCGGGCTTCAACCCGCAGGCGCGCTCGACGCAGGAGGCGGCCGGCATCTGGCAGCTCATCCCCGACACCGCGCGCCGCTACGGCCTGCGCGTCGACGACACGGTCGACGAGCGGCAGGACGCGGAGAAGTCAACCGACGCCGCGCTCTCGTATCTCTCCTACCTCTACAACCGCCTCGGCTCCTGGTACCTCGCCGCCGCCGCGTACAACACCGGCGAGAACCGCGTCGCGCGCCTGATGACCGAGGTGACGGGGAAGGAGTCCGGCACCGACGCAGACTACTACCGCATCTGGGACCAGCTCCCCGGCGAAACCCGCGACTTCGTCCCGGTCATCGTCGCCGCGATGCGCATCGCACGCGAGCCGGGGCGGTACGGGTTCTGATCTGACACACCGCTCAGGATGACAGCTCTACCGCACCTCGACGCCCTTCCAGAACGCGATCCGTCCGCGGATCTGCGCGGCGGCTTCGCTCGTGTCGGGGTAGTACCAGGCGGCGTCCTTGTTCACGGAGTCGCCGACGACGACGTCGTAATAGCTGGCGATCCCTTTCCAGGGGCAGGTCGTGTGCGTGGAGCTCTCGCGCAGGACGGCGGAGTTGACGGACGTGCTGGGGAAGTAGTGATTGCCTTCGACGACGACGGTGTCGTCGCTCTCGGCGATGGTCTGTCCGTTCCAGGTGGCTTTCATGGACTACGATCATGCCATGCCTGCGCTGATCATCGTCGACATCGAAGTGACCGATCCCGTCCGCTACGAGGACTACAAACGCCTCGCCTCCGCCTCGATCGCCGCGCACGGCGGCCGCTATCTGGTGCGCGGCGGCGCGTCGGAAGTGCTCGACGGCGACTGGACGCCGCGCCGGCTGGTGGTGCTGGAGTTCGACTCGTTCGCCAAGGCGAAGGCGTGGCGCGCGTCGCCCGAGTACGCGGAGGCGAAGCAGGTGCGCGAGGGCTGCGCGCGCTCAAATATGATCGTCGTCGAGAGTCTTTGACTTCGGCGACAGCACGTCGATGGCGTAGACGTGCTGAAAGTCCGCGCGCCCGCGCAGCTTTCCCCACACCTCAACATGCCACACGATGCGACGGCGCAGTTCGGTGCGCGTCGGCTCGAGGTTGCGCGGCACGTCGAACATCACGCCGCCCTCGAACGGCGCGCTCCCTCCTGCGAACGGTCCGCTGTCGAAGAGGTCGATCGATGCGAACTGGCGCGACGTCCACGTCTTGCGATGGCGCTGCTGCTCCTCGCCGACGAGGTTCGCGCGCAATGACTCGTACGAGCCGCTGCCCGGCTGTTGCACGAAGAACGTGACGGTTTCGCCGAGATAGAGCGCCTCGGCATCCATCTCGACGATCGTCTCCGGCGTCCTCAAAGCGAGCGTCTGCTGCACCGCGCCCAGAAAGAAGAGGATGACGGCGACCAGTCCGAAGCCACCCCCGACGACGGTCATGACCCAGAGATCGTTCTCCTCCGGATGCTGCCGCACGTAACGCAGGATGAAGAACGAGAGCGCGCCGAGGACCGCGACGATGCCGAGGATGCAGCCGATCTGCGCGACGCGGCCGGTCTTGCGCTTCAGGCGGTAGCGAAGCCGCGTGCCGTTCACCGCGCGATCGTACACTCGTGACGATCGACGCCGCACTCTCGGCGATCCTGATCCGCTATCCGTGGTGAACGTACACTGTGCAGATGCGAAACGTTCTCGTCGCCCTCGCGGTCTGCGCCGCGTCGGTGCTGCATGCGCAGGAGCGCTCGCTGTCCTGGACGTCGCTCGACGTTACGGCGAAGCTGGAGAGCGACGGCACGTTGCGCGTCTCCGAGCGTCACGCGATGCGGTACGACGGCGCCTGGAATGGCGGCGAGCGCATCTTCCGCACCGAAGCATGGCAGCAGCTCGAATTGCTCGGCATGAGCTACGTCGATCGCGGTGGCCGCACGGTGCGGATGAACGCGGCGACCGGTGACGGCGTCGGTCTGCATGAGTATCGCTTCGACGCGAGTCGCACGTTTCGCACTCGATGACGAGCGGCTGGAGCAGCACCGTGGACGCGTCACCGGTGCGCGAGACGTTCCAGGCCGGCGGCGGAAATTTCGGCGGCGCGGGCGCGACGGGATCGTGGGCGGCACTGGCCGCGATCGCGCAGAGCGTGCCGGCGCCTGCACCGGACCCGGCACCGTCGTCGTCGTCATCATGGGGCGGGTCGGGCGGCTGGTCACCGAGCGACAGTTCGTCCAGCTCCTCCTCCAGCTCCTCCTCCAGCTCCTCCTCCAGTGACAGCAGCAGCAGTTCCAGCAGCAGCTCCGGCGGTGGTGGCGGCGGCGGATGGTGAAGCGCGTTACGCGCGCGGCACGAGTGCGGACAGGCGGCGCCACGCGAAGCTCGCCATCAGCAGCACCGTCGCCAGCGCGGTGAGCGCGACCAGCGGCCGGCCGTTGCGCACGAGGAACGCGATGACCACGAGCAGCGAGGCCGCGCTGTAGGACGCGGCCAGCACCTGGCGTTTGCTCCAGCCCGCGGACTGCAGGCGCAGCGCGTAATGATCGCGGCTCCCTTTCCACCACGCGCGGCCGTGGCGGCGGCGCTCGGCGATGAGGAACAGCGTCTCGAAGATCGGAATGGCCGCGAGCAGGACCGCGCTGGCGATGACGTTCCACGTCAGCGGCGCGCGCATCGACTCGCAGGCCATGGCCGCGAACGCCGCGCCCAGGACGTGACTGCCGCAGTCGCCGAGGTAGATCGAGGCGTCGGGGAAATTGAGCAGGAGGAAGCCGATGCAGGCCGCGCCGAACACGAGCGCGACTGGCGTGCCGGGCGTGAGCAGCGACCAGCCGGCGAACGCGATCGCGCTCAGACCGGCCACCAATCCGTCGCAGACGTCGGTGACGTTGAAGCAGTTGACGAGCACCACGACCACGAGCGCTTCCCACAACGGCTGCCGCAGAAGCGCAACGGCGCCGAACGCGATCGCGAGCTGCGCGATGAGTTTCTCCGAGGCGCGAAAGGGACGGAGATCGTCGACCAAGCCGAGGATGCCGAAGAGTGTGGCCACGATGAGGATGTGGCTCGGGTACGGACGGATCAGCAGCGACGCGGCGGCGACCGCAACGAGGATCGCCGCGCCGCCGAGGTAGGCGACGGGGCGCGTGTGCGTCTGCACGAGCGGGTTCGGTGCGTTGACGAAGCCGCTCCGCACGGCGACGGCGCGCGCGAGCGGTGTGGCCACGGCCGCGACGGCGAACGCGATCAGCGCGGCGAGCATGCCTGGCGCGCCGCGATCCGCCGCTGCGCCTCCTCCGCGAACGCGTAGCTGTCGCGCATCACCTGCGCCATCGACGAGTACTCCCAGCGCCCGTAGCGGCCCAGCGGCTCGACGTCGTTCGCGCGGAGAAACGTCTTCGCGCGCTCGACGATCTCGCGGTTGTCGAGGGAGAAGACGACGTACGCGGGATCGATCAGCAGCAGCCGCTCGCCGACGATCTCACTTCCGGCCGGAATCGCACCGACGGCGTCCACATCCGCGCGCACTTGCGCGACGATCGCCGCCTCGTCGAACGCATCCTCCGCCCGCTGCGTCACCTCGGCCATCAGGACCCAGCCATCGTCGGGCGCGCTACCGGGATCGAAGTGGTGCATGAAGACCAGCCGCGTGAAGATGACGTTCGGATCGGCGTAATAGCGCCACCAGCCGCTGTGCGCGGGGCGCGGGCCGCGGATCGCGAAGGCGACGGTGAGGACGCGATTGCGCGTGAGCGTCGCGGTCGATTCGCGGAGGTCGTCCGGTGCGTTCGTGCACGCGGCCACCGTCAGCGGCAGCGGCAAGGTCGAGCAGCAGAGCGTCTCGTACGCGAACCGCGAATGTGCGCCGTTCGACTCCACGATCACTTCGCGCCGCTCGGGGTCGATGCTCGTGGCGCGGGATTGCAGGCGGATGTCGCGCGCCTGCGCCGCGAGCGCCTGCGACAGCAGTTCCATGCCGCGCGGTCCCGACGCGGGGCGCGGATACCAGCCGGCCGCGTTGTAAGCCCTGGCGAAGCGCGTCGACGTTGCACCTTCGAGCACCTCGTCGAGATCGGGGCAGGCGATGTTCCACTGGAAGCCGCTCGGCGCGAGCGTGTCGAGCGGGCGCTTCCACATCTTCTCGTTGTACGGAAAGAAGAAGAGCTCGCACAACGTGGGGCCGAAGCTGCGCAGCAGGACGTCCCTGAAGTTGCGCGGCGGCTCGCCTTTCGGTGCGAACGAGATCTCGGCGATGTCTTTCACGCACCGCCGCACGGTGACGGCGTCGAGGTCGGAGAGATGCAGTTGCAGGGGATAGCGCGTCGTGCCCCGCGCGGTCTCGACGTACGCCAGCGGATGGACGCTCTGCAGCGTGCTCCCCATCAGCGCACGGATGCGCTCCTCGGTGCCGGAATCAGCGAAGTAGAGGACGTGGATGACGTCGTCGAACCAGTAATCGCCGATCCGTTGCGACCGCACCAGTCCTCCGGGCCGGGCCTCGCGCTCGACCACCACCGCGCGGTCGCCGAGCACATTCGCCACGGTGAGCCCGGCCAGACCACCGCCGAGAATGACGACGTCACGGGTCAGGGTTGCGGGCATCTGACATAAAACTCTAGCAGACGCGACGGGGGAGGGGTGGTGAAGGGCAGGTGAGGAGGCGCAGATCGAGCGTGAACGGCTGCGGCTCACTGAAATCGATCGAAGCGAAGTCGGGGTGCTCGGGATTGAGGAGGTAGTTGATCTCCTGGTCGATGACTGCGCTCGGAACCTCCAGCACCGCCGAGGAGCGACTGACGCCCCACTCATGGCCGATGTCCTGGAGGATGCGCGGCGGCGACGGGCTGCGCCACCCTTCGGGAAGCCGTGCGCGGTCCACTTTCTCCACGAGAGCCTCGTGGAACGAGCACGCCGCCGAAACGAAATCGACGATGACCTCGCTCTCGATGTGCACCAGCGTTTCGAGCGCTGCCAGTGCGATGGTCGAGGAGGTGTACACCACGGCGATGCCCGGTGGATTCCAGCGGCCGCCGCGCCGGCGCGAGGCCTCGCCGCTGAACGCGTCATCCGCGTAACGTGCCTTCACGAACCGCCAGGCGGTAATCACATGTACACGCCGTGTTCGATGCGGTCGATCGTGGCTTCGATCTCCCGTCCGCCGACGTCCGTCTTCGCGAGCGCGAGCGGCACTGCGCCGCCGAGGGCAAGCTTGGGCCGTGTCAGCCACCGCAAAGCGGCGTCGTGATCGCCGGCGAACAGATCGAGCACCCGGCCATAGATACGGCGAGGCGCAGCAGGCGATCGGACTCGTCGGCGCGGAAGCGCCCTTCGATCTTGCGGCGCGCGCGGGTTCGCTTCGGCAGGTCGATCGCGGCGGCAATCTGCTCAGCAGGCAGGCCCACGTTCTCCACGAGACGGTCGAAGGTCTTCCACGCGAATCCCTTCGTGACGGCACGCAGCAATGCGTTGGACTCGAAGACGCTGAGACCCAGCAGAGCCACATAGCTGTTCGAGCCGGGACGCGCCCCGCGACTCAGCTCGCGAAAACGCTCGACATCCTTCGTAACCGTGACCGTCGTATCCATCTGGCACCCGATATGGTGCCAGATGGCCCGAACGTCAAGAACCCGATACGCTCCACCACAACGCGTTGAACACGAGGGGGAAGGTGGCGTGGGTCTGGCCGCGGTGCTGGGGGCGGAAGCCGAACAGGACGATCTTGCCCTTGCCGTACGTCAGCGCGACCGCGGCGGCTTTGCGCGTGAGGCGTTCGGCGCCGTGGATCCAGCCTGAGAGCAGGATGTCCTGCTCCTCCTCGGGGTACGACGCGAGCACCCAGCGTTGCATGCTCGACGCGGGGGCGGTGGTCTCGAAGGCCATCGCTGAATCGAGGAAGGCCGCGGTCTCGGCGGGCATCCCCTGCGTCACCGGATGATCGGGGCGGATGCGCAGGCGGACCAGCGAGCCGGGGTTCGAGTAGTCGTCCTGACGCACGCCGGCCAGTGCGTTGCGCACCGGCACGTTGAACTCTTCGATTACGTATTCGCAGGAATCGCCGAAGGCGATCAGCGTGCCGCCGCCTTCGACGAATTTCTTCAGCGAGTCGGCGCCGCTCTTCTCCAGCGCGCCGCGGTACGCGGGCGGCATCTCTTCCTCGTACCGCATCGTGGCGTCCTTGCGGCGGCCGGTGGCGAGCAGGTCCTTCGGCACGTCCGGCAGGATCAGCGCGTCGTAGCCGGTCACGCCTTTCTGGATCTCCTGCGCCGACAGCCCTTTCGTTGGGATGCCATACGTATCGAGCACCCAGCGCGTCCAGCCTTCGTCCATCGACGCCTGCCACGGCTTGTACGTCGCCACGCGCGGCTTGCGCGCGAGCTTGGCTCCGCGCGCGATGACTTCCTTCGTCTCCGGCTTGATCTCCGTCACGCGCGTCGTGCCGGCCGGCAGCGTGGTCCGCTCCACGCGCACGCCCATCTGCAGCGGCAGCGTCCACGTGGCCACGTCGTACGGACGCAGGATGTCGCGTCCCGCCTGCAGGCGTACTTCCGGGTAGCGCTGCGGCTCGAGCATCTCCTCGACGAACTTCGAGTACGGCTGCGCGAGCGGGATCCAGTAGTCGCCGTTCGCGGCCTGACGCACTTCGACGTTGTGCTCGGCGAGGAGCCAGGCCATGTGCTGCGCGGTGGGCCAGTCGCGCTGGTCTTTCGGAATGCGATATGCCGCGCCGGCCGGTGCGTGCGCGAGTGCCGACCGCGTGCGCACGAGCAGGTTGCGCAGCAGGTCCTGGCGCCGCTCGGCCGCCAGCTCGTGCAGGGCGTCCGAGGCGATGCGGCCGTAGTCCATGATGTCGCGCAGGCGCCACCAGCCGCCCTTCCACGGGTTCGGATGGTTGATGGTGGCCTTGTAGTCGATGAGGCCTTTCGAGCCGCCGCGCAGCTCGGTCGGCTCGATGTACACCGGCGAGGCGATGCGCGCCGACGCGATCTCGAGCAGCATCCCGGTCACGTTCTTCCACCAGCCGGTGTTGCGCGTGCCGCCCAGCCAGTAGGCGTCGAAAGAGTAGCCGTAAATCAGGCCGCTCTTGTTCTGCTGCTCGAGGCGCAGGGCCATGTTCGCGCCGATCATGTTCACTTCGCGCCAGATCAGCGGGTGCACGTCCGGATCGACCGGATCCGCGAACGGCGGGATGAACATCCGCGGCCCCTCGGAGCCCATCTGATGCTCGTCGACGAACACCTGCGGGTTCCACTGGTGGTACACGGCGCGGTTCAGCGCACGCGTCTCGAGCTGCGTCAGCATGTACCAGTCGCGATTGTTGTCGTGGCCGACGTAGTGATGGTAGAGCCACGGCAGGCGTCCGCCCTCGTACGGCGTGCCGACGTACTTTTTGTAGTAGTCGACGACCATCTGCTGCCCGTCGGGATTGAGCGACGGCACGAGCAGCAGGACGACGTTGTCGAGGCGGCGCTTCGTCTCGGCGTCCGTGGCGGTGGCCAGCGCGTGCGCCCACTCCATGGCCATCTGGCTCGACGCGATCTCGGTCGAGTGGATGTTGCACGTGACCAGCACGACTACCTTGCTGTCGCGCACGAGCCGCTCCGCGTCGGCGTCGCTCAGTCCGCGCGGATCGGCCAGCCGTTTCGCCGACTCCTTGATCTTCTCCTTGTTCCGGATGTTCTCCTCGGAGGAGATGACGGCCATGATCATCTCTTCGCCGAGCGTCGTCTTGCCGAGGGTCTCGATCTCCACGCGCGGGGAGGCCTGGTCCAGCGCTGCGAAGTAGCTCCTGATCTGTTTGTAATCGGCGAGCGTGCGGTCCGCGCCGACGTCGAGCTTGAGGAACTGGGACGGGCTCGGGATCTGCGCGAGCGTGGGGATGCCGACGAGCAGCACGAGCAGGAGGAGGAGCAGAGCGCGGTTCATGGCGGCGGATGCTACACCGCTACTCGAAGAGTCGCGAGAGGCGGTGGAAGAGCTCGGGGTTGAAGTACTCGAATGCACCCGAGGTCGCCTGGAAGCCGAGCAGCGCGCCGGCGAGACTGGAGATCAGGGCGACGGCGATCGCGGCGATGCGGAGCGGGCGGCTGGCGATCGCGGCGCTGCCTCTCTCGAGGGCGACGATGGCGCCGGCGGAGATCAGAAACCAGAAATCGAGCGCGTAGCGCGCGGAGACGTACCAGCACGTGCAGAGCCCGAGGAGCACCAGCCACCCCGCGGCGACGGCGAGGACGGCCGCGCGCTCGCGTCGCCGCCACGCCAGCACGATCGCGAACAACGATCCGATGAACGCCAGCGGTGCCAGCGGAGCGAGTCCGCCGATCTCGTCGCTCTGCGGCGTGAAGGAGGTGGCCACGTTGAGCGGTGCGCTGCGGAGACGGACGAACGGGAACTCGCGCGAAAGCCGCGGCGGTGTGAAGGTGTAGAGCGCGAAGTTGTGCACCGCGCGCCGCAGCTCCGGCACGTTGTGGATGCCGCAGACGCGATGTCCCTCCATCGGCATGTACGTGAGCTGATAGCGGAGGCCGAACTCGAACGGATCGTGGAAGCGCGTGTAGTTGTAGGCCAGCAACGCGGCGACGACGATCGCCAGCGGCACCGTCGCCAGCACCGCTCGTTTTCCAGCGGATACGAACACCGCGACGAGGAACAACGGCACGAGCACGCCGAGATGCGGACGGGAGGCGACGGCGAGTGCGAGCCAGATGCTGGACCAGACCAGCCAGCGCGTGGCGCGCGTTTGGAGAAAACGGAGGAGTGCGTAGGCCCACGTCGACGTCATCGCCGCGCCGCAGAGAATGGCCACTTCGTACGTGCGGCAGTGCGGCAAAACGAACGGGGTGACGCCGGACAGGCCGAGGGTGATGATCCAGATTGGAAGGGGAACGTGGAGCGTCGTGCCGGCCAGGGCGCGGCGCACGAACAGCACCGCCATGATGAACGCCCAGGCCGCGAACAACGTCCCCGCGAACTGGTCGCCCGGGTACATCGTGGCGGCGAGGCGATAGGGGATGTAGAGGAGCAGCGCGGGCAGGGGACTGAAGTAGAGGTAGTACCGTCCGTTGAAATAGCTCGCGTCCCAGAGGTACGGCACCTTGTTCGCGACGCGCGCCTCGTAATCGTAGGGATGCGGCAGCGCCGTCAGCCGCGGATCGGGACGATGCGCCATGCTCACTTGCCCGCGCAGAAATCCCTCGGCCAGGCTTGCGTAATAGCCGTCGGCCGGCTTGCCGAAGCCCTGATCCCAATAGACGCGCGGAAACGCCAGCTCGCCGATGCTCCCGAAGAAGGCATAGACGAACAGCACGAAAACGACCGCCGCGGCGGTGGAAAGCCGGCGCATGCGACAAGCCTACACACGTAGAATGCCGGCATGCGTCGTCATCTGATTGCCGTGCCGTTTCTGCTCGTCTTCTTTCTGAGTGCGTGCGCAACGGTGCCGAAGAAGCCGGTCGCGCGATTCAAAATCCTGCAGCTCAACGACGTCTACAAGATCGAGGGTCTCGAAGGTGGCAACAGCGGCGGAATGGCGCGCATCCGCACGCTGCGCAAGCACCTCGAGTCCGACGGCACGCCGGTGATCGTGCTGCATGCGGGCGACCTGCTCTACCCGTCGGTGATGAGCAAGTACCTCGAGGCGCGGCCGATGATCGACATCATGAATCGGCTCGACGGCGACGCGACGAGAGACGACCGGAACTTCATCGTCACGTTCGGCAACCACGAGTTCGATCCCAGCGATCCGAAGATCCTCATCGACCGGCTCAACGAGTCACAGTTTCAGTGGGTGTCGGCGAACACGCGCTGGTGCAATCCGGAGTGCAATCAGAAGTTCCCGAAGCAGAGCGACGTGTTCACGGTGAACGTCGGCGACGTGCGGGTCGACATCTTCGGCCTGCTGTACGGGCTCAAGAAGTCTTACGTACAGTCCTCCAACGTCATCGACGAAGCCCGCGAGGTCAACGAGACGATGCGCCAGAACGGCGCGGACGTCGTCATCGCGCTGACGCATCAGGACATGGCCGATGACGTGGCCATGGCAACCGCCGTGCCGGGGATCGACCTCGTCATCGGCGGACACGATCATCTCTACGCGCAGCAGCAGGTCGGCCGCGCGTGGATCACCAAGGCGGACGCGGACGCGAAGAGTGTGATCGTCTACGACGTGACGGTGGACGCGGACGGCGTGCGCACGACGCCGGTGCGGGTGGTGCTCGACACCACGATTCCGAAGGATCCGGACGTCGACGCGCGCGTGCAGTACTGGCTCGGCGAGCTGTCGCAGAAACTCGGCGGCAACGAGACCATCGGCCAGACGAAGAACCTGCTCGAAGGCGTCGAGCCGGTCGTCCGCGGCCGCGAGAGCGCCCTCGGCAACCTGCTGGCCGACGTCGCGCGCGAGCAGATGCAGACCGACGTCGCGTTCGTGAACGGCGGCAGCATCCGCATCAACGACAACATCCCTCCCGGCCCGATCACGGATTACGACATGGAGGGGATCTTCTACTTCGGCAACTCACTGGTGGCGTTCCCGGTCACGGGACAGCAGTTGCTCGACCTGCTCCGCAACGGCGTCTCCCGCGCCGACGCCGGCGACGGCCGGTTCCTCCAGATCTCGGGCATGTCGTTCACCTACCGGCCGCAGAACGGGCAATACATCGTGAACGCGTCCGACGTGCTGGTCGGCGGCAAACCGCTCGACCTCAACGCGACCTACACCGCCTCGACGCTGGATTACATGTACCAGAACGGCGAAGGCGACGGCTTCACCCTCTTCAACGACGCCAACCGCCCACCCAAGGTGAACACGAACCGCGAGGCCGACTTTCGCAAGGTGACGGAGGCCTACATCCGCGCGAAAGGGACGGTGGAGACGGACGTGGAGGGGCGGATTGTGAGGGCGCAGTGAGCAGGGCGCGGGGCGCGGGGCGCGTCGTCAGGGCGCAGTGAGCAGGGCGCAGCGCGCAGGAGCGGGGCGGAGGATTACTCGGGCAGTCGCCCCACAGCTCCGTGCCGCATCGCGAGCTCCATCGCGCGCAGCGAAACGCGGCGACCTCGCCGCTGCAAGAACCCGCGTAATGTGCTGATGTCGACCGGCTCCGACTCGAGTGAGACTTCACCGTTGCGGGTCTTGGCTTCTCCGGGCTGTCGAACGTTGGTCATGCTCTGCCGAAGCCGTCGCACATGAACGGTATTCCCAGCGCCGATGCGCGTCCGTTTAGCGTGCGTAGCATGCTGAAGAAAATAGCACCCGGCTTTCCAGCCGGGGGACCGCGACACCCACGTCTCCAGCCCGCGTAGCGGGCGATAGACCACGTCCAGACAATGCCGCGACGAGAAGACTATGTCGACCCTCATCGAGGTGTAGCTGTGTGGCCATACGTTCGGCCTTGCAGATGTCCCGGAGCCTGATCTGTCGCCCGCTACACGGGCTGGACGAAAGGGGCGCTGGTTCCCCCGGCTGGAAGCCGGGGGCTATTTTCTTTCGGCGTGCTACGCACGCGTCGAGTTCCCTCGGCAATTCCTTGACTGGACTTTGTCACGCTGACACTTGCCGGCATTGCTCCTGAACGCAGCGCGTAGAATGCGCGCGCCATGAACCTCGCGCGCCACATCGCCTGGCGGTATCTGCGCCGGCCCACTGACAAGCTCGTGTCGGCGGTGGGGCTGGTGTCGGTGCTGGGGTTGGTGATCGGGGTGATGGCGCTGGTGATCTCGATGGCGCTCATGACCGGGTATCGGCGCGATCTGCAGAGCAAGCTGCTGGGTGGGAACGCGGAAGTGTTCGTCTACTCCGTCGGGACGCAGATCGTGGAGCCGGAGGAGCTGGCGTCGAAGCTCGGGGAAGTCGCGGGGGTCGCGCATGCGTCGCCGGTGCTGTTCCAGCACGCCATCGTCACCACCGAGACCAACACCACCGGTTCCGAGGTCACGATCAAGGGGATCGAGCCGACGCGGGGGCGGACTTCGCCGATGCTGGCCAAGGTCATCGGGCCGCGGGAGACCTTCCTCACCAAGGACGGCGAGCGTGGCGTCGCGGTCGGCAAGTACATGGCCACGAAGCTCGGCGTGCAGAGCGGTGACGCGATCAGCATCACCGTCGCGGCGCAGGGAGCGGAGGGCTTCATGCCGCGCTCGGCGACGTTCATCGTCACGAACGTTTTCGCCACCGGCTTCCACGAATTCGACGCGCGCTGGCTCTTCCTCGATCTCGCCGAAGCGCGCGAGCTCCTCGGCGCGGGCGCGACCGCGACGGTGGTCGAAGTGAAGCTGCAGCCGGGCGCCGACATCGACCGCGTCATCGCCGAGCTGAAGTCGCGCACCGGCAACCGTTACATGGTCAACGACTGGCGCGAGATGAACCGGCAGCTCTTCGGCATGCTGCAGATCCAGCAGCTCGTGCTCTTCATCGTCATCGGTCTGATCGTGTTCGTCTCGACGTTCAACATCGTCTCGACGCTGATCATGACCGTGCAGGAGAAGCGTCGCGAGATCGGCATCCTGACCTCGATGGGCGCCGATCGCCGGCTCGTGCGGCGCGTGTTCATCTGGTACGGCGTGATCGTCGGACTGGCCGGCACCGGCGTCGGCGTGGCCCTCGGCTCGCTGATTTGCTGGGTGATCACGCGCTACGAGCTGATCTCGTTCCCGCCCGAGATCGCCGAGGTCTATTTCGTGTCGTCGATCCCGTTCGTGACGCGGCCCGTCGACCTGCTGGTGATCGCCGGATTCTCGATGCTGGTCTCGTTCCTGGCTACCATTCTGCCGAGCATGCGCGCGGCGCGGCTCAATCCCGTGGAAGCGCTGCGGTACGAGTGATTTTAGTTCCTCGGCAGTTCCTCGGGGTTCCTCGGGTTCCTCGGAGTCGGCGGTCACCGAGGAACCCGAGGAACTCCGAGGAACTCCGAGGAACTGCCGACCCGACCCGCCCCATATAATCGCCGCGCTCATGGCACAGGCAAGACTGGTTCTCGAAGACGGCACGGTGTACGAAGGGGAGTCGTTCGGCGCGACCGACGACGCGATCGGCGAGGTCGTTTTCAATACCTCGCTGACCGGCTATCAAGAGATCGCCACCGACCCTTCTTATCGCTTTCAGATCGTGGTGATGACGTATCCGCACATCGGCAATTACGGTGTGGAGAGCGCCGTCGAGCAGAGCGAGGAGCCGCAGGTGGCGGGCTTCGTGGTCCGCGACGCGATCGACGAGCCGTCCAGCGCGCACGCCGAGCTCTCCCTCGGCGAGTACTTTCGCCGTACGCGCGTCACCGCCATCGCCGGCGTGGACACGCGCGCGCTGACGCGCAAGATCCGCAACGAAGGGGCCATGCGCGGGATGATCACCAGCGACTCCGCGCGCTCGGTCGACGCCATCGTCGCCGAGCTGAAGAAGTCGCCGTCCATGTCCGGGCTCGACCTCGTCCAGCGCGTCACCGCACTGCGTCCGTATGCATTCGAACAGGCCGGCGAATCGCCGCTGCGCGTCGCGGTCTACGACTTCGGCGTCAAGCGCGACATCCTCCGCCAGCTCACGAAGCAGAACTGCGAAGTCACCGTCTACCCGGCCACGACGCACGCGGACGAAATCCTCGACCGCGGCTACGACGGCGTCCTGCTCTCCAACGGCCCCGGCGATCCGGAGCCGGTCACGTACGCGCAGGAGAACATCCGCCAGCTGGTCGGCAAGGTGCCGATCTTCGGCATCTGCCTCGGCCACCAGCTCCTCGGCCTGGCCCTGGGCGGCCGCACGTACAAGCTGAAGTTCGGTCATCGCGGCGGCAACCACCCGGTGAAGGACATGCGCACCGGACGCGTCGAGATCACGGCGCAGAACCACGGCTTCTCCGTCGATCCCGACTCGCTGAGCGAGAACGACGTCGAGTACACGCACATCAACCTCAACGACCAGACCCTCGAAGGCTTCCGCCACCGCCGGCACCCCGCCGTCGCGGTCCAGTACCACCCCGAGTCCGCGCCCGGACCTCACGACTCCTTCTATCTGTTCAGCGACTTCGTGCAGATGATGGAGGAGTGGAAGAAGAAGTAGCGATGACCGGGTCGAAGGTGTCGACGACGTTCTACGTCGTGTTCGGCCTTCCAGTAGCGAGCCACTGCTCGAGCGCGCGCGCAACGTCGTCGGACAAAACGTCCGGCGGCGTGACCGCGTAGCGATTTCCGTTCGCGACCTGCACCATCACGCCGCCCGGTGTGCGGACGACGCCGCGGATGTGCGCGCGCGGCATGGGGTACTCGCGGAAGAACGTGCGCACGAGCAGCGTGTCGGGGCGCAGCTCGAGCTCGCGCACTTCGCCGCGGAGCTGCGACCACGCGCCGATGACGAAGCCGATCGGCAGCAGGACGCCGGCCCAGTTCAGCGTGAGCATCCAGAAGGCGACGGCGAGGCCGGTGAAGCCGGCCAGGAGCAGGCCCAGCGTGACGTAATCGCGCGGCGTGCGCTGGCGGCCGAAGCGCATCAGAAGCCCTGCTCGCGATGCTCACCGAAGGTCTGCTTCATCGCGTTCACGATCTCGCCGACCGTGCACTCGTTGCGCACGCAGTCGACGATCAGCGGCATCAGGTTCTCACTCGATTGCGCGGCGGCGTCGAGCCGCGTGAGTGCGCCCTGCCACTCGCCGGTGCGATTGGCGCGGAACGCGGTCAGGCGCGCGACCTGCTCGCGCTCGACGCTCTCGTCGATGGTCATGATCGGCAGCGTCGTGCGCTCCTCGTCCGTGAATTCGTTTACGCCCACGACGATGGCGCGCTTCTCTTCCAGCGCGCGCTGCGCGACGTAGGCCGAGTCGCCGATCTCGTGCTGCATGAAGCCCGACTCGATGGCCGCGGTGGCGCCGCCCATCGCGTCGATCTTCTCAATCAGCATCCGTGCCTCGCGCTCGATGTCGAGCGTCATGGCCTCGATCGCGTACGAGCCGGCCAGCGGATCGGCGGTCGACGCGATGCCGCTCTCGTGCGCGAGGATCTGCTGCGTTCGCAGCGCGATTTTCACCGACTCCTCGGTCGGCAGCGCCAGCGCTTCGTCGCGGCTGTTGGTGTGCAGCGACTGGCAGCCGCCCAGGACCGCGGCCATGGCCTGGTAGGCGACGCGGATGACGTTGTTCTCCGGCTGCTGCGCGGTCAGGGTCGAGCCGGCCGTCTGCGCGTGAAAGCGCAACGCCACGCTGCGCGGATCTTTGGGTGAGTAGCGCTCCGTGATCAGCTTCGCCCAGAGCTTACGGCCCGCGCGGAACTTCGCCACCTCTTCGATGAAATCGTTGTGAGAGTTGAAGAAGAACGAGATGCGCGGCGCGAACGAGTCGACGTCCAGTCCGCGCTCCACCGCCGCCTGCACGTATTGGAGCCCATTCGCCAGCGTGAAGGCGACCTCCTGCACCGCCGTCGATCCCGCCTCGCGGATGTGGTAGCCGGAGACCGAGATGGTGTTCCACCGCGGCACCTCGCGCGCGCAGAACTCGAAGATGTCCGTGACGATGCGCAGCGACGGCGCGGGAGGGAAGATGTACGTCCCGCGCGCGGCGTACTCCTTGAGGATGTCGTTCTGGATCGTGCCGCTCAGCTTCGACCACTCCGTACCGCGCCGTTCCGCCACCACCAGCAGCAGCGCCAGGAGGATCGACGCCGGCGCGTTGATGGTCATCGAGATCGACACCTCGTCGAGCGGGATGGCGTCGAGCAGCGTCTCCATGTCCGCGATCGAGTCGATGGCCACGCCCACCTTGCCGACCTCGCCGCGTGCGCGCGCGTCGTCCGAGTCCATCCCGATCTGCGTCGGCAGGTCGAAGGCGACCGAGAGTCCGGTCGTGCCGCGCTCGAGCAGGTAGCGGTAGCGCGCATTCGACTCCGCGGCGGTGGAGAAGCCGGCGTACTGCCGCATCGTCCAGAGTTTGCCCCGATACATCGAGGCCTGCGGGCCGCGCGTGTACGGGAACTTGCCCGGAGCTCCGAGATCGTTGGAAGAATTAAATCCGCGCTGATGGAGATCGGTCTCAGAATAAAAAACGGGGCGGTCAGTCATCGCGCGAAGTTTATGCTTCCGCCCCGGATTTGGGCGCATACTGCCACTCATGCGCGTCAAATCAGCAGTCCTTGCAGGCCTTTTGTGTGTCCTGTCGTTGGCGGCTCAGGCCGACATCACGCGGGTCTCTCCCACGTCGTTCTCCCCGAGCGGCGAGGACTTCATCGACATCTACGGCTCCAGTCTCACCGGTGGCGTGCAGACGACCGTCCTCTTCGACGGTGCCGTCGAAGTCGAGGCGCAGTTCGCGTCCGACAACCACGTCATCGTCTGGGTGCCGGTCGAGGTGCTGAGCGTCGAAGGACAGCATTGCCTGGTCGTGCGCTCGATCGACCAGGGCGGCGTACGCACGCACGGCCCGGCATGCTTCACCGTGGTGGTGCCCGACACGGGCGGCGACGGACCTCCGGTGCTGTCTCTTCCGGAGATCGTAGGCGCCGAGGCGGAGAGCGTGCGCGGCGCGAACGTCACCTACGAGGCCGGGGCATCGGACGGCGACCTGACGTGCACGCATCCTTCCGGCTCGCTGTTCGTGCTCGGAGCGACGAGCGTCACCTGCAGCGCCACCAACACGTCAGGGACCGCGACCGGCTCCTTCCAGGTCATCGTCACGGACACCACTCCGCCGGTGCTCGCTCTGCCGGCCGACGTCGACAGCCCCGATCCGGTCGTGACGTACAGCGCCACCGCCGTCGACAACGTCGACGGATCGGTCACCGTATCGTGCTCGCCCGCCTCGGGCTCCACGTTCAGTCCCGGCAGCACCACCGTGCAGTGCCGTGCGACGGACGCGCACTTCAACTCCTCGTTCGGCTCCTTCCGGGTGCGGGTAGCCGGCGGCGCGCCGGTGCTGATCCTGCCGGACGACATGCTGGAGGAAGCGACCAGCCCTGCCGGCGCGGTCGTCACCTTCACGGCAACTTCAGACGACGGTACGCCGGTCGTCTGCGTGCCCGCCTCCGGCTCGACCTTCGCCCTCGGCACCGCGGCCGTGAACTGCACCGCCGGCGCCGGAAGCGGCTCGTTCAACGTGACGGTCTCCGACACCACGGCGCCGGTCATCACCGCGCCGGCGCAGGTCACCGCCGAAGCGACCTCGCCGGCCGGTGCGAGCGTGACGTACGTCGTCACCGCCGAAGACGTCGTCGACGGCGACATCATTCCGAACTGCGCGCCGCCCTCCGGCTCCGCGTTCGCGTTCGGAGTGACCGACGTCGTCTGCACCGCCACCGACACGCGCAACAATGCCGACTCGACCGCCTTCCAGGTGACGGTCGAGGACACGACGCCGCCCGTCGTGACGAGCATCTCCGCCTCGCCGGCCTCGCTCTGGCCGCCGAACCATCAGATGATCAACGTCGTCGTCACGGCCACCGTGGTGGACGCGGTCGACCCGATGCCGGCGGTGAAGATCCTCTCCGTCTCCTCCAACCAGCCGGTCAACGGCACGGGCGACGGCGACATGGGACCGGACTGGAAGATCACCGGGCCGATGACGTTGCAACTCCGCGCCGAGCGCGCCGGGAACAGCAAGACCGACCGGGTCTACACCATCACCGTGCAGACGCAGGACTCGACGGGCAACGTCGGGACGGCCAGGGTCACAGTGACCGTGGCGGATACGAAGAAGCGCACCGTACGCTCTTAACTTCTGAACTTTTCGAGGCGCCGGGAGCGGCGGGCGAGCGGCGGGCAGTCAGGGCCCGCCGCTCTTTTTTTGTCCACTATAATCGCCGTCCCTTCATGGCCCTTTCCGGCAATCTCCGCACGATGCTTCCCGGTGACCTT
>DASVSV010000419.1:0-54274 GCA_036387915.1 Thermoanaerobaculia bacterium
ATTCTTTAGAACCTTATCAAATCACTGCCGGAGCAGGTCCAGACGGTCGAGCGTCATCCAGAACTGGTGCCCCAGGAAAATCACCAACGCGAAATAGAGGATTGCAATTGCCGCGCGCTGGGCGCCGGTGATCTCGTAGAAATGCGGGTCGGTTTTCTCGCGCACGATCGAGGCGTAGACCTGAAAGGCAGCGAGCACGGCAATGAGGATGAACAGCGGATTGGGCTGGTCGACGACTTTGTAGATGATCGCGCCGCCGCCGAAAACCCACATCCACTTGGAGATGGCCGCGGAGATGCGTCCGCCGTCGAGCATGCCGATCGGGATCATGTTGATCAGGTTGAGCGCGAACCCGAGAAACGCGATCAGGAGGTAGAGCGGGTCGGCGGTCCATTTGTAGACCTGCAGCACCGCCAGCGAGGCCATGGTCCCGAAGAACGGGCCGGCCAGTCCGATGATCGCGTCGTCGAACACGGTCCGCGGCTGGTCCTTGAGCGTGACCGCGCCGCCGATGAACGGGATGAAGACCATGAAACCGGCCCGCAGCCCCTTCGCGCGGATGGCCACGGCGTGCCCGATCTCGTGGATGAGGGTGATGCCGACGAAGCCGGTCACGACGCCGAGCGGGTACTGCGTCGTGTAGGCGGCGATGGTGACGACGAACGAGCCCCCGGCCACGGCGTACTGCATCGCCCCGAAGCCTTCAAACGGATTGACGAAGAAGACGCGCACCTTTTCGACGAAAAGGATCAGCAGGCCTTTGGCCTTCAGCGCCCAGACGCCGAGGAGCAGGATCAGTCCTGAAAGGATTTTCGGCAGCGAGCGGCGGGAGGCCATTGCAGGGATTGCCGGCGTCTATAACGAGGCATCGGCGGGTGTATTCCGAGCGATGTGGGATCAGCTTCGTTGGACTCCGGAGGGATACGACGGGAGGCCTCCGGCGGGCCGGTACGACCGGCAGCGCTGCTTGGCCCAGCCTGAACGCACGCCTGTCGACGAAACACGTGTTTGCGCGACGACATGGGCACAACAAGCGCTGCCGGTCGTACCGGCCGCCGGAGGCCTCCTGGTCGTCTTCCTTTCCCGAGGTGCGATGAGAGCGTTCACCTCTGCTACCATCCCGGCCGTCCAATGCAGCGCACCCAGGTCCTCTTTCTCGTCAAATTCTTCGTCATCCTCATCGCCGCGTATCTGCTGATCGCGTGGAACCCCGTCAACGATCACGTCATCGTGCCGTTCACGCAGGGAGTGGCGGCGGTTTCGGGGTCGCTGTTGAAAGCCATCGGGCAGCCGGTGACGATCAGCGGGACGGTCATCAGCTCGTCGCGTTTCGGCGTGAACATCAACAACGGCTGCAACGGCGTCGAGGCGATGCTGATCCTGCTCGCGTCGATCGTGGCGTTCCCGGCTTCGCTCAAGGCGCGGCTGGCGGGACTGGGGCTCGGCGCGCTGGTGGTGCAACTGCTGAACGCGGTGCGCATCGTGACGCTGTACCTCCTCGGCGCGTACCAGCCGAAGCTCTTCGACATGTTTCACACCGCCGTCTGGCAGATCCTCGTGATCCTGGCCGCGATTCTTTTCTTCCTCATCTGGAGCGCACGCGTTGCCCCGGCTCGACTGGCGACTCGCACTTAAGGCATTCGCCGGCTTCCTGGCCGGGCTGGCGCTCTGGGTCATGTTCACGCCGCTCTACGACCGCGCCGTGGCGGCGGGCGCGGAGAAGGTGATCCGCGCGTTCGAGAAGCCGGCCGTGACGCAGCTTCGCCGCGCGGACGACGGCTACATCACCGTCGACCGCACCGACTTTGACCGCCGCTCGAAACGTCCCGCGGTGCCGCTGCGCGACCTGACGTTCAACGTCATCCTGCTGGTGGCGCTCTTCGCCGCGTCGAAGCGGACGTTCTCGGACCGCAACATCGGCGGCTTCCTCGTCGCCGCCGGCCTGCTCGCGCTGACGCACGTCTTCGGCATGGTGGCCGAGGTGATGTCGATCTACGTGGCCAAGCTGGGGATGTGGAGCAAGGTTCACTACAGCGATCTCGAACGCAACGTCTGGGGCGTCGCCAACCACTTCTACCGGCTGGTGCTGATGTACGCGATCGCGTTCGCGTTGTGGTGGGCGTTTCGGGACAAGGGTGTGGAAGCGGTGAGTGGCGCGGCCGCGAAAAAGAAGAAGCGGAAGTGACGGTGGGGTTGTTGCTGGTTTCTGGTTGCTAGTTCCCAGGGCAGTGCTGCACTAGTGTCGTGTCAGGCCTAAAAACGTGGGTTCTTCGCGGCGGCGGGCCGTCTGCTGCGCCGCCGCTCCTCAACGATGCCCCAGCATCGCCTGCGTCGCGTCGACTTGCATCCAGCCCACCGGCGCTCGCGAATAACCCACGTTTTTAGGCGTGACACGACACTAGGGCGGCCGCGCCCTTTCGGCCTCGAGCGTGCGATGCGTGCGTCGTGCGCGTCGTGCTGCTCTGGGTGGCCCGGCACGATGCGCTCGACGGCAATGCTGAGGCGCGGCGGAGATGTCGGTGAATGATGCTGTCACCCGGCCGAGACGTTACGTGACCTTAGTAATCCATCGCTAAATTCGATCACAGATCGCGTGGCGGCGCGGCGCCGTCTGCTTCGTTGTCGCTCCTCAGCGATGACGCCGCATCGCCTCGTCGCGGCGCCACGCATCTGACCGATCGCCGCTCGCAATCTCCGGACCCTTTCTTCCGGGGAGTTGTACTTAGCGACAACGGGAACGAACCCATCGCGAGAGGTTGCGGCACCCACCTCGGCCGCTCTGCGACCCGATCGCCTGGGTTCTTCGACGGCTCGAATTGCGTCTGCTACCAGATACCGGAGGTTGCAGACCCCGGCCGGTACGTCTCGCAACCCGACGGTGACATCGAACGACCGCAGCCGCAGCGTGAATCAACGGGATCGATTCCGTCCCGCAACCTGATCGGTGACGTCCACCGGCGTCATTGAAATCGTGCGCGACCACTTCGGTGACGTGGCGGACCATATCGACGCGGTTGGTTGATCCCACGCGTCCGGTTTTTTGACGGAATGGATTTGGTGCCTCGACGTCGTCGAATGGGTTGGACGACCTCGCCGATGACGTCGGTCGACGTCGTGGAAATAGTCGACGGAGAGCTCGATGGGGTTGTCACACGTGATGCGGTGGGTGGCGTGACCTCACGCTGAAGTCGGTCGACCCACCAGATGGAGTCGCTCAACGTGGCCGGTTGGGTTGCTCGACCTCACCGATATGGTGAGGCGACCCGGCGGAAGTGGTCGCGGACCGGGAAGATCTGGTTGACGACCATTTTACGCGGGCGAATTTGTGCGCATTGTCGGCGTTCGTAGCGAAAGAAATGGTCGGCCCACTATTTCTCTATGCATTTGCTCAATTCGGTCATAGAGCCGTGAGGGCGCGGTCGCGGTGTCGGATGGTCATTCCTCGCGAGCGCCGGGCGGGCTGAAGCACCGCCCTACGTTCGGCACTCTCGCGGCGAGCATGGAACATAAGCGGCTTCGGCCCGCCCCCTCGTGGGCGGTGGAACGTGTGCCGAACGCGAACCCTGTGCTCGAACTTTGCGAATGGAGTCCTTAGCGTGAGAGCCGTTCTGGCGCCGCAACCCAGTCGTACAACTCACCGGCGCGTTTGACGAGGTCGTACACATCCTCGCGGACGAGGTAGCGCTCGTCGATGAGCTTGAGCGTCTCGGCGGTGAAGCGGCCGAGGTACTCGTGGCGGGGTGGCAGCTTCTCTTTGGGGAAGGGGATCACGGCGCCGAGGAAACTGGCCCGGTATTGCGGGAAGCCGGTCGAGGCGTCGCGCAGATTCCAGGATCGGAACGTGGCTACGGGGACGGTGAGGTAGGGCATGCGCACGCCGCCGAGCTCGTTGCCGTTTTCGTCGGTGGCGGGGACGAGGGCGACGTAACGCGGCTTCTCGTCGAGGTAAGGCTGATAGGCGAACGGGATGCCGCGCGCGCGGACGAGCGTGTCGTCGGCGATGCGCGGGTAGCGGCTCGGCGGCGGCTCGGTGTTCTTCTTCACCCACGCGTCCAGCGCGTCCATGAGCGCGTGCGTGAGCGGCCAGTAGTTGAGGAAGTTCTGCGGCGACTGCGCGTTGGCCGGCTTCTCCGGCGGGAACGGGCCGCCGATGTGACCGTGGCCGACCAGGGCATAAATCCGCGACGTGGGCGCGGGCTCGACGTCCCTGGTGCCGTCCGGCGTGGTGTGGATCAGCGATCCGCCGCGCGACCAGTACTCGTAGCCGGTGTTCATGTAGAAGATCTTCGGGACGACGTTCTCCGTCTTCGCGCGAGCGAGCAGGCCATCGTCGGTGAAGGGGAAGACGTCGACGGGATAGAAGGCGGGGACGATCGGCTGCGCGTCGCGGGACGGCTGGGCGAAACGCTGATTGAAGCCGCCGCGCCCGGCGCCGGCGACGTGCACCAGCATCCCGTCGAAGACCTGCCGCCCTTCCTCGTCGGCGTTGAAGCCTTCGTAGACCATGTGGCGGAGGAAGCGGCCGCTCTGCGAGATGCCGAAGCCGTAGGCCGTCTTCACTCGGGCGATGGCGTTGGGATCGTGTTTCGCGTATGAAACGAAGTCGCGTACTGCGGCGAGACCCATGCCGACGATGGCCGGATCGGCGGCGGTGTAGACGATCTCGTAGATCCTGCCCGGTACGAAGCCGCCGTCGAGGGCGATGGTGCTGTCGCTGGTGAAGCGCCACTTGGTGCGCGGAATGGTGCGGCGCTTCGCGGTGACGTCGTCACGCTCGGTCAGGACGGCGTCGCTGCGGTCGGCGACCGGGTAGCCTTTGCCGCCGATGGTGCCGGAGATGAAGTGGCCGATGGTGTGCTCGGCGGTCTTCGTCTCGACGACGAAGTCGCTGCGCACTTTGCCGCGCACGCCCTTGGCCACCGGCGCGTAGAACTTCAGCCGTCCCGCTTCGTCGCGAACGTCGAACTGCCACCCCAGCCACGCCAGCGTGTAGCCGCGCACGAACGGAAAGGAGTCGCGTGCCGGATCGGAGAAGCGTCCCAGTCCGCCGCGGTTCGGCACTTCGAGAAAGAGCGTGTCATTGCCGCCGTGCTTCGGGCGGAGCAGGACCAGGTCGGCCGCGAATTCGTGCGACGAGGCGAGGTCGATGTCGGTGATGGCGCGGTTGTGCGCATTCTTCGGATCGACGGCAAAGTGCACTTTGGCGTCGATGCGCTCGTAGCCGTACGCGATGTCGCTGCGCGACGCGACGTCGACGCGAACGACCCGTGCGGAGAGGGGGAGGGCGAGTGCGAGCAGGAGCAGGACGCGCGCGAACATACGCCGAGGATATGCTCTCGCCGTATTCGCGGGAACAAGGACGACCAGGGGCCTCCGGCGGGCCGGTACGACCGGCGGCGCTGATTGAGCCCAGTCGGCGCGCAAACACGTGTTTCGTAGACAGGGCGTGCGTTCAGGCTAGGCCAACAAGCGCCGCCGGTCGCACCGGCCCGCCGGAGGCCTCCCGTCGTTCCCTGTTGCCGCCGATACAGCGGGCGACTACATGCCGCCGGCGGCGAGCGTCTCCGGTCCCGAGACGCGCAACTGCTGGCCCGGCTTCAGCGTCGCGTCCTGGGCCAGCTCGTTCAGCTCGCGCAGCTCGGCCACGGTCAGGCCGTTCTGTTTGGCGATGGAGAAGAGTGTGTCGCCCTTCTGCACCGCGTAATACGACTCGTTGCGGGAGAGCAGGGTGCCGAGCTCGCGGGCGCGGACGGGGAGGTAGATCGAGTCGCCGGCGTCGAGGCGATCCTTCTCGTCGAGATTGTTCATGGCCAGGATCGTCTCCGGCTTCGTGCCGATCTTGCGGGCCAGCTGCTGGATCGAGTCGCCTTCGCGGAGCTTGAACGCGCAGTACTTCAGGTACGCATCTTCCTCGCGGAGCGTGTCGGCGCGGGCGACGAGCGTGTCGGCGTGCTTTGCGGGGACGCGGACGGCGGTGCGTCCCGGGGGAACGACACCTCTGCGCAATGCCGGATTGAGCTCCTTCAGCACATCCTCGTCGACGTCGATGGTCTCGGCGATGTAGGCCAGCGAGACCGGTCCGCGCACCTCGACCCCTTTGGCCTCGGCCTCGTGAGGTTTGCCGAGCGTGAAGCCGTAGGTGGCGGGGTCACTGGCAATGAGGAGCGTGGCGTAGAACGTGGGGACGTAGCCGCGCGTTTCCTTCGGGAGCAGGCCGTTGTCGAGCAGTTCCCAGAACGACGACGCGCCGGCTTCCTTGAGCGTGCGGCGCACGCGGCCGGGGCCGCAGTTGTACGCGGCCAGGGCCAGGGCCCAGTCGTCGAACATGCGGTGCAGGTCCTTGAGGTACTTCGCCGCGGCGCGCGTGGAGCGTTCCGGGTCGGCGCGCTCGTCCACCCACCAGTCGACGCGCAGACCGTATTCGCGCGCGGTGTCGGGCATGAACTGCCAGATGCCGTACGCGCCGGCGCGCGAAGTGAGCGTCGGCAGATACGCGCTCTCGATCACCGGCAGGTAAGCCAGGCCTTTCGGCAGCTTCTGCTCGGCCAGGGCCTTGTCGATGAGGCTCTTGTACTTGGCAGAGCGGATCAGCGACGTCTGGATGCTCTGCTTCATGTCCACGCTGAAGAGGCGGACGGCGGAGTTGATGGTGCGGTGCTCCGGGATGGGGATCGACGCGGCGGCCTCGATGTCGACGACCTGCGCGTTAGCGGGCGGCGTGGGTTTGTCGGTGCGCGCCAGGATGTGTGTGTAGGCCGCCTCGAGCTCCTTGCGGAAGGCCTCGGCGTCGAGCTTCGCCGGGCTTGTCCTGAGCGAAGCCGAAGGAACCTGCGGGGCCGCGGGAGTGGGGATCGGCACCGGTGCGGGAGTCGTGCTCGCGCAGGAAATCGCAAACAACGCCGTTACTGACAACAAGAATGTGTTGCGCATCGCGCTCCCCCTCGCATCCCCGGCCGCGGCGGCCTATGAGAGATCGATTTTCAGATTGACCGAGAGGCTTTGCACGTCAGAAGTGTCGCCCAGTTCCAGCTGCTGGTCCCGGGTCTCGAGCACTCCGGCGTCTCCGTCCTCGAACGATAGTGTAACCCGAACGGTTCGCGTGCGAGCGAGGAGGTCCCCCGGCACGCTGAGCTGAAGGGTGCGATGGATGTCGCGCTTGGGACGCAGGCTCGCGAGGTCGGCCATGACGTCGCGACGAGGCGCTCGGGGCGTGGTCTGCGTGGCGCGCTTGCGCAGCGCTTCCAGCTCCTGCATGACGTTCATCGAGCCGCGGACCTTCACGGTTTTGACTTCCGGCTCGGGCTGCGGCTTCTCGGTCTGCGTGAAATCGACGTCGGCGATTTCCGCCGCGGGAGCGGGTTGTTCAGGGGTCAAGTCATCGAGCGACTGGAGGGTCAGGCGCTCGGGCTCGGGTTCCGGCTGCGGCTCCGGCTGCGTTTCCGGTTCCGGCTCCGTGACCGGCACAGGCGCACCCTCGGGCTCCGGCTCCTCGACCGGAACGCTCGCCGGCTCGGCGCCCGGCTCGGGCTCCGGTGCTACCGGCTCCGGCTCCGGCTCGGCCACCGCCGGCGCGCTCGTCACCGCGATCGTGGCATCGGCGTCGAACCGCGGCGGGGCCACCTCATCCACCGCCCCGTCCACCTCCGCCAGCACCTCGGCGATGTCGGGGACGGCGATCGTCTGCCCGGACGTGCGCGAGTGCTCGTCGCGGACTTTGAACTGCGAGGCGCGGGCGGCGGGCGGGGTGGCGCGCACCGGCTCCTCGCCGGTCATCCGGCGGCGCAGCGTCCGCAAAGTCAGCTTCGAAATCTGCTTGAGCGTCTCGAACACGCCCACGCCGTCCCGGGCCACGGCCTCGACGTAATCGAGGCGGCGCTCCGGGTCCATCGCGTTCACCATCGTCTCGACGGGAGCGATGTTCGGGAGGTCGCGTTTGTTGAGCTGCAGGACCAGCGGCAGCTCGTCCAGGTTGACGCCGATCTCGGCCAGGTTCTCGCGGAGGTTCCTCAGCGACTCGACGTTCGCCTCGAGCATCGCGCTCTGCGAGTCGGCCACGAAGACGATGCCGTCGACCCCCTTCAGCACCAGCTTGCGGGTGGTGTTGTAGAAGACCTGTCCGGGGACGGTGTAGAGCTGGAGGCGGGTCTTGAAGCCGCCGATCACGCCGACGTCGATCGGGAGCAGATCGAAGAAAAGGGTGCGGTCGGTCTCGGTCTCGAGGCTGACCATTTCGCCGCGGCTGCCGGGCGAAGTCTTCGAATAGATGTGGTGAAGATTCGTCGTCTTCCCGCAGAGGCCCGGACCGTAATAAACGATCTTCGCCGCCATCTGCATTGTCGCGTAGTTGAAGAAGACCATCGTTCGCCCGTCTTCGAGAAGGGAGCGATGCTAGCACCCGCTACTTTTGCGTAGCAAGGATCGCGCTCGCCAGAAGTTCGTAGAGCTGTGAGAGTTGCGGCTCGCCGCGCAGCGCGTCGAGGTGGCTCTGCATCACCGCGCGGTCCCCGCGCGCGGCCGGACCGGTGAAGCGGCGTGCGTCGGTGTTGCCGCGCCAGTTCTCGATCGCGGACGTTGCCAGCGCGACCAGGTCTTCGCGCACGCCCGTCACGCCGGCGCGCTCCATCACCTGCTGCGCGATCTCCAGAGACGCGGCGACGTAGTTCGATCCGAACACCGCCGCCGCGTGGTACAGCGCCTTCTGCTCCGGAGCCACTTCGCAGAAGCGCGCCCCCACCGCCGCGGCGATGAGCTTCGCGGTGCGGCGATGCTCTCCCTCGAACACGAGCAGCGTGCCTTCGAGATTGGACGGCTGTCCGACCGGCGGCAACGATTTCAGGGGATGCAGCGAGAAGCCGTCACGCTGCGCGAGCAGCGCGCCGCTGGCGTGGAACACCAGCGCCTCGGTCTCCGGCACCGCGGCCGCGCATTCAGGAATGGCCCGGTCGCTCACGGCGACGAGCAGCAGCTCCGATTCGGCGGCCAGATCGTTGAGGTCGAGACGCGAGGTCTCGAGCAACTCCGCGATGTGGCTGTGCGACTCGTCGCGCAGCCAGACGCCGGAGAGCGGCCAGCCGATCCGCTTCCACGCGGAGCCGAATGCCCATGCGGCCCTGCCGCCGCCGAGGATGCCTAAGCGCATGTGGTGGTGCCTGTTGCTGGTTGCTCGTTGCCCGTGCGGTACCGCATGGGCCACACTGTACGTGTGATCCGCACCGGCATCGTCATTCTCGCACTGCTGAGCTCCGCCGCGCTGGCCGCTCCTCCGACCACCTGCGGCGGAACGAGCGACTACGAGCGCGCCCTCTGCGCCTACCAGCGCCGCAATTTCCCCGAGGCCGAGCGCGGCTTTCGAGCGATCGTCGAGCGCCAGGTGCAGGACCCGCACACCATCCGGGCCATGTATTTCCTGGCCCGCACCCAGATGAAAACCGGCCACTTTGACGAGGCCTCGGCGATGCTCGTCAGAATCTACTCGCTCGATCCGGCGTTTTACGCGGTGTGGAACGGGGACTTTCTGCTCGGCGAGTGCCGGAAGGCGCTCGGAAAATGAGGGTTGCTGGTTTCTGGTTGCTAGTTGCTGGTGCAGCATCGGCTGAAGGCACCAGTAACCAGTAACTAGTAACCAGCAACCAGACACGATTCACGTTGACCAGGTTGCTCATTACCAGTTGCTGGTGCAGCATCGCCTGAAGGCACCAGCAACCAGTAACCAGCAACCAGAAACGATTCTCTAATGGCGCAGACTCAATTCGAATTACGCCGCAAGCTCCTCCAGCTCGAGGCGCTCTACGACGTCGGCCGCGCGCTGAACACGCTGCGGCCGGAGGACGATCTGCTCGAAGAGCTGATGCACCGGGCGGTGTCGGTGCTCGACGCCACGACCGGCTTCGCCTTCGCCGTCGACGAGAAGCTGAACGTGCAGACGCACTTTACGTTCGGGGTCGAGGTCGCGGCCCCGGAGTTGATGCTCATCGAGCCGCCGGTCAAGCAGGTGCTGGCCTCGCGCGAGCCGATGATGGTCACGGTCTCGAAGTTCCTCGGCGGCCCCGGCGGCGATCTCCTCATCGCCCCGATGATCGCCGGCGACACGATCCTCGGCGTGATCGGCGTCGGCGGCAAGGAAGTGCGCGGCGCCACGAAAGCGGGCGCGTTCGTCGAGGACGATCTTCGCTTCCTCGATTCCATCGCCTCGATCGGCGGCGCGGCCATCGAGAACACGCGCCGCTTCCACAAGCTCGACCTCGTCCGCGAAACGCTCGAGGACGAGAACCGGGCCCTCAAGCAGCGCATGCTGCGCGACTACTCCGACCGGCTCATGGTCGGCGACTCGCCGAAGATGCAGCGCGTGATCGACCTCGTGGCGCGCGTGGCCGACTCGCAGGCCAGCGTGCTCATTCGCGGCGAGTCGGGCACCGGCAAGGAGATGGTGGCGCGCCTCATCCACGGCAGCTCGCCGCGGAAAGACGGTCCGTTCGTGGCCATCAACTGCGCCGCGCTCCCCGAGACCCTGCTCGAGTCGGAGCTGTTCGGCATCGAGCGCGGCGTCGCCACCGGCGTCGAGGCGCGCCCGGGGAAGTTCGAGCTGGCCAAGGGAGGGACGATCTTCCTCGACGAGATCGGCGACATCCCCATGACCCTGCAGGCCAAGCTGCTGCGCGTGCTGCAGGAGCGCGAGATCGAGAAGCTCGGCGGCCGCCGGCGCATCCCCGTCGACGTGCGCATTCTCTCGGCCACGCATCGCAACCTCGAGGAGATGATCGAGAAGGTGGAGTTCCGCCAGGACCTCTACTACCGCTTGAAAGTGGTCGAGATCACGCTGCCGCCGCTCCGCGAGCGGCGCGACGACATCCCCAAGCTGGTCCGCTTCTTCCTCGACAAATACGGCAAGCGGGAAGGGCTGCGGGACGTCCGCATCACCCAGGAGGCACTCCAGAAGTTGATGCGCTACCCGTTCCCCGGAAACGTACGCGAGCTGGAGAACCTCATCGAAGCCTCACTGGCCATCACCACCGACCCCGTGATCGACCTCGGCGACCTGCTGCTGGCCGACGAGCCGACCGGCTCCGGCGCCACGAGCGGTCTGGCCGGCGACTTCCCCACGCTCGAAGAGCTGGAGGCGCGCTACATCGCCCGCGTGCTCGCCTCGACGAAGGGCAACATCTCCAAAGCGGCCGAGATTTTGGGCCTCGACCGCAAGACGCTTTATCGCCGCCGCGACTCTATGTCCCAAAACGCCCCAACTGATGACAAATGGGACATTCATTGATAAATCACTGTGTGGTAACGGTTTGCGGTGTTCAGCTTCGAACCCTGGCCCCGGATGTCCCAGAATGCCACAGTGACCCAAATCTCTTTCTCTCGGATTCACATCGTGTAAACTACGCCGCGTCTTCAACTTAGGAGGATTCGAGCTGATCGGAACGCCGTGGCAGTCGCGTTGCTCTAGGGATGCCCCGAACAAAGAGGGGGCAAACCATGAACAACGTCGCACAAACCCGCAGCACCCGGCTCGAAAACGTCCTTTCGACCAGCTACATCCTGCCCAGCATGCTCGCGCTGAACACCGTGGCGCTGCTGGCGCTCGACCAGCTCGGCGGCATCCCGGCCTGGGTCAAGACGGCCGCCGCTCTCTTCCTCGCGTTCTAGACGGCTGCGCGCGGAGCACTTCGCCATGACCGCCACGGCCGAACGCCAGATGGAGCTGACACTCCCAATGGTCCCGGACATCGAGATCGCAGCCGCGCGTGCGGCCGGCAATCTGGCGCGGGAGCTGGGGATGGCGTCGGAATCGATCGACGAGATGGCCCACGCGATCATCGAGGCGTGCATCAACGCGAGGGAGCACTCCGGTAGCGCCGATCAACGCATCTATGTAAGAATCCGCGGCACTTCACTCGGCGAGGGTAACTCGCGCATCGACATCTGGATCACGGACCGCGGCAAGGGTTTCGATGTTTCCGAGGCGCGTACTCGCCGCCAGAAGCTCGGTGCCGCGCACAAGCGCGGGTGGGGCCTCCAGATCATCGAAGCCCACATGGACGAGGTCGGAATCTCCACTCGCCCGGACGGCACGACGATCCACATGGTCAAACACGGGAAGAGGTCATGACAGACGAATTGAGAGTCGCCGTCGAACGCCGCGGCACGACCGGCGCGGTCCTCTACACGAAGGGCTACATCAACAACGTCGGCGGCGAAGAGATCGCCAACCGCGCCTACGAGCTGATGGACGAAGGCATGCGCTCGCTCCTGCTCAACCTGCGCGAGACCAAGATCGTCAACTCGATCGGCATCAGCATCCTCATCGAGATCATCGAGAAGATGATCGACAAGGGCGGCAAGATCGGCTTCTGCTGCCTCACTCCCGTTATCCACAAGACTTTCCAGATCATGGGTCTGGCCAACTACGCGTCCATCTACACGGATGAGGAGACGGCGCAGAGGGAAATGGGTCTGTGACGAGAGGAAAGAGAAAAGAGGAAAGAGGAAAGTGGCCGCGCCGAGCCCGCCTCTTTCCTCTTTCCTCTTTTCTCTTTCCTCCGCGCCGCTTCTGATAACCTCCCCCTCCCATGCCCCAGGTCCATCGCTTCGCCGAGTTCGTGCACGAGCTCCAGCAACTGGAGCGCATGTCGATCGGGGCACACGGGACGCAGATCCTCGACGCCTTCGCCCGGCACACGCGTTTCGATTCCGGCGCGCTCTATCTGCGCGACGGCCGCGGCAGCGATCTGAAACTGGCCGCCAAGTCGCTGCAATGCGTCGCACCCGAGATCCTCAGCGTCGACATGCGTGCCGAAGACTCGGTCCTGCCTTCGCCGGCCGTGGTCGTGGCGCTGCAGTCGCATCGTGAAGCGGTCGGATTGCTCGCGCTCTCCACGCCGCGGATCGACGATTCGATGGAGGACGACGTCGCCTTCGTCCGCGCCGGCGCGGCGTTCCTCTCGACTCTGCTCACGAACCAGCGGCTGATGCAGGAGACGCGGGAAGGCGATTTCCAGCTCAAGTACCGCCTGTGGGAGCTCGAGTCGCTGTACGACATCGGCCTCTCCATCGCCTCGACCCTCAACGTCGACGAGCTCGCGGACGCGATCCTCTTCCGCATGATCTCGCTGACGAATGCGCGCCGCGCGGCGCTCTTCCTTCGCGAAGACCAGTCCTTCCGCCTCTATCGCTCCTTCGGCGACGTGCGCGAGGACTTCCTCAACGCCGAGCTGGGCGAGCAGCTCATCCGCGAAGGAAAGCCGCTCGCCTTCGAGGGCGACAGCGCCTGTCTCTTTCCCGATTGCATGACCTTCGTCGCCGTCCCGATCAAGGGGAGCAACGACGCCGTGATCGGCGTGCTCGCCGCGGCGGATCGCGAGACGCGCGAGGGGGGCATCGGCGCGTTCGAGGCCAACGAGTTGCGCCTGCTGGCGCTCTTCGCGAACCAGGTCGCCATCGCGCTCGAGAACGCGCGCCTGCACCGTGACGCGCTGGAGAAGCAGGCCATGCAGCGCGACCTCGAGCTGGCCGCGACCATCCAGGGCGCCATTCTGCCGAAGAGCATCCCGCGGGTGGACGGCATCGAGATCGCCGCGTTGTCGCGCCCCGCGCGCCAGGTCGGCGGCGACTACCACGCGTTCTTCGTCCGTGACGGCGTCCTCATCGCGCTGGTCGCCGACGTGGCCGGCAAGTCCATCCCGGCGGCGCTGCTCGTGTCGGCGCTGCATGCGGTCGTGCAGCTGCTGTTCGCCGAGGGGCGGGGGCTGGGGGAGGTGGCGACGGAGCTCAACCGCCACATCCACAACTGGTCGGCCGAGAACAAGTTCATCACCATGATCATGGTCGCCATCGACCGCGAGCACGGGAACGTCCAGTACGTGAACGCCGGCCACAACCCCGGCTATCTGATCGTCGACGGAAAGCTGGAGCAGCTCAAGTCGCAGGGGCTGCCGATCGGCATCCTGCCGAACTCGCGGTACGTGGCCACGACCCGTGCCTTTCCGGCCGGCTCGTGCGCGGTGCTCTACAGCGACGGCATCACCGAGGCCGAGGACATTGCGGACGAGGAGTTCGGGAACGAGCGCCTGGAGGCGCTCCTCGAACAGCACGTCGGGTACAGCGCGGAACTGATCCGCGACCAGATCGCCACCGCGGTCGATTCCTTCGTCGGCGAGGCGCCGCAGAAGGACGACGAGACCATTGTGATCGTGCAGCGTATATAACGGCAGGGAGGCCTCTCATGAAGACACTGGCGTTGGTGTTCACGTTGTTTGCGTCTACGGCATCCATCCAGTTCGACACCTCGAAGCTGCCGGTCGGCGGCGTCGACGCGAAGTTCGCCGGCAGCCGCCGCGTCACGGTCGAGCGGACCGCCACGGCGACCATCGTCCGCGTCGAGGAAGGGGAACGCGTCGACACGCTGACGATGGTTCGCGAGAACGATCAGGTCGAGAAGATCATCACGGCGAACAACGGCAAGGTCCGTCCGTTCATCGCCATGGAACGCCCGAAGGTGATCGTCGACGGTCTCGACCTCGAGCCGTACCTCAACGGCGCGGCAGGTGTGCCCAGCGAAACCATCCAGCGCTTGCCTTCGAAGAAGCGCACCGACCGCTACGAGCGCTCGCCGATGGCCCAGCGCGAATACGTCTGCCCGAAGGACGGCGCCGTGCTGCGCGTCCCGACGAACGCCAAGGCGACGGCGTTCGCCTGCCCGCTCGACGGCACCCCGATGGAAGCCGGCATCGGCCCCAACCAGAAGTACTGGCGCGTCGAGTAGCGGGCGCTTTCACTGCGCCCGCGCAAAGAGGAGACGACCGGGGGCCTCCGGCGGGCCGGTACGACCGGCAGCGCTGATTGACCCCAGTCTTCGCGCCAACACGTGTTTGGTCGACGGGCGTGCATTCAGGCTAGGCCAAGCAGCGCCGCCGGTCGCACCGGCCCGCCGGAGGCCCCTCGTCGTTCCTCTACGTCGGCGAAACGAGAGCGTTAGCGCCTGGTTACGAACGCGGCGATGCGATCCTTCGCGTCCTGGGACTGGAAGCAGCCGAGCTGGTGCTCGGCCTCGAGCTCGAGTTGCGCGCGGAGGTCGTTCGCACCGGCTGCGTTCACGGCGCGTTTGGTTCCGGCGGCGGCGAGCGGTGGCGCGGCGGCGAATGTGCGCGCGAGCTGCTCGGTTTCCGAGGGCAGGTCGGCGACGACGCGATCGACCATCCCGATGGCCAGTGCTTCCGCGGCGTCGATCATCCGTCCGGAGAGCATCAGCTCCAGCGCCCGCGCGCGGCCGACGAGGCGGGGCAGGAGCCACGTGCCGCCCCAGTCGGGATGGAGGCCGATGCGCACGAACGACTCGCTGAGCTTCGCCTGCTCCGCGGCGATGCGGTAATCGCAGGCGAGGGCGAGATTGCAGCCCGCGCCCGCGGCCACGCCGTTGATCGCGGCGATGACCGGCTTCGGCATCGTGGCGATCTGCAGGATCACGTCGCGTCCCGCGTCCAGCAGCTTGCGGAACGAGGCCAGGTCGCCGCTCTGCTGCAGTGAGGCCATGTACTCCACGTCGCCGCCGGCGCAGAACGCGCGTCCCGCGCCGGTGATCACCACCACGCGCACGTCGTCATCGCTCTCGCTCGCACGCAGCGCGTCGAGCAGGTCCTCCCGCATCGTGCCGGTGAAGGCGTTCAGTTTGTCGGGACGGTTCAGGGTGATCGTGGCGACGGCGTCGCGCGTGGTGCGCTCGATGAACATGCGCGAGAGTTTATGATCGCGCCACTTGAAACGGCCCTACTTCTTCGAGCTGTTCGTCGCGCTGAACCTCATCGCCATCGTCGCGCTGGCGTGGAGGAGCCTGCCGATCGTCGGCTCGCCGCTGAAGAGCATCAGCGGCCTGCTGGCGTCGATCGCGACGCAGGCCCTCGCCGGAGTGGCCGTGCGCGGCGTCATCGCGCTGATCCGCCGCGACCGCGAATATTTTCGAATCATCCGCAGCCGCCAGTGGCTCACCGACACAGCCCGCATGATCGTCGGCGCGTCGCTGATCATCTTCACGTACGGCTGGATCAAGCTGGTCGTGCCCGTCTACCACCCGCGGCTCTTCGACCAGGAGCTGTGGGATCTCGACCAGACGCTCTTCCTCGGCGCGGCGCCGACGATTCTCTTTCTGGACCTCTTCGACAGCCCGGCGTTCCTGCGCGCCATCGACTGGTCGTACGCGAACATCTTCTTTCTCAGCACCGTCATCGCCATGGCGTACTTTCTGTCGGAGCCGAGCCGCCGCATCCGCATCGCCTTCGCCAACGGCTATGCGCTGATGTGGCTGATCGGCGCCTGGCTGTACATGCTCGTGCCGTCGCTGGGGCCGGCCTACCGCTTCCCGGACCTCTGGCTGGTGCACGGCGAGTCGTTGCGTACGACGCAAAGATTTCAGGCGCTGCTGATGAAGAATTACCGCAACGTGCTGACCTTCGCCTCCGGTCAGACCATCGGCGGCACGACCATCGTCTTCGGCATCGGCGCGTTTCCCAGCCTGCACGTGGCGGCGCAGATGTACGTCTTTCTCTGGATGCGCCGTCTCTGGACTTCCGGCGAAGTGATCTTCGCGATTTTCGTGATCGTGATCTTCCTCGGCTCGATGATCACCGGCTGGCACTACTTCGTCGACGGCGTGGCCGGCCTTCTGCTCGCGCTCGCCTGCTACGTGCCCGTGGCGCGAAGTGCGAAGCTCTCGCGCTTTCTGGAACTTCGGCGCCGCTGACGCTGTTTTTCCACGCATGGCTGCCACCGAAACCACCCTCGGCGCTGTGCTCTCCGAACGAACCGTCGAAGGCGAACTGTACGAAAAACTGGAGAAAAACGCGGTTCGCTGCTTCGCATGCGGCCACCGCTGCAAGATCCTCGACGGACTGAAGGGGATCTGCAAAGTGCGCTACAACGAGTCGGGCGTGCTGAAGGTGCCGCGCGGCTACGTCGCGGCGCTGCAGGTCGACCCGATCGAGAAGAAACCGTTCTTCCACGCCTATCCCGGTGCGCTGGCGCTCTCGTTCGGCATGCTCGGCTGCGACTACCACTGCGGCTACTGCCAGAACTGGGTCACCTCCCAGGCTTTGCGCGATCCGCTGGCCGTCGCACCTCCGCGTGACGTCGAGCCGGCGGAGCTCGTGCGGCTCGCGAAGCAGCACGGCGCGAAGGTCATCACCTCGACCTACAACGAGCCGCTCATCACCTCGGAGTGGGCCGTCGAAGTGTTTCGCGAGGCGAAAAAAGAGGGGCTGATCTGTTCGTACGTCTCGAACGGAAACGGCACCCCGGAAGTGCTCGACTACATCGCTCCGTACATCACCATGTACAAGGTCGACCTCAAGGGCTTTCACGACCGCCACTACCGCGACCTCGGCGGCGTGCTGCAGCCGGTGCTCGACACGATCGTCGGCCTCAAGCAGCGCGGCATCTGGGTCGAGATCGTCACGCTGGTCATCCCCGGCTTCAACGACTCCGACGAAGAGCTGACCGGCATCGCCGAGTTCCTGGCGGGCGTCGACCGCGACATCCCGTGGCACATCACCGCGTACCACGAGGATTACAAGATGAACAATCCGGCCACGCAGACTTCGCACTTGCTGCGCGCGTACGAGATCGGCAAGCGCGCCGGGCTGCGCTACATCTATCCCGGCAACATCCCCGGCGCGTTCGGCGACAAGGAAGGCACGCGCTGCCCGTCGTGCACCGCGCTGGTCATCGGGCGCACAGGATTCCGCGTCACTTCGTATCGCCTCGTGGACGGCAACTGCCCCGAGTGCGCGACGCCGATTCCGGGCATCTGGGACGGGTCGGCCGAAGTCGGACGGAGCGGCATTCCGCGCCCCGTGTGGCTGTCGTGAGCGGCGGCGTGCATCGTGCTACGCTTCGCGCCCGCATGTCGGAGTTCATTCCAGTCGCGAGCGTCACGGAGTTGCCCCTCGGCCGGGCGAAATCGTTTCAGGCCGGCGGGAAGATCATCGCCCTGTATCACACCGCGAACGGCTTCTTCGCCACCGACAACACCTGCCCGCATCGCGGCGGACCGCTCGCCGAAGGAGACCTCATCGGCGACGAGATCAACTGTCCGTGGCACCTCTGGGGCTTCGACGTGAAGACCGGACTCTGCGCCGGCAATCCGGAGATCGCCGTCGCGACGCACGAGCTGCGCGTCGACGGGGACCAGCTCCTGGTGAGGGTCTCGCAGTGAACCCGAAGCCGATCCGCCACGTCGATCTCTACGGCAGCGCCGGCCGTCTCGAGGCGATCTACCGCGACCTGCAGGACCCCGCGGCCGTGGCCGTGGTCTGCCATCCGCACCCGCTGGGCGGCGGGACGCTGCACAACAAAGTCGTCTTCCGCGCCGCGCGCGGACTCGAGGCCGCGAACGTGGCCACGCTGCGCTTCAACTTCCGCGGCGTCGGCGCGAGTGGCGGCACGCACGACGAAGGGAACGCCGAGGTGACCGACGTGAACGCGGCCATTACTTGGGCGAGGAAGAAGCATCCGGGAAAGAAGCTCATCGTGGGCGGCTTCTCGTTCGGCGCGTGGGTGTCGAGCCGCGCCGCGTGCGAGATCCCCGAGGTCGACGCCGTGTTCCTGATCGGTACGCCGGTCAACAAATACGACTTCAGCTACCTGCGCTCGTGCGAGAAACCGATGCTGTTCATCCACGGCACGCAGGACGAGCACGGCGACGTCAACAAGCTCGAGAAACTCATCCCCCACGTGCGCAACGCGGAGAGCGTGATCATCACCGGCGCGGATCACTTCTTCACGAAACAGCTCGAGGCGCTGGAGGAGACGATGCGAGGTTGGGCCGAAGAGTTATTGGAAGCTTGACTTCTATGCTGATACGGCATATTGTCTCTTTCAAGGTGCCCCGGCTCTTTAACCTCCTTGCGTGACCCCCTTCTCCTGTTGGCGCTTCCCCGCCGGGGCACCTCCTAGCGCCACTCGCAAAAACCGCAGTCCCAGGATCGTCCGCGAGCCGTGCCACGTGAAGAGGTGGCCGGGGAACGGGCCGATCGTGCGCGCGTCGATCGCCGCCGCATCCTCCTCGGTGAAGAGATACGGCTCGTCAGGCAGGAAGACGACGTCGGGACGCATCGCCAGCACGTCTTCGAGTGCGAGCTGCGGATAGCGCGTGCGGTCGCCGAGGACGTTCGTGCCGCCGGCCGCTTCGACGAGATGCGAGACGTACGTGTCGCCGCCGCACCACATCCACGGGTTCTTCCAGATCGGCACCGCGAACGTGAACGCCTCGCGCGGCATGTTCGCGAGCTCCGCCTGCAGCGCGCCGATCAACGTCGCCGCCTGCTCACGCCGATCGTGCAGTTCGCCGAGCTGCGCGATCAACGCCGCTACGTCGTCGACGCTCTTCGGCTCGGACAGCACCACGCGCGCGAACTGCTCGATCGCCTCGCCATGACGACGCAGGTTCTCCTCGGTGTTCATGTGCACGAGGTCGGGACGCAGCGCGCGAATCTCCTCCACCCGCGGATTCTTCGTCCCGCCAACGCGCGGCAGCGCCAGGTCCGGCGGAAAGATGCAGAAGTCGGTGATCGCAACCAGGTCCCCGCCCGCGCCGAGGTCGAACAGCGTTTCGGTCAGCGAGGGAACGAGGGAGACGACGCGCATCGCGCGCGATCGTAACGCGAAGCGTTGACGGCTCGTCATCCCTAGCCGAGGCACTGCGCGAGGCACAGCGATAGATCGAAAGAAACCAGCCACCCTTCTGTCGCCCGCTACGCGGGCTGGAGAAATGATCAACGCCTTCCCCCGGCTGAAAGCCGGGGGCTATGTCCTCACGCCCGCTACGCGGGCAAGCCTGCCGCCGTAGGCGGCTCCAGGTAATAGCCCCCGGCTTTCAGCCGGGGGTTGGCCCGTACCGCCCAACAGCCCGCGTAGCGGGCGACAGATACGGAAGTTTCTTAGAAGCGTCGAGTCGAGGGACCTGGGTGGGCGAAGAGGCGCTGTATGCGTCGCGCTCGATGACGAAGCGCGCTCGCCTTCATCAGTCCCCTCTCCCCGCGCACGGGGAGAGGGCTAGGGTGAGGGGCGCCCTTTTGCCAAGCGCCACAACCCCTCACCCTAACCCTCTCCCCGCTCTTCGCGGGGAGAGGGGACTATTTTGGCGGCGCCGGCGTCGCCGCCTTGGCCATGTTGTCCAGCGGCTTGGAGTCGTGGTTCTGTTCCGAGCGGATGCGGGCGTCGATTCGTGCGGCGGACTTGCCGCGCGCGGAGATTGACGACTTGGCTCCCGCGGGGAACGTCGCGCGGGTGCAGGCGACGCCGGTGGCGGAGGGGGCGCACTTCCAGCCGGTGCCCGACGCGAGGGTGGCGTGCTCGAGGACGATCAGTACGTCGCGTGCGGCGTCCGGGCCGTCGTTGCGGACGTCGAACGTGATCCGCTCCGCGTCCGTTGCAGGACGGGCGGTCATGGACATCTCCGCGTTGGTCTTGCTGACGCGCAGCGCCAGATTCTCGTCGCGGCGGTTGCCGAGGCGTTTCGGGTCGGTGCTCTTTGCGGAGACGGTGGCGCCGACGCGCAGCGTCATGGCGCTCGGCTGCGGCGCGGCCAGCGTCACCTTGAATTCCGCCTCGGCGCCCGCGGGCAGCGTGGGCGCGGTGCAGGCGAAGCCGTAGCCGAAGCGCGGCCCCTGCGCGTCGCACGTCCATTCCGGCGGCGCGGCGACGGTGCGCAGCAAACTGGAGGCGTTCGTCCCCGAATTCACCTTCACCGATTCCGCGGCGTCGGGACCGTGATTGCGCACGCGGACCGTGAACGAATACGTCTCGTCGGTCCGCACTTCGTTTTTGCTCGGCGCAACCGCGACGATCTCGAGGTCGGCGGTGAGCGCGAGGAGGAGGACGGGCAGGATCATCGGTCGATTGGTCTCACTGTGGCGTGACGAGGGTGACGTGATGGGTCACGTTGTTGGTGATGCTGATGAACGCCCACAGTCGAACAACGGGATCGACCGGCTCGATTTCCACGCGCAGCGGCTCGAGGTCGGCCAGAGGGAGGAGTTGCGACAGCTCGTCCTGCGCAAACGCCGGATGCGCCGGCAGCAACGCCGTCGTCGTCACGCGCGGCGAGAACTGCCGCAGCTCGCGAACGACCGTCAGCCGTGGCTCCAACTCGTCGCCCGAATAGATCCGGATCCGGGCCAGCGCGCCGTCGCGCCCATCCGCGTCGTAGATGCGCAGCGTGTGGCGGTACTGCGCCCCGACGGGGACGTTCAGCAGCGCGATGACGTCGCTCCTAAAGTCGCCGTCGCGGACGACCGGGATCTCCGCGCCCGCGGTCGTGTCGACACGCGCCGCGTCGTAGAGTCGCGCGTTGAAACGGAACTTGTTCGCGTCCGCGGGACGGACGTAAAAGTACTGGCCGGTCGCGAAACGCGAGGGAAGCACGAGGTGCGCGAAGGCGTTCATCTGCCGGCGCACGGGCGGCGGCGTGTAGCCGCAGGCCATTCCAATGAACTGGCAAGGGTGTGCGCGAACTGCGGCTGCTCGTCGGCCAGGATCAGGGCGGCGATCTCCGTGCGCCACGCGCCGCTGCCGCCCTGGAGAAATTCGGTCGTGACCGGCAGCAGCATGCGCTGCCAGTTCGCGGCCGATCCGACGGCGATGCTGGGGGTTGCGATGTTGTTGCCGTTGACCGAGTCGCGGTTCGCCTCCGCTCGCACGCGGGCGTCGATGGACAGCCGCGCCTCGCGCGCCGGCGCCGTGCCGCGCACGAGAATGGGCGCGGACATACCCGCGCGCAGCTCCGGACGGCTGCAGAGCACATTCTCACCAGCCGGTATGCAGTTCCATCCGGCCCCCGACGCGGTCACGGCGAAAATGTTGCCGAGCGTGCTGTCGCCAATCGGAGTGATGGCCACGACGACGTCGTGCGCGTCGTCCGGCCCTTCGTTCCGCACGTCGAACGTGGCCCGCACCTCGCCTCCTTCCGGGATGGGATTCCGCTCGAGCGCCACCGTCACGGCGAGATCCGAGTGACGCTGCGGGTGGAGGAGCTCCATGTCGACATTCAGGGAGTTGTTGCTGAAGGAAGGATCAACGACGAACCCGTTGATGTTCGCGCCGACGCGATACTCGATCGGCGTCGGCTGCGGCGCGGTCAGCATGACCGAGAGCTCCGCTTCCGCGCCTGCCGCGAACGAGGGCGTGCGGCACTCGACGGCCGAAGATCCCGGGCCGCGGCATGTCCATCCGGCGGGTGCCTCGACGGAGAGGACCATCCCGGGCGCGTTGCCGCCAATGCTGACGACGGTGTCGGGTGCGGCGTCGGGTCCGGCGTTGCGGACGCGCGCCGTGACGCGAAACGTCTCGTCGTACATCACGGCGGTCTTGCTGGGAGTGACGGAGAAAACCTGGAGGTCGGCGGTCGCGGCCAACACGAGGAGAGGGAGGATCACCGCATTAGTTTGCGATATTTCGGGTCCAGCGCGTCAATCAAGCCGTCGCCGAGGAAGTTCAGGCCCATCACGGCGAGCATGATCGCGGCGCCGGGGAAGATGGCCAGATGGTTGGCCAGGCCGAGGTAGCGGCGGCCGGCGGTGAGCATCGAGCCCCACGACGGCGTCGGCGGCTGCACTCCCAGGCCGAGGAAGCTCAGCGCCGCCTCAGCCAGAATCACGCCGCCCAGTCCGAGCGTGGCCATGACGATCACCGGATTGATGATGTTCGGCAGCACGTGCAGGATGATCACCCGCGGCGACCTCGCGCCCATGGCCTTGGCCGCGGTGACGTACTCCATCTCGCGCACCTTCAGCACCTGCCCGCGCACGAGGCGCGCGTAACCGACCCAGGCCGTGACCACCAGCGCCAGGATGACGTTGTTCAGACTGGGGCCCAGCACCGCCACCAGCGCGATGGCCAGCAGAATCCCCGGAAACGACAGCAGGATGTCGCAGATGCGCATCACGATCAGGTCCGCGAAGCCGCCGAAGTAGCCGGCGATCGAGCCGAGCGTGACGCCGATCAGGGACGCAAGCAGCACGACGCTGAAGCCCACGCGCAGGGAAACGCGCGCGCCGAAGAAGATGCGCGACAGCACGTCGCGCCCGAGGTCGTCGAGGCCCAGCGGATGCGCCTTCGACGGCGCTTCGAGCCGGCGCGACGTGTCCTGCACGTTCGGGTCGTGCGGCGCGAGCAGCGGCGCGGCTAGTGCCGAGATCACCAGCACGAGCGTCAGCAGCAGGCCGGCGGTGAACGCGAAGTTCTTCAGGAGGCGTTTCACTGCAGTTTGATCCTCGGGTCGACGATCCCGTACAGCAGATCGCTGATGAAGTTCACCATGATGTAGGTCAGGGCGATCACCAGGATCGACGCCTGCACCTGCGGGTAATCGCGCGTGGTGATCGACTGGATGAGCAATCGTCCCAGTCCCGGCCACGAGAAAATCTGTTCGGTGATGATCGCGCCGGTGAGCAGCGAGCCGAACTGCAGCGCGAGGATGGTGATGACCGGGATCAGCGCGTTCTTCAGCGCGTGCCGGAAGATCGCTCTCGCACGCGTGACGCCCTTTGCGATCGCGGTGGTGACGTAGAGCTGCCCCAGCTCGTCCGCGAGGCTGACGCGGATCATGCGCGTGAGGATCGCGGCCAGCGCCAGGCCCATGGTGATCGAGGGCAGGACCAGCGATTTCAGTCCTTCCTCACGTCCGGACACGGGAAACCATTGCCGGTTGATGGCGAAGGCGATGATCAGCAGCGGCCCGAACCAGAAGCTCGGCATCGAGACGCCGATCAGCGCGAAGAATCGCGCCACGTTGTCGATCCATGAGTTGCGATAAATGGCCGAGATGATCCCTAGTGGAAACGCGACCAGCAGCGCGACCAGCATCGAGCCGAAGGCGAGCTGCATCGTGGCCGGGTAGCGTGCGCCGATCTCCTTCGCCACGCTTTCGTTCGTCCGGAACGAGCGGCCGAGGTCGCCGCAGGCCAGGCTGGTGATGTACGTGACGTACTGTTTCCAGAGCGGCTGGTCGAGCCCCAGGGACTTGCGGATGCTGGCCACGTCCTCGGGGCGGGCGCCCTCACCGGCGATCTGCACCGCCGGGTCGCCCGGGATGAGGTGGATCAGCGAAAAAATGAGCGTCAGGATCCCGAGGGTAATCGGGATCATCTGCAGGAGTCTTCGAATGATGTACTGCGTCATTGCTTACGAGGCGGCGGTCACTGCAACTTCTATGTCATCTCCTGTTTGCCGGTGAAGTTCCAGCCGCGAATCTTCACCGTGGGGGCCAGGGTCCCGCCGAACATGTTGTACCAGGTGCCGACGATCCGGCGCTCGCGGGAGAGCGATTCGACGTTCGAGAACGCCTCCAGCATCGACTGCGTCCAGCGCAGGTTCGGCAGCCGCGCGGCGACTTTTCCGTCGCGGATGAGGAACGTGCCGTCGCGCGTGGTGCCGGTCATGAGCGCGGTCTTCGGCTCGAGCAATCCGTTCACGTAGTTGAAGCGCGTCACCCAGATGCCGAGCTTCGTCGAGGCGATCATCTCCTCGCGCGTCGAGTCGCCGCCGGCCATGGCGATGTGAAACGCCGCGCCGTGCTCGGGCGAGCCGAGGTGCCACGCATTGGCCGTCGTGGCGAGGCCGAGGCGGTCCGCCCATGCCTTGTCGAGCGTCGGCGTCCGCACGATGCCGTTGTCGATCAGGGCGACGCGGCGCTTCGGCAATCCCTCGATGTCGAACGGGAAGGGGAGGAACGCCGGATCGAGCGAGTCGTCTACCAGCGTGACGTTCTCGCCGAGAACGCGCTTGCCGAGGTTGCCGACGAAGAAGGACGAGCCGTCCTCGAACGACTGGCCGGTGAACGCGATCATGTTTAGCCAGTCGAACACCTCCGCCAGCGCGGGCGGCTCGAGGATGACGTCGTACGGACCGGGCTCGAGGTCTTCGATCGCATCCGCGGCCAGCGTCGCCTTCAGCGTGGCCTCGGCGCCGAGCTCCGCGAGGTCGACCCGCGACGACGCGCGCTCCCGTTTCGTCGCGTAGCCGGAGCCGTTCCTGCCGATGGCGATCACGGTGGCGTCGGCGTCGGTCATGCGCGTCCAGCGCCGCACGCCGTGCGTGTTTGCGCAGGCGACCGAGGCGGAGCCGGTGGCGTATGCGCCGGCAAAGTGCACGTCCGCGGCGTGGCGGTCGAACATCTCCCGCAGTGCCTGCGCCTTTTCCATCGGCGCGATGGCGGCCGTGGCCTCGTCGAACGCGTCGACGTGCGGCAGCGGCTCGTTGTCGCGATACAGACCCTGGAACGACGGCACGGGGTTGGAGTGCTTGGCCGCCTCGCGCGCGAGCGACGCGGTGCGCGCGATCTCGTCCTGTTCGAAGACGGTGGTCGTGGCCACGCCCATCGCGCCGTTGACGATCACGCGCAGCGTCAGCGACGCGCTCTCCTCCGACATGTTCTGGTGGAGCTGCGAGTTCGCGAAGCGGCTGATGTTGTGGTCGACGGAGATGAACGCGGCGTCCGCCTCATCGGCCCCCGCGGCCGCGAGAGCGCGCTCGAGGATGTCGAAGGAGCCGCGTTCGTCTCGCATCGTCAGGCGCGGACGAGGGTCGTCGTCTCCCCGAGCTCCGTCGACGGTACGGCGTTGCGCGTGTCGATCAGCAGGTCCACTTTGCTGTAGAGCGAGGCGTCCTTGAACTGCTCGTGCGGCGTGGAGAGGAGGACGGCGTCGTACTTGCCGAATTCGTCCGCCGTGCACGGCACCGAGGCCAGGTCGAGGTCAAATTTGCGCTTCCGCTTCGCCACCGGGATGTACGGGTCGCAGTACGAGACGTCGGCGCCCCGCTCGCGCAGCAGCTCGATCAGCTCGAACGACGGCGACTCGCGGTCGTCGTCGATGTTCGGCTTGTACGACAGTCCGAGGACGAGGACCTTCGCGTCCCGCGTGCTCTTTCCCTTCGCGTTCAACGCCTCGGTGGCCCGGTCGATCACGTAGCGCGGCATGCCGGTGTTGATCTCGCCGGCCAGCTCGATGAAGCGCGCCCACGTCCCGTGCTCCGCCGCTTTCCAGGCGAGATAGAACGGGTCGAGCGGGATGCAGTGGCCGCCCAGTCCCGGTCCCGGGTAGAAGGGCATGAAGCCGAACGGCTTCGTGCTGGCCGCGGCGATCACTTCCCACACATTGATTCCCATCCGTTCGAACACGACCTTCAGCTCGTTGACCAGGGCGATGTTCACGGAGCGGAAGATGTTCTCGAGCAGCTTCGCCGACTCCGCCACTTCGGCCGTCGAGACGGGGACGATGTTGTCGATCGCGGAGCGATAGAGCGCGACCGCAGCGCGCAGCGACGGCGGGTCGATGCCGCCGACGACTTTGGGGATGTTCTTCGTGTTGAAGCGCTCGTTGCCCGGGTCTTCGCGCTCGGGCGAGAAGGCCAGGAAAAAGTCGGTGCCGCAGACGAGTCCTTTGTCGGTGAAACGCGTCAGCAGCTCTTCGCGCGTCGTGCCCGGATACGTCGTCGACTCGAGCACGACCAGCTGCCCTTTGCGCATGTGCTTCGCGACCGCCTCCGCCGTCATGACGACGTACGAGAGGTCCGGCTCGCGGTGCACGCCGAGCGGCGTCGGGACGCAGATCAGAATGGCATCGCACTCCGCCAGACGCTCGTACTCGGTCGTCGCCTCGGCCCGTCCGCTGTTGAACGCGGCGGCCACGCGCTGCGGGCCGATGTGGCGGATGTACGACTCGCCGCGGCCGAGGGCCGTGACTTTCTTCGGATCGACGTCGAAGCCGATGACCCGGAAGCCGCTCTCCCAGAAAAGGAGCACGAGCGGCAGGCCAACGTAGCCGAGACCGATCACGCCGACGGTGGCGTTGCGGGTCTCGATCGAATCGAGCAGGGACTGGACGGGTTCGGGGTTCTGGGTCATGCGGGGCGGCACCATATCAAAACAGTCTCATAGGCTCATAGGTGCATAGGCGCATAGAGAGAGTTCTCTGAGCCTGTGAGACTGTGAGCCTATGAGACTGTGAGACTGCTTCTCACCCCATCTCCACATTCCGAAACCGGGCCGCCGGCGCGCCGTGGGCGACGCGCATGGTCTGCATCGGGTCGCCCTTGCCGCAGTTGGGGAGGCCCCAGATCTGCCACGAGGCGCGATCGCCGACGGCGTCGCAGGAGCGCCAGAAGCCGGGTGTGGTGCCGGTGTAGAGAGGATTGCGGAGCATGCGGCCGAGGCGGCCGTTCTCGATCTCCCACGCCACCTCGCAGCCGAACTGGAAATTGAGGCGCAGGTCGTCGATCGACCAGGACTTGTTCGTCTCCACGTAGATGCCGCGTTTCGTGTCGGCGACGATCTGTTCGAGCGGCGTGTCGCCCGGCTCGAGGTTGATGTTGGTCATGCGGATGATGGGGATGCGCGCCGCGGTCTCGGCGCGCACCGTGCCGTTCGAGGCCCGGCCGATGTGCGGCGCGGTGTCGCGGCCGGTCAGGTAATCGACGAACATTCCGTCGCGCACGAGGTGGAAGCGCTGCGCGGGGACGCCGTCGTCGTCGTAGGCGAAGGAGCCGATCGAGCCGGCGATGGTGGCGTCGGCGACGATGTTCACCAGGGGCGAGCCGTAGCGGAACGTGCCCAGCATCTCCGGCTGCATGAACGAGCCGCCCGCCAGCGAGATCTCGAGGCCCATGGCCCGATCGAGCTCGGTCGGATGGCCGCACGATTCGTGGACCTGCAGCGCCAGCTGCGCGCTGCCGACGATGAGGTCGAAGCGGCCCGCGGGCGCCTTCGGTGCGGCCAGCAAAGCCAGTGCTTCGTCGCGGATGTGCAGCGCTTTCGTGGCCATGTCCAACCGCTCGATGAATTCCCATCCTTCGGCCTGAAAATCGCCGCCGAACGGATTGGGATACGTGCGCCGCTGGAACTCGCCGGCGTCAATGGCCACGGCCTCGATGCCGCCGCCCATCTGGGTGGTGGTCTGCTCGATGAAGCTGCCCACGGTCGAGGCGAACACTTTTTCCTGGCGATAGCAGGAAATCTCGCCCGAGGCCTGATGGATGCGGGCGTCGCCCCGCATCGGCTCCGTGGCATTCATGAGGTGCTCGAGCTTCTTCTCGATCGGCACCGACCAGGGATCGATCTCGTACTTTGACTCGACACGGTCGACATACGGCTCGACGTCGCTCAGCGTGACCTGCTGCGTCGAGGCGATATTGCTCGCCGCCGCCACCTCCAGCGCACGCTTCGCCGCGCGCGCGATGGAGGCTTCGCTGATGTCACTCGTCGCCGCGAACCCCCACCCGTTGCCGACCAGCACGCGCACGCCGATGGCCCGATCGACGGTCGAGGAAAGGTGATCCACCTCCCCATTGCGCACCTTCACGTGCTGCTGGTGCGTGGCCGTATAGCGAATGTCCGCATACCGCAACGAAGGGTTGGCCAATGAGGAGAGAACGGCTTCGAGCTGCGCACGCCCGGGTTTCATGCAGGCGGGGGATTATAGAGGAGCGTCTCTGCGTAGAATGGAGAGATGGGGATCGAAGAGATTCTCGGCAGCAAGCGCGACGAGATCCTGCGCATCGCCGCGAAACACGGTGTGACGAGCATCCGTGTCTTCGGCTCGGTCGCGCGCGGCGATGCCGGGCCGGACAGTGACGTGGATTTTCTGATCGAAGCAGGATCGGGGCGCACGCCATGGTTCCCCGCTGGACTGATCGTCGACCTGGAAGAGCTGCTCGGGAGACGCGTGGACGTGGCCTCGCCGCGCGCGCTGCATTGGTACATCAAGGATCGCGTGCTGCAAGAGGCGGTCGCACTGTGAAGGTCCGGGACGACCGTTTCTACCTGGTCTACATCCTCGAGTGCATCCAGAACATCCAGGACGACACAGCCGGAGGCAAGTCTTCGCTGATCGCGAATCGCACGTTCCGTGACCCGTGATGCGGAACCTTCACCTGCTCGCTGAGTCCAGCACGCGAATCGGCGACGCCTTCAAGGCCGCGCATCCCGAGATCCCCTGGAAGCCGGTCGCGCGCTTCCGCAACGTAGCCGTGCACGACTACCTGGACATCGACTACGACGAGATCTGGGACATCATCACGGAAGACCTGCCGCCGCTGAAGGAGCACGTCACGCGGATCGTGGGGGACCAGGGGTCGGAATTATGAAGCGGCGTCTCTGCGTAGAATGGAGAGATGGGGATCGAAGAGATTCTGGGTAGCAAGCGGGACGAGATCCTGCGCCTCGCGGCCAAACACGGCGCGCGTAACGTTCGTGTGTTCGGCGACGTCGCACGCGGCGAGGCTGGACCGGACTCGGAGATCGACCTGCTGATCGATGCCGGCGCGGAAACGACGCCGTGGTTTCCGGGCGGTCTCGTGGCTGACCTGGAAGACCTGCTCGGGCGTGACGTGCACATCGCCTTCGCGAGTGCGTTGCCGTCGTCTGCCGCGCACATCCTGCAGGAAGCCGTTGAGCTTTGAAGCACGAGGACGTCGAATATCTGCGGTACGCCGCCAGCTCGATCGAGTATGTTCTCGAATGGGCTGCCGAGGGGCGCGAGCAGTTTCTGACGGACCGGCGGACGCAGGCGGCCATCCTCTACAGTCTCCACACTCTGACGCAGGCGTTGCGTGAACTTTCTTCCGAGCGGCGCAGGCGCTACCCCGACGTGCCGTTTCGTGAGATGAGCGGGTTCCGCACCGTGCTCATTCATGACTTCATCGGTCTGGACATGAACGTCGTCTGGAACGTCGTCGAGGTGCACGTGCCCCCGCTGCGCCCACAGGTCCAGCGGATGCTCGCCGACCTCTGACGGCCCCATTCTTGAAACTCCGCGCCACTGGGATGCTCCGTCTTCTCCTTCTTTCTCTTTTTTTCGCGACGAGTGCGCTGGCGCAGTGGCGGGCGATCGCGCCGGGCGTGGACTACCAGCGCATCGTGCGCGGGAAGATCGACGTGCATGTCACGAAGATCGATCTGATGCATCCGAACACGAAAGTGATTGCCACGAAGAAGAGCGAGCAGGGGCTCACGGTCAGTGAGTATGCGAGGCGGACGAAGGCCATCGTCGCGATCAACGCCGATTACTTCGATCCGCAACTGCGGCCCATCGGGCGGAGCATGGGGGCGTGCGGGGTGTGGTGGCGCGGGGCGAAGATCCAGCGGAAGCAGGGGCTGGTAGCGGTCGGGCCGGGGCGCGCGGAGATCCAGAAGAACACGCAGAAGACGCAGACGTGGATGCGCGGCGCGGTGTCGGGCTGGCCGATGCTGGTCGAGGACTGTGCCCCGATCCGCGAGCTGCCGGGCAGCGACCCGTTCACGCGCGGACCGCATCCGCGCACGGCGGCGGGCGTGTCGGCGGATGGGAAGACGCTGTATCTCGTGGTCGCGGACGGGCGCAGGGAAAACGTTCCGGGGATGACGCTGCCGGAGCTGGCGGACTTTTTCGTGCGCGAGCTCGGGGCGTGCCGGGCCATGAATCTCGACGGCGGCGGGTCGAGTGCGATGTGGGTCCGCAACGCCATCGTCAACCGCCCCAGCGACGGCACGGAGCGTAAGGTAGGCAACCATCTGGCAGTGGTCGGCGCGGCCGATTACAGTGGATGCGCGGAGAGGAAGAGCAAACGATGAGAGTCCTGGTGACCGGAGGGGCGGGTTTCATCGCCTCGCACGTGGTGGATGCATACGTCGAGCGCGGGCACGACGTGACCGTGGTCGATGACCTGAGCAGCGGCCGGCGCGAGAACGTCAATCCGAAAGCGGAGCTGATCGTCGCCGATCTCCGCGACCGCGGCACGATCGACAAACTCGAAGGACGCGGCTTCGAGCTCGTCAACCATCACGCCGCGCAGATCGACGTACGCGTTTCCGTCGCCGACCCGGCCGCGGACGCGGAGCTGAACATCGTGGCCACGCTGCGCCTCTTCCAGGCCATGGTGGACGACGGCGTGAAGAAGATCGTCTTCGCCTCCAGCGGCGGCGCCGCGTACGGTGAGCCGATTTACGCGCCGCAGGACGAGCTGCATCCGCTGGCGCCGCTCTCCCCCTACGGCTGCGCCAAGCTCTCCATCGACCAGTACCTCGGATTTTTTCGCGCGGTGCACGGTCTCAAGGCGGTCTCGCTGCGCTACGCGAACGTCTACGGACCGCGGCAGCGCAAGGACGGCGAGGCCGGCGTCGTGGCCATCTTCGCCGGCGCCCTGCTCGACGGGCAGACCGCGCGCATCAACGGCACCGGCGAGCAGACCCGCGACTATGTGTTCGTCGAGGACGTGGTCCGCGCGAACATGGCTGCCTCCGAGCCCGACGCGGACGGCATCTTCAACGTCGGCACCGGCGTCGAGACCTCGGTCGTCCAGCTCTACACCGCGTTGAGCGAGGCGCTCGGCATCGACCGCGCGCCGCAGCACGGTCCGGCCAAAGCGGGGGAGCAGATGCGCAGTGTGCTCGACGGCACCAAGCTGCGCACGCAGGCCGGGCTGCCCGACCCGGTGCAGTTGCGCGAAGGCATGCGCCGCACGGTGGAGTGGCTGCGCGCGCAGACGCAGAGTCAGCCAGGAAGTTAGCACGCCATTTGCTCTAAGGGTTCTCATCCCAAGCCGGCGTACCGTCGGCCGAGGTTTGTCCTGTGAGGCCCCGAAATGAGACGTCATCAGCGAGTGATGGGTGTGCGGACGAGTGCGGCGCGAGTACAGGCGCTCGATCCTCGAGATGAGACTCTGCGCGGTACATACTGGTTCGACCTGAACGCGCGGCATCCCGCCGCGGCGTGGGCGAAACGCGCCATCGACGTCACCATCGCGGCGCTGCTGATCGTGCTGCTGGCGCCGCTGGTGCTGTCGAAGCGGAAGGTCGAGCGGCGTATTGGCTTCCGAGGCAATGCGTTCGAGATGTACCTCTCGCCGCTCGCGCAGCTCCTGAACGTGCTCGAGGGAACGATGAGTCTGGTCGGTCCGCGCGCGTTTGCGCCGGACGAGCTGGACCAGGTGGCGATGGGCAGCCGCATGCGCCGCTTCAGCGTCCATCCCGGGATCACCGGGCTCTGGCGCGTGCGCGCCGGCGACGAATCGCTGCTCGACCGCGAGTACATCAACGACTGGAGCCTCGGTCTCGACCTGAAGATCTTGGCCCGGACGCTGTTCCGCTAACGGCCGGGCATGCTCTGTGCGGTACGTCCGGCGCGGAGGGTTCGATGTTCAGAGTCGTAGCAGGATTTCTCATGGCGGCACTGCTCGCCATGCCGGCGGCTGCTCAGGAAACGTTGCCACCGGAGCGTGATGACGAGCCGCTCGTCCAGCCGGCGAGCCGCAACTGGAACTTCTGGTTGCGCGGCAACGGTCAACTGTACGAAAACTTCGATCAAGCGCCAGACGGCGCGCCGGAGAACACCGTCACGGCGCTCGCGGCCGAGGTCGGGGCGAACGTCGGACTGACGCCGGCGCTGCGTGCGTACGCGACCGCGAGCTATCTGCAGTTCAACGAGGACGAGCTGGAAGGCTCGTCCGGATTCCGGGCCGGCCTGCGCGGCGACCTGCGTCCGCACGCATTCGAGGTCTACGCGGAGCAACTCACCAATCGGCCGTCGTTCGATCTCGACGTGTTCGCGGGCGCGCAGATTCGCAGGCTGGCGGCGGAGTACTCGTACCGCTTCCTCGAGAACTGGCAGGCCTCGGCCGAGGTCGAGCTCGACCAGCAGGATTTCGGTCGCACCGAGAATCGCGACAACGAGTTCGCCGGCTTCGGCGCGGCCATTCGCTGGCGCGGCTCGCGGCTGATCTCACCGGAGCTCGGCTTCCGCACCGGCCGCCGCGACGTGAACGACGATCTGCAGACTTACGATCAGGGCGAGGTCTATCTGCAGGTCCGCTCGTCGCCGACGGAAAAGCTCTATCTCAGCGCGCGCGTGCGCGAGCGTCGCCGCGATTACGCGAATATCGACCGTGAAGACAACCGCCGGCAGCTCGCCGTCAGCGCGGACTATTCGTTCACGGATGCGTGGGTGCTGAACCTGTACGGGGCCCGCGAGCGCAACAACACGAACCTCGCCAATCGTGATGCGACGTGGGGTTTCTTCTCGGCCGGAGTGACGTACCGCTTTTAGGCCTCATGGTCTTCAGTTAAGCGCGGATCAGCGCGTGCGTAGCACGCCAAAAGACAATAGCCCCCGGCTTCCAGCCGGGGGAACGCGACGCCCAAGTCTCCAGCCCGTGTAGCGGGCGGCAGATCACGTCCACAGGTATTTCTCGCCCGGCGAGATCCCGTCGCGTTTAACAGGCGAACGGTTTCTGTCGCCCGCTACACGGGCTGGTACCAGGGACACGCTTGTTCCCCCGGCTGAAAGCCGGGGGCTATTTGCTTTTAGCGTGCTACGCACGCGGATCGAGTTCACCCGACGTTTCCTTGACCGAAGGCTACCGCTTTTAACCGCGCGTCGAGGGGACCGAGCGCGTGGACCACGCGTTCGTCCCCTGGCCCGTGATCAGCTTCAGCAAACCCACGAAGGCCGCGGCGTTGACGAAGCAGAAGTAGTAGGGGACGGAGAACGGCTTCCAGTGGCCAGCCCGTGTCTCGCGCAGCGCCGCACCGGCGAGCGCCAACGCGTAGACGGCGATCTGGCCGGCGAGCATCACCGCGTAGAACGCGGACGTGCGGGCGAGCACGATGCTGGCGGCGAGGAGCGGGATGAGGAAGAACGGGATCATGTGCCGCACGACTTTGTGCGAGAGCACTTCCACCGTGTAGAAGCCAGCCGTGAAGAGGCGCGAGCCGTGGCCGAGGAGAGCGCGGGTGCAGCGGTTGGCGATGCGGACCTTGCGGCGGAACTCCGACTTGGCGTGAATGGTCCCGTTCTCCCACGCCGTGGCCTGCGGCTCGAAGATCAGCCGATAGCCGGCCAGCGGGACGTTCGAGGAGATGGTCATGTCGTCGCCGCGATTCGGGTCGTCGAGCGGGACGTAGAGCTCCTTGCGGATGGCATAGAGCAGCCCGTCCGCGGCGTAGACGCTGCCGATCTTCGACTCGAGAATCTTCTGCAGCTTGTCCCAGCGCACGTAGAGCCCTTCGCCCAATCCCGTGGCGTCCCCCTGACGCACGACGCCCGGCTTGCGCGCGCCGGAAACGCCGCCGACCTCGGGATCCGCGAACTTGCGGGCCATGAGGCGCAGCGTGTGCGCGTCGAGCATGAAGTCGGCGTCGGTGAAGACGAGCACTTCGCCCGTGGCGATGCGCACCGCTTCGTTGACCGCTTCCATCTTGCCGGGCTTCTCGAGGCAGAGCAGGCGCACGCGCGGGTCGTCGAAGGCGCGCACCAGTTCGTTCGTGCGATCGGTGCAGCCGTTGGAGGCGATGATGATCTCCAGCTTGTCGGCCGGGTAGTCGAGGGCCAGAGTGTTCTCGATCTTCTGCGCGATGACGTCCTGTTCGTTGTACGCGGCGACGATGAAGCTCATGCGCGGCGTGACGTCGCCCTCGCGCACGGGGCGCGACTTGAACCGGCTGATGACCCAGAGCATGGCGGGGTAGCCGAAGTAGATGTAGACGCAGACGGCGAGGCAGAGCCAGAAAACGATCGTAGCGATGAGGATCATGGATTTTCCCGGTCGGTCAGTGCGAGGAGCTGCGTGGCGGAATCGCGGAGGTCGAATTCGGAGCGCACTTTTTCGCGTCCGCGCTCGCCCATCCCGCGGGCGCGCTCCGGATCTTCGATGAGCGTGCGGATGGCGCGTGCGAGCGCGGGCGGGTCCTGCGGCGGTACGAGGAAGCCGCTGACGCCGTCGTCGACGAGCTCGGGGATGCCGGCGGTGGTGGTGCTGACGACCGCGCGTCCGGTGGCCATTCCTTCCATCAGCGCCACGGGGATGCCCTCCATCATGCCGTCTTTGTCGACGATGCTCGGCAGCACGAACAGCGAAGCCTCGGCCATCATCTTCGCCACTTCCTCTTCCGGACGCGGGCCGATGAGGTGCACGCGGTCGCCGAGGTTGCGGTCGGCGATCATCTGCACCAGCTCGTCGTGCATCGGGCCATGGCCGACCAGGTTGCACTCGAAGGCCACGCCCTCGTCGCGCAGGATGCGGCACGCTTCGATGAGGTAAGGCAGACCTTTGTACGGACGATGTCCGGCCACGCAGAGGATACGTCCCGGGACCGCGGCGTACTTGCTCGCGTTCGTTGCGTAGACGTCCGGCTCGATGCCGACGTGCACGACGTGGATCTTGCCGCGCGCGTCGCCGGGATAGAGCCCTTCGAGGAAGCGCTTGTTGAACCGCGAGATGGAGCGCACGAAGCGCGACTCGCGGATCTTCCAGTCGAGCAGGCTGCGATCGCCCTGGATGTCGAAGGCGTGCACGGTAAAGCTGTACGTGACCGGCGCAAACTTCGAGACGATCAGCGCCATCGTCGACGGATGCGACGCGTAGTGGACGTGGATGTGGCGCACGCCTTCGCGCTCGAGCTCGCGCGCGAGGTAGATCGATTTCGGGTAGATGCCTAGCGTGCCGATGAGAGTCTGCGGCGCTTTCAGCGTGCCGAGGATCAGGCGCAGCAGGACGCCGAGGTAGCGGAGCGGATGCTTGGCGAAGGTGATGAGGTTCGCGATCAGGATGGCGCCGTTCAGCCAGGGCGTGTAGAGCGCACGCTGCGTCCACGGCTTCGCCGCGTCATGGACGACGGGCGGGTTTTCCTTGATGAGCGGGACGAGCCGCACCGGCTGTCCCTGCCGCTCCATCTCCGTGACTTCGCGGAGGATGAAGGTCTCGGTCACCGTCGGAAAGCGCGACAGCCCCACGGCGACGGTTCGTCGCTGCGGCCGCGATGCAGGGCGAGGGTACGGGGCGGCGGTCATTGCTGAGCTATGGGCTAGCTAGCAAGTGACGGGCCGGGAGTCGCGGTCCGCTGGCTTTCAGCCGGCGAGTCACCCAAGCCAGGCCTGAAGCATGAGCACGGCCCAGATCTGGTCCGCGCCGGCGGGCGGCCGGCTGGAAGCCAGCGCTCCGTTCGCCGGCGCTCCGTTTACAGTTCCGAACGACTCCCACGCCTCGCGTACCTGCGCGACGTCGAGCAGTCCCTGCTCGCGCAGGCGTTTCTCTTCGAGTAACCCTTCGGCCCAACCGCGCAGAGGGCCGGTCAGCCAGGTGTCGATGGGGACTTTGAACCCCATCTTCGGGCGGTCGATGAGCTCGCGGGGGACGTAGCGGTCGAGCACGTCGCGGAGGATTTTCTTGCCGGTTCCGCCACGCACTTTCATCTCCAGCGGCAGCGACCACGCCAGCTCGATCACGCGGTGGTCGAGGAGCGGCTCGCGGGCTTCGAGGCTGGCGGCCATGGAGGCGCGGTCGACTTTGGCGAGGATGTCGTCGGGGAGGTAGGTGAGCTGGTCGAGGAGCATCATCCGCTCGACCGGGTTCTGCACCGTCGACGTGACGGGCGCCGGAATGGCGGAGTCGTGCACGACGCCGGCGGGCCAGTGCGTGACGAGGTCGTCGTACAGCGAGTCGAGATTCGGCGACGACAGCACGCGCGCCAGCTTGCGCATCTGCGTGCCGGCCTGCGGCATGCGCCACTTCAGCACGCGGTCCCAGGTCGGCGAGGGGACGGCGTTGATGCCGCGGCCGAGGACGCGGCGGAGGGGGCTGGGGACGCGGCCGAAGGTGCGCAGGAGGCGCTGCCCTTCGAAGTAGCGGCGGTAGCCGCCGAACACCTCGTCGCCCCCTTCGCCGGAGAGACTGACGGTGACGTGGCGGCGGGCCATCATCGAGACGAGGTACGTCGGGATCTGCGAGGAGTCGGCGAACGGCTCGTCGTACATCTCCGGCAGGCGCGGGATGACGTCCATCGCGTCCTGCGGCGTGACGTAGAGCTCCGTGTGCGCGGTGCCGAGGTGCTTCGCGATCGAGGCCGCGAACTCGGCCTCGTTGTAGCCCCCTTCGCTGAAGCCGATGGTAAAGGTCTTGACCGGTTGCGTGGCCTGGGCCTGCATCAGCGCGGTCACCAGCGAGGAGTCGATGCCGCCGGAGAGGAAGACGCCCAGCGGCACGTCGGCCACCATGCGCATCGCCACTGCATCGCGCAGCAGCACATCCAGCTCGTCCGCCGCATCCTCGGCCGACCCGACGAAGCGATGCGCCGCCCCTTTCTCCGCCGCCTCGTGCGCGGACCAGTACGTGGTCGTGCGCACGTCGCGATTGGGAGTGATGGTGACGATCGTGCCCGGCGTCTGCTTGCAGATGCCGCGGTAGATGCTGAGAGGCGCGGGGACGTAGAGGTAGCGCAGGTACGCGGCCACGGCATTGCGATCGAGGGTCGCGTCAAAGTCGGGATGGCGGCGCAGCGCCTTGAGCTCGGAGCCGAAGAGGAGCGTGTTGCCGGCGAAGCCGTAGTACATCGGCTTGACGCCCATGCGGTCGCGGACGAGGTGCAGCGTCCGCTCGCGCTGGTCCCACAAGGCGAAGGCGAACATGCCGATGAAGCGCTTCACCGCGCGCTCCAGGCCCCACGCTTCGATCGCGGCGAGCATGACTTCGGTGTCGGAGTGCCCGCGGAAATCCGGGGCCTCGCCCTGCGCGCGCAACTCGGTTCGGATGGTTTCGAAGTTGTAGACCTCGCCGTTGAAGACCATGACGTAGCGGCCGGACGCGGAGGTCATCGGCTGATGCCCGGCCGCGGTCAGGTCGACGATGGCCAGGCGGCGGAAGCCGAGGGCCAGGCCGTGCCCGGCGTCGACGTGCTCACCGCTGTCGTCGGGACCGCGGTGAAAGATGGCGTCGCTCATCCGCCGCACGGTGGCGCGCAGCTCGTCCACGGGACGGGGAGCGCCGAGGAAGCCGGTCAGTCCGCACATGCGAGGTCAGTCGTTGCGGCGATCGTGCCCGGGCGTTTGCGTTGGAGCCACGGAAGGGAGCCGACCGAGGGCCTCCGGCGGGCCGGTGCGACCGGCGGCGCTTAGTAGGGCCACTCTTCGCGGCAATACGTGTTTCGTAGACTAGGCGTGCGTTCAGGCTGGGCCAATCAGCGCCGCCGGTCGCACCGGCCCGCCGGAGGCCCTTCGTCGTTCCCCTTCCGTCGATCCAGCGACCGCGCGTCCCACCCGTTGTATCCTCGCGCGAGCGCATGACGCAGTCGCTCGTTCCGCTCCTCCTCCTCTTCCTTTCCAGTGCGGTGACGGCGTTCATCGTCACCGGGATCGTGAAGCGCAGCAGTGAGCACATCGGCTTCGTTGACGTTCCGAACGAGCGCAAGCACCACACCGGCGCCACCTCCCGCCTCGGCGGCATCGCCATCATCTTCGGCTTCGGCTTCCCGCTGCTGATGCTGGCCGCGGAGGACAACGGGGCCGCGCTGATGTCGAGCAACGTCAAGGCGCTGTTCGGCCTCCTCGCGGCCGGCTCGCTGATCGTCGGGCTGGGCGTCTACGACGACATCCTCGGCGCCAACGCACCGAAAAAATTCGCGGTGCAGATCGCGGCCGCCCTGATCCTGGTGCTCTTCGGCTTCCAGTTCAACCTCGTCTCCATCGCCGGCCAGGTATTCCACCTCGGCTTCTTCGGCGCCGTCGCCTCCATCATCTGGATCGTGGGCGTGATCAACGCCGTCAACTTCATCGACGGCATGGACTCGCTGGCCACCGTAGTCGCGCTGACCACCGCCGTCGCCTTCTGCGTCATCGCCGTGATCCGCGGCGACATGTTCTCGCTGGTGGTCATGATCGCGCTGGCCGGCAGCCTGGCCGGTTTCTATCCGTGGAACCGCCCGCCGGCGAAGATCTTCATGGGCGACACGGGGAGCATGTTCATCGGCCTGCTGCTCGCCGCCGCGTCCATCGCGCAGCCGACCAAGTCGCCGACCGCGCTGATCATCGGCGGCCCGATCGTGGCGCTGGCGCTGCCGGTCATCGACACGCTGATCGTGATGAAGCAACGCTTCGGCACGACCAACGGCGACGGCTTGTCGACGCGCGTCTCGCGCGTTTTCTCCGCCGATCGCCGCCACATCCACCACATCCTCATCGCCCGGTACGGCAGCGCGGGCAAGGCCGTGTTCGGGATCTGGATCGTGACGCTGCTCTTCGCCACCGCGGCCGTGCTCACCGTCGTGCAGCAGACCAAGTGGTTCGGTTACACGGCCGGCGGACTGGCCTTCCTCGTGCTCCTCCTGCTGCGCTACTGGCGCCGCGGCGTGCCCGTGGCCGGGAACGCGTAAATGTGCGGAATCACGGCGATGTTCGCCTACGGCCAGTCCGCCGAGGCGGTGCGGCGCGAGGAGCTCGAGGCGATCACCGAGTCGATGCGGCCGCGCGGCCCGGACGCCGGCGGCACCTGGCTCTCGCCCGACGGACGCGTGGGACTGGGCAGCCGCCGCCTGGCCATCATCGACCTGACCGACGAAGGCACGCAGCCGATGTTCGACGTCGAGCGCGAGCTGGCGATCGTCTTCAACGGCGAGATCTACAACCATCGCGAGCTGCGCGCGTCGCTCGAGCGCGGCGGCGCGCGATTTCATTCGCACACCGACACCGAGGTGCTGCTGCGGCTTTATCGCCGCGACGGTGCGGCGATGCTCGGGCTGCTGCGCGGCATGTACGCCTTCGCGATCTGGGACACGCGCGAGCGGCGCATGTTCGTCGCGCGCGACCCGTATGGCCTCAAGCCGCTCTACTTCGCCGATGACGGCAGGACGATCCGCCTGGCGTCGGAAGTGAAGGCGCTGCTCGCGGGCGGCGCCGTCTCGCGCGCGATCGATCCCGCCGGCGCGGCGGGCTTCTTCCTCACCGGCTCGGTGCCGGAGCCGTTCACGATCCGTGAGGACGTGCGACTGATGCGCGCCGGCACCGCGTTCACGATCGACGCACGCGGGCGCTCCGGCGCGCAGACACACTTCTCCATCGCCTCCATCTTCCGGCGCGGCGCCGCACAACGCGGCGTGATCGGACTGACGACGCCCGAGATCGCGTTCCAGGAACGGCTCGAGGAATCGGTGATGCATCACCTCGAGGCGGATGTGCCGGTGGGCGTGTTCCTCTCCGCCGGCATCGACTCTTCCGCGCTGGCCGACATCGCCGCGCAACGCGACGAAACGCTGCGCACCTTCACCCTCGCCTTCGACGAATTCCGCGGCCACCCCGGCGACGAAGCGCCGCTGGCCGAACGCTTCGCGCGCGAGCTCGGGACGCGGCACACGACCCGCGTGGTCACGCGCGACGAGTTCCGTCGCGACCTGCCGCGCATCCTCGGCGCGATGGACCAGCCGACCATCGACGGCGTCAACACGTGGTTCATCAGCAAGGCCGTGCACGAGGCGGGCGTGAAGGTCGCGCTCTCCGGCGTCGGCGGCGACGAGCTGTTCGGCGGCTACCCGTCCTTCACCCGCGTGCCGCAGATCACACGCCTGGCCTCGTCGCCATTCGCGCGCCTGGCACCGCTCGTCAGCCGCCATCCAAAGGCGGCGCTGATCGGCACGACGGGCGGGACGTACGCCGGCGCATACCTGCTGCAGCGCGGCCTCTTCCTCCCCCACGAATTACCGGCGCTCCTCGGCGACGACGTCGCGCGCGAAGGGTTGGAGCGTTTGCAACTGATGGAGCTCGTCGGCGAGGCCATCGATCCCGATCCCGGGACGCCGTTCGCGCGCATCGCCACGCTCGAAGCCTCGCTCTACATGCGCAACCAACTCCTGCGCGATACCGACTGGGCCAGCATGGCCCACTCCGTCGAAGTGCGCACGCCGTTCGTCGACGCCGCCCTCCTCCGCCAGATCGCGCCGCTCCTCACCGACTACGGCCGCGCATGCAAAGACAAACTCGCCGCCCGCCTCCCCGACTGGCTCCGCAACCGCCCCAAAACCGGCTTCTTCGTCCCCATGCGCGACTGGATGGACCTGCCCCCCGACGGAACGACCACGCGCATGCGCAGCTGGGCAAAGTACGTCTGGGCCGCGATGACGTAGGGCGTGGCTTCAGCCCACCCCTCGGGCGGGGCGGGCGGGCTACCGCGGTCTTCGAAAGACAACGAGATCAATGTTCGCGTACGTCGGGGCCTGACCAAGCGCGCCCATGCAACCGGGAATTGATCGTGTAGCCGACTCTCTCGACACCGTAAAAATCCCATCCGTGTTGCGCGTAGTGATCAATAAACGGACGGCCAAAGTTCGCCTCCTCGGTCTGCCCGCCGAGGACTACCCGACCCTGCCCACGTTCTCGACGTCGGGAAGGCTTCAGCATCCCGCTCGACGAGCTGAAGCCTTGGGCGGTGCGTTTTACGCGTACATGAGACGCCCACGGGGCTCCGGGATTGCACGGCCGAGTTGCTGCGCGGTCTCGATCCACTCGTTGATGACTACGCGTACGTTCGCCAACGCCGCCTCATAGGTAGGACCATCAGCAGCACAACCGGGAAGCTCGGGCACCTCAGCAATGTAAGCGTCGTCCTCCGCGCTCCAATAGATGATTACTTCGTAACGCGGGTCAGCTTGCATCGTCCTCACCTGCTAAACGGTAACGCGTAAAGACCTGTCGCACCTGTTTCACCTGGTACGGCTTGGCTGTTCCGTCACCACGTGGCTGAAGATTCAAAATTTCCGCCACGTCTTCTCGAGAGAAGATGTGGTGACTGCCGGCCGTACGGCACTGAAAGCCGAGGTGCCGCAAGAGCGCCACGAGCTCAGCGAACGAGATGTTCTGGTCCGACGTGCCGGCAAGAATCTTCGCGAGCAGCTTCGCTCGAGACGTCACGTCGCTGACCATACCACGGCCAACTCCTCTCGATCGGGACCCGCGTGCGAGATATAGCGGGAGTGGATAGGTCTTCGTCAAGGTAGATGCCGGGGCGGCTGGGGCGGGGGACGCGGAGACGTGCTGACGAGTCGTCGTGTGGCCGCGGGCATACTCCACGACTTCCGTTTCGTGCCTGGCTTCACCCCGCCCCCACCCCGCCCGAGGGGCGGGCTGAAGCCACGCCCTACGTTAGGCACCCGCTCCTATAATCGCGACCCGTGTGCGGGATCGCCGGTCTCTGGGACTTTTCTGGTCGCCCCGCGCGCGATGAGGCCGCGGGCATGGCGGCGTGCCTGCTCCATCGCGGTCCTGATGACGCGGGCACGTGGAGCAACGATCGCGGCGTCGCGCTCGGGTTCCGGCGGCTCTCCATCGTCGACCTCTCCCCTGCCGGCGCGCAGCCGATGACGTCCGCGAGCGGGCGCTATGTCCTCGTCTTCAACGGTGAGATCTACAACTTTCAGCGCTTACGGACTCGCGTCCAGAGGGAATGGCGCGGACACTCCGATACGGAAGTGTTGCTGGCCTGCATCGAGGAATGGGGGCTCGAGACAACGCTGCGCGAATGCATCGGCATGTTTGCGTTCGCGCTCTGGGACACGCGCGAGGAGACGCTGTCGCTCGTCCGCGACCGCGCCGGCGTCAAGCCGCTCTACTACTCGCTCGACGCGCACTCGCTCCGCTTCGCCTCCGAGCTGAAAGCGCTCGGCGCGCGCGAGATCGACGACGAAGCGGCCGCGCTCTACGCGCGCTATCGCTACGTCCCCGCGCCGTGGTCGATCTACCGCGGCGTGAAGAAGCTGATGTCCGCGACGATCCTCACCGTCTCGCGCGATTCGTCGACGGTGACGAAGTACTGGGACGCGACTGCCGTCGCCGAACACGCCGCGGCGAATCGTTTCCGCGGCACTGACGACGAAGCCGTGCGCGCACTCGACGACCTCCTCGGCGACTCCGTGGCGCTGCGCATGATCGCCGACGTGCCGCTGGGCGTCTTCCTCTCCGGCGGCGTCGACTCCTCGCTCATCGCCGCGCTCATGCAGCGCAACGCCTCCGGCCCCATTCACACCTTCACCATCGGCTTCGAAGACCCGCGCTTCGACGAAGCCCGTTACGGACGCGAAGTCGCGCAGCACCTCGGCTCGCAGCACGAGGAGCTGTACGTGACCGAGGCCGACGCGCTGGCGCTCGTGCCGCGGCTGGCGGGGATTTACGACGAGCCGTTCGCCGACTCGTCCGCGCTGCCGACGTATCTCGTCTCGCAGCTTGCGCGGCGCACCGCGACGGTCGCGCTCTCCGGCGACGGCGGCGACGAGCTGTTCGCCGGTTACCACCATCACTTCCTCGGACGCCGCCTGCAACGCCGCGTCTCCGCCGTGCCGCGCTTCGCGCGCGGCGCCGCCGGCCGCGCCCTGCGCGCCCTATCGCGCACGCGCTCCCTCGGCCAGGCACTTGTCGAGAACGATCCGCTGACGACGTATCGCCGCACGATGCTGCTCTCCGGCCTCGGCTCGACGTCCGCGCCCGAGCTGCCGCTCGTGCTGCCGCGCCTCGACGTTCCGACCGAGCTGACGATGTTCGTCGACTTCTCGACCTATCTGCCGGACGACATCCTGGTGAAAGTCGACCGCGCCTCGATGGCCGTCAGTCTCGAAGCGCGCACGCCGTTCCTGGATCACCGCGTCATCGAGCTGGCCTGGTCGCTGCCTCTGTCGATGAAGATCCGCGACGACCGCGGCAAATGGATCGCGCGCGAGCTGCTGCGGCGCTACCTCCCCGACGCCCTGGTCGACCGCGAGAAACAGGGCTTCGGACTGCCGCTCGCGCAATGGCTGCGCGGTCCGCTGCGCCACTGGGCCGAGGCGTTGCTGGCGCGGGTCGAGGAACAGCCGTTCGATCGGACGCGCGTGCGCTCGCTGTGGGAACGCCATGTCCGCGGCGAGAACCATGAGCGCGCGTTGTGGACGGTGTTGATGTACCAGGCTTCGGTTCTTTAGTTTGTCCCGCGCGTAGACGCGGGATCTCCGGCGACACCGGCAGCGCATGAGCCGCAGGCGACCAGCGTGCACCGGAGATCCCGCGTCTACGCGGGGATAAACTTCGAGGCGACACCGGCAGCGCATGAGCCACAGGCGACCAGCGTGCACCGGAGATCCCGCGTCTACGCGCGGGATAAACTGCAGATCTGAAGATCCTCCTCCTTTGCACCGACGCTTACGGCGGCCATGGCGGCATCGCCCTTTACAGCCGCGACCTCGCCGCCGCCCTGGCCGCGCGCGAGGACGTGGAGGAAGTGATCGTCATCCCGCGCGTGATCCGCACGCCGCCCGTCGGCATCCCGCCGAAAGTCACGTTTCATGAAGACGCCGTAAGGAGTCCGGCGCTCTACCTCCGCGCCCTCAATCGCGCGCGCAAGGCGCGGCCGGACCTCGTCATCTGCGGTCACGCGAACCTGCTCCCGGTGGCGTGCACGCTCGCACGCAACCCGCTGCTCGTGGTCTACGGGATCGAGGCGTGGAAACCGTTCCGGAACGTGCTCTCGCGGCGTCTCCTGCATCGCGCAGGCGCGGTCATCAGCATCAGCGAGCTCACGCGCCGCCGGCTGCTGGCGTGGTCGAACTATGCCGGCCCCACGCACCTCCTCCCCAACGCCATCCACGCCGAGAGCTACGGCATTCGCGAGAAGCGCGCCGACCTCGTCGCGCGCTACCACCTCGAAGGAAAGCGCGTGCTCCTCACCGTCGGCCGCCTGGCCGCGGAGGAGCGCTACAAGGGTTTCGACGAAGTGCTGGAGATCCTCGGCGGGTTGCCCGAGGACGTCGTCTACATGATTGCCGGCGGCGGCAACGACGCCATCCGCCTGCAGCGCAAAGCCATGCAGTGCGGCGTCGGACATCGGGTCGTCTTCACCGGCCTCTTCCCCGAAGAGGAAAAGTCCGATCTCTATGCGCTCGCGGACGTCTACATCATGCCCAGCCGAGGCGAAGGCTTCGGCTACGTCTTCCTCGAAGCGCTCGCCTCGGGAGTCCCGGTCATCGGCAGCAAGCACGACGGCGGACGCGAGGCGCTCCTCGACGGCGCGCTCGGACTGCTCGTCGATCCCGCCAATCCGGCGGAGATCAGGACCGCCATCGAAGAGTTGCTCGAGCGCCCGCCCGCGCGGGCGATTCCGGAACGGCTCGCGCACTTTTCCTTCGAGCGATTCAAAGCGCGGCTCGACGCGATCGTCCGCTGACGCAGGTCTGCTACAGTTCGGCCGAGTTGACCGGTCCACCGTCGAGAGAGCATCCCATCACCGTCATCGTGCCGCCGCGCGGAGCCCTGGCCCTCGACGTCGCCGAGCTCTGGGCGCACCGCGAGCTGCTGTTCCTCTTCGCGTGGCGCGACGCCACCGTGCGCTACAAACAGAGCGTGGTCGGCATCGGCTGGGCGCTCATCCAGCCGGTGATGATGATGATCATTTTCACCACCGTCTTCGGCCGCTTCGCCAAGCTCCCCTCGGACGGCCTGCCCTACTCGGTCTTCACCCTCTGCGCGCTGGTGCCGTGGAACTACTTCGCCCGCTCGTTGAGCGACTCCAGCAACAGCCTCGTCGGCGCGTCGCACCTGATCACCAAGATCTACTTCCCGCGCCTCGTCCTGCCGCTCAGCAAAGTCTTCTCCGGCCTGATCGACTTCGCCATCGCCTTCGTGCTGCTGATCGCGGTGATGGCCTGGTACGGCATCGCGCCCACGCGCGGCCTCCTGCTCCTGCCGCTGTTCATGCTGATGGCCATCCTGACCTCGCTCGCCGTCGGCCTCTGGCTGACCGCGCTGAACGTGAAGTACCGCGACGTCTCGTTCGTGGTCCCGTTCCTGCTGCAGGTCTGGCTGTACGCGTCGCCCGTCGCCTACTCGACGTCGATCGTCCCGGCCGGATGGCGCACGCTCTACGCCCTCAATCCCATGACCGGCGTCATCGAAGGCTTCCGCTGGGCGCTCCTCGGCAACCGCCCGCCCGACCCGCTGCTGATGGGCATCTCGCTCAGCATCATCCTCATCCTGCTCGTCTCCGGCCTCTACTACTTCGGCCGGATGGAGCGCACGTTTGCGGACATCATCTGAGCGCGGACCTCTGACATGACCCCACCCGCCGTCACCGTCGAGAACCTCTCCAAAAAGTACCGTCTCGGCGACGTGCACACCGACCTGCTCAGCGAGCGCCTCTCGCGGCTCCTCCGACGGCGCGGCCAGTCCAATGCCGCGGCGCAGAAGGAATTCTGGGCCTTGCGTGACATCGGCTTCGAAGTGCATGAAGGGGAAGTCCTCGGCATCATCGGCCGGAACGGGGCCGGCAAATCGACGCTCCTCAAAATCCTTTCGCGCCTGACCGCACCGACGACCGGCAAGGCCGTCGTGCGCGGACGGCTGGCCAGCCTGCTCGAAGTGGGGATGGGCTTTCATCCCGAGCTGAGCGGCCGCGAGAACATCTTTCTCAACGGCACGATCCTGGGCATGAAGCGCCGCGAGATCGGCCGCAGATTCGACGAGATCGTCGCGTTCTCCGGAGTCGAGGAGTTCCTCGACACGCCGGTGAAGCGCTACTCCAGCGGCATGTACGTGCGCCTCGCGTTCGCTGTTGCGGCGCACGTCGAAGCCGACATTCTCATCATCGACGAGGTGCTGGCCGTCGGCGACGCCGAGTTTCAGAAGCGCTGCCTCGGCAAGATGGACGAAGTGGCGCGCGGCGGCCGCACGGTGCTCTTCGTCAGCCACAACCTCCCCATGCTCCGCAAGCTCTGCACGACCGCCCTGCTCCTCGACGAGGGTCAGCTCCTCCGCAGCGGAACGGCGGAAGAGTGCATCGAGGCGTACCAGTCACGGTTCAGCGAGCACGCGGCCGCGGAGTGGGTGCGCCCGGCAAACGCGGACCCGGCCGGTGCGGACCCGCCGAAGCTGGCCATCACGCGCGTCTCCGTTGCGCTGCACGGCACCCAGCCCGCGCACGTCCTCGACGTCGACCTCACCTTCGAAACACGGGCCGAGCACAAACCGGCACTGCTCGCGATCTACGTCACCGACACCGCGGGCGCGGGAGTGGTGCAGGTGGTGCCGCGCCAGGAGCCGTTCCTCGCCGCGACCTCCGTCCCGCGCCGCATTCGCGTCTCCATCGACCTCCCGCCGCTGATTCCCGGGCGCTACCTCATCAGCGTCTGGATCGGCGTTCACGCGCACCAGCCGCTCGACGCCGTGCGTTCCGTGACCGCGTTCGAGATCCACGACTTTCCGACGCCCGGCCGCACCTTCCCCTATTCGCCCCAGCACGGATTCACCGCACCGCCGTCGCGGGTCATCGACATCGCGCCGTGAGCGGCGTGTACCATTCGCCCCGACGCATGCACACCGTCATCAAGCGACGCAGCGGCCTCGCGCAACTGAACCTGCGCGAGCTGTGGGAGTACCGCGAGCTGCTCGGCTTCCTGGCCTGGCGCGACGTCGTGGTGCGCTACAAACAGACCTACATCGGCGCCGGCTGGGCGTTCATCCGCCCCTTCCTGACGATGGTCGTCTTCACCGTCGTCTTCGGGAAGCTGGCCAAGCTTCCGTCGGACGGCGTGCCGTATCCGATCCTCACCTTCACTGCCCTCCTGCCGTGGCAATTCTTCGCCACCGCGTTCGCCGAAACGGCGAACTCCGTGGTCGGCAACGGGTACATGATCACCAAGGTCTACTTCCCGCGGCTGATCCTTCCCCTGACGTCGCTGGCGGTGGCCTTCGTCGACTTTCTCGTCTCTCTCCTCTTTCTCGCGGCGCTGATGCTCTACTACCGTGTCGCGCCATCGCCGCGCATCGTGGCGCTGCCGCTCTTCGCGCTGCTCCTGGCCGTCTTCACCGTCGGCCTCGGGCTCTGGTTCGCGGCGCTCTACGTTCGTTTTCGCGACGTGCGGCACTTCATCCCGTTCATCACGCAGCTGGGGATGTTCGTCTCGCCGGTCGCGTTCACGAGCTCCATCGTGCCCGAGCAATGGCGGCTGCTCTACTCCGTCAATCCGATGGTCAGCGTGATCGACGGATTCCGCTGGTCGATCCTCGGCACGACGCAGCTCCACGTCCCCAGTCTCGTCGCCGGTACGGTCGTCTCGGTGCTCCTCCTCGCGACCGGCGTCTACTACTTCAAACAGACCGAGCGCGTGTTCGCGGACCTGATGTGATGGGAGACGTCGTCACAGCGGAGGGCGTCGGGAAGCTCTACCAGCTCGGCAGCCAGATGACCGGCTACGGCGTCCTGCGCGAGCGTCTCGGCGAGGCGCTGCGCGCACCGTTCCGCAAGCGCGAAACCGCGGCGGCGCAGGACAACACGTTCTGGGCGCTGAAGGACGTCTCCTTCGCGATCCCGCAGTCCGAGGTCGTGGGGCTGATCGGCAAGAACGGCGCGGGCAAGTCGACGCTGCTGAAGATCCTGAGCCGCATCACCGAGCCGACCGAGGGACAGATCGACCTCCATGGCCGCGTGGCCAGCCTGCTCGAAGTCGGCGTGGGATTTCATCCGGAGCTGAGCGGACGCGAGAACGTCTACCTCAACGGCGCCATCCTCGGCATGTCGCGAAACGAGACCCGCCGCAAGTTCGACGAGATCGTCGAGTTCGCGGGCGTGGAGCGCTTCCTCGACACGCCGGTGAAGCGTTACTCCTCCGGTATGTACGTGCGGCTCGCGTTCGCGGTGGCCGCGCACCTCGAGTCCGACATCCTGATCGTCGACGAAGTGCTGGCCGTCGGCGACGCCGCGTTCCAGCAGAAATGCCTCGGCAAGATGCGCAGCATCCGGGCCGAGGGACGGACCGTGATCGTCGTCAGCCACAGCATGTCCGTCATTTCCGCGCTCTGCCAGCGCGTGATCTGGATCGACCAGGGACGCGTGCGCATGGTCGGGCCGACCGCGCCGGTGGTGACGAGCTACCTGTCCGAGGGGGCAAAGAACGAGATCTCGTGGACGCCGCGGCTGCGCGAGCCGTTCCCGATCAACTACGAGACCGTCTTCGTCGCGCGCGGCGACACGGGCCAGTCCATCGACCCCATTCCGGGCGACGTGCCGGTGGACGTCGTGCTCGAGCTGACCATCGACCAGCCGCTCGCGCCGGGACGGCTCGAGGTGCGCGTCAGCAACGACGCCGGGGAGATCCTCTTCACCTCCACGAGCGCCGATCACCTGCCGCAGATGAACCACGCGTGGACCCTCGGCCGCCATCGCTTCCGCTGCCGCGTCCCCGCGAACACCTTCATTCCCGGCGTGTACCACGTCTCCGTCACCGAGCCGCGCGGCGGCTATGAAATCCTCCGCGAGAACATCCTCTCGTTCACCGTGAGCGAAGAGAACAACCTCTACGCGCGCGACGGGCGTCCCGGCAAGATCGCACCGCTGCTCGAGTGGGACCGCGGCTGATTCGCGGCGAACAGCATGTCGCACTGGATCAGTTGCCCCGCGTCATTCGCGCAGAATGCGGCCATGCGACGCAGCGTGAAGTTCCGCGCGTGCAGCCACTCGAAGATCTCCGGCGCGAGCGGTGCGCCGCGATAGAGCTCCCGGAACTGCGCCTCGCAATAGATGTAGGCGATGCGGTCCAGCACCGGCTCCGCGCCTTTCAGCACTTCGAGCTCGTAGCCCTGCACGTCGAGCTTGAGCAGATCGACGCGCCCGAGGTCCTGTTCGCGGACGTAATCGGCGACCGTTTCGATCGGGACGCGAATCGTCGCCGCCGTGGAGAAGTCGATGCCGTACAGGCGCTGGTCCAGTTCCCCGCCGGTTTCGAAAAACGAGCTGGCCTGCGAAACACGATTGACGTGAAAGTCCGCCTCGCCGCGTACGGCGCCCAGCGCGGTGCGATGAAACGCCACCCCGCCGAACCGCGCCAGACGTTCCTGCAGCGTGGCAAACACCTCCGGAAGCGGCTCGAAGACATGCAGCCGCGCCCACGGCTGCCAGGCCAGCACGCACTCGCTGAACGCGCCGACGTTCGCACCCCCGTCGATCACCACCGCACCCCTGCCGAGGGGCACCGCCGCCAGATCGGGAAACCGCTCGCGAAGCTCGATCGGATGCCGCCCCAGCCGCAACCGCAGGTCATTGCGCAGCCGCAAAGACGTCGCGCGACGGATCAGAGAGCGCAGCATGCGACGGCATTCTACGTACAGCTCCCCGAAAGCAGGTCGTGAGTGCGTTAGCGGGCAGTGAGCAGAGCGCAGGGCGCAGGAGAGGCATCGCGTAGGGCAGCGGCACTTTTTCGTTGACGATCACGTCAACCTTGTTCTCCTGGCGGGAACGCGAGTCCTGTGCACCGCCAGCGAAAACGAAGGCTCGAATGCGACACGCCCTGCGCGGCGCGAGTGTCAGCCGGGCCAGCTGAACACCTTCGACGACGCCCCCCCGAGCCTTGACGAAGTTCACGGATCTGCTACGGCGTGACTATGGCGCAGACCGCGGCCGACGCCACGCGCCTGAAGACGGTGGCTACTCGCGCCGCATCAGGCAGAAATCGGCTCACGCGGACGAACAGGCGGAAGCAGCCGCATCATCGTGGCAGCCCCGAGCGCGGCGAACGTGATCACCGTCATTAGAGAGAGGAGCGGACGAGCGGGAAGTCCGAGGAGAACCAGAATGGCGGTCCAACTCCCGCCGGTCGCGGCGGCGCGCAAGACCACGGCGACCACTCGCCACCGGTCCAGCTTCTCCAGGTTGATGCTCAACGCACGCACGGATAGGAAGTAAAGAAGCCACTTCAGCGCGCTGATGATCAACAGCGCCAGCAGCGTGCGCCTGCCAGCGATGGCCAGGCCCGCATCGAGATAGTTCAGGATCTCGAGCAGGAGCAGGTTCTCCACCATGTCGGTGATGCCGGTGACGACGATGCAGATGGTCGGCCGTTCCCACAGCGTCGCGGCGCCTGACTCGTTCACCGCCAGACCGGTAAACAGCAGGAAGTAGCCGGCGACGAAAAGCAAATCCCACAGGAGCACCTGCCGCCACCATTTGCGCGTTTTCGCCGGGGCGAGCTCCGTCACTTCCGATGCGCTGCGCGGCATCTCGATCTGCAGCATCATCGTGTCCAGGCCGCGCCTGGGGACCTCTACCTCCGCGCTCTGCGGACGCCGATCGAACAGCGCGGACACCTCATCACTGACGCGCACTGGCGCCAGTGCTCCGGCGATTGCGCTTGTCGTACGCGTCATGACCGCGCTACTGATGGACAGAGCCACACAGCCGGCAAGGAGAAACGCCAGTCGTCTGCGGTTTTTCACTTCCCGTGCTCCCTTCCGGATCCCGGCTGCCCCCAGCTCCTGACGCGTCCGATGCGATGCCCTCGCAGATCGTTCATCGCTTCAGCCTTCAGCTTCCGGATCACCGGCTCACGAAAGTCCATCAGGAACGGATTCGGGCCCGTCCAATCCGGAGCGATCGTCGCCACCATCGCGTGGCGAGCGGTCTTCAGGTCGAGGTCCTGCGAGCGCTCGAAGAGAAAGTTCAGCGCATTACCCATGTTCGTCGTCAGAGACCCAAGCCGCTGCGCCTCGGCCCTGCGGGTTCCGGTCTCCTGCCGCGCTACGTTCTCGATGACCAGGACCTGTGCCGCACCGAAGAGAGTCGTCGCTTCGATCGGTACGAGGTGCGCAAATCCGCCATCGACGAACAGGCCAGGCTTCTTCGGTTTCGAGTCCGTCTGAACCTTCGCCGCCGGGTAGATCGGGAACGGGGACGCCGATGCGAACACCGCGTCCCGGAAGTCGCCTTGCGGCAGCGCGAAGAACCGTGTGGTGTACTTCGTGTGGGGAGGCCGGACCTCCTTCCACCTCGCGTCACTCGCATAGAAGTCTCCGGAGGGCGACTCGAACCGCGGCGACTGCACCCCGAACCCGGTCATGGAGACGACGAGCGGCACTCTCTCCCGAGCGCGGCGATTGACGTCGATCGCGTTGCTGAACGCGTTCCGGCCCCGCCCGGCCGAATACAGTGAAGGCGCCACGAACACGAGCCACACCATCGCCGCGAGTCCACCCCAGATCGCCAGTGACATCGTCGGCGTGTACGGGAACGGCGCGGTGCCGGACGGAGAACTGAGAAACGCGATTCCTGACTGAAACCGTGCGTTGGGAAAGATCCGTCCGGCGGTGACGATCAACTTCGCTGTGAACAGGGCGCCGACGAAGATCCAGATCCAGTAGTCGCCGGTGAGCTCCAGCGTCGTGACGTGCAAGGCCTGGAGCCCGATCAGAAAGATGAGGCCCGTTCCGGTCAGGAGAGCAAGCAAGACCATCCAGCCATGCAGATAGGCGCTCCTCCTATTTGGGTCGACACACATCCCTCGCGCGGACGCGATCAGCGATAGCCCGGCAACGACGAGAAGCAGCGCACACGCACTGAGAGGCGTCCAGAGCTCAGATCGCTCCAGCAGTAAGAGCAAATGGCGCACGCGCTCGGACTCGGATTCCAGCCCACCGTGAGGGTTTCCCTCGACGAGCATATAGATGCTTCCTACGCCCGCAAGAAGGATTGTGATGCCGAAACGCAATCGCCGCGATGAATGGCCAGCGGCGGGGTTGGCGGCGGAGATCGAATGGATGACGTGTGCCACGAGGAGCACGACCAGGAGCGCCAGGATCTCCCACGGCTGGGGATAGGTCGGGTCGTCGATGGCGTTGCGCCAGATGAAAAACGGAGAGCCGATTACGACCATCGACAATATGGACGTGTACCAGAACGGGACCTGACGGAGAGGTGCCGGCGGAATGTTCGGAAGGTGAATCGCCGCCGTCGCCGCAAAGACCGCGAGAAGCGCGATGGCCGAGAGCCAGCGCAGGACACCAAAGGCCGGGAAGATCGCCAGAGGTGTCGTCTTTACCTCATCGGACGCCGTCACCCATTGCGTCGTCAGTTCCGACGAACGTTCGGCGTTCCGTCTCGAAGCCAGGTATCCGAGCAGTGCACCTCCCGAGGTCCCGGCGATGCCGTTGATGACCAGCCGATCCTGCGGCGGCTCACTCGTCACACGGTCCCGGTCTGGTGATGCCGTCGCCGGCTCCGAGTGGGCCACTACATAACTCCCGGCATTCGCGATGTAGCCGCTGTAGAGCCAATCCAGGATGACCGACTGATACGTCGCCCGCACGCCGCCGCCGGGCAGGACCAGCGCTGCACGCGGTGCTTTTCTGATCTGCTGGTCGAACTTCAGCAGATCGATGAGTTCCTCGGTGGTGAACGGGTAGTCGCCCTCCTCATACCATCGCTTGAACAGGGTCTCCAATGCCCGTGAGGGCTCGCCCGGCAGGCGCGTCTCGACGATCTTCGCGAACGCCTCGCGCCGCGACTCGCACCAGGAAGCGGTTGACCGATACCCTCCGCCAACGTCCTCCAACCCCTCCATGGCCAGTCCGGCGTTTACCCACGGACTCGCAGCGTTCTCCACGCAATACCCCCGCGGCGAGGGGAACACGAGCGCCGGATACAAGTCGCCGTTCGCTCCTGTCGCGGCCTCGCGAAGCAGCGCCTCTTCGCGGAACGGATCTTTCCTCCACGACGATTCACCGCCGTTGCGGCGCGGGCGGCCGAGGAGCAGCGCATCCTGCAGGATCGGGATGCGTCGCTTCATCTGCAGGGACGTGCCCGGCCGGCCGCTGCCCGCGTAAGAGAAGGTCACCGTGACGCGACCTTTCTCGAGCGGGATCTCCGCGCCATGCCAGAGCGTAAAGCGCGACCACTCCGCCACCTTTGCCCAGAACTCCTCGCTTTCTTTCGCGCTCAGTGGTGGATCGATCCAGGCAAGTCGTGGATCAAGGACTTCCTCGATCGCCAGCATCGGCAGGAGGAAGCCGGTCGCGGAGAGATGGCTCACGAACCGGAACTCGCACTGTCGCGGAAGCAGCGGATCGCGAACGGCCTCTGCCACCTTGGCCAGGCACTCCTGAAATTTCCCTACTGGATCGTCGAGGTCACGTCCGTCCTGAACTGCGCGCACCGTTGCAGGAACATCATCGAGCGGAGCCACGCCGCGCTTCAACCGTGAAATCTCGATAACGGGATAGACAGCGATGTTCTCGTCCGACGTCAACAGATACGCCAAGAACGACGACACGACCGCGCCATCGATCTCTCCATCGCGAAACCACTGCAGAACCTGGTAGTAGTTCCCGTGCACCGGCACGATCTCGACTTCCATCCCAAGGTCCGCATACGCGCGGCTCACCTCTTCGAAGTACCGGGCCAGCCAGGGATCGACTTCCACTTGGTCTGCAGGTGGCCGGTTGTAATGGATGATGCCGATCCGGAGTTCCCGCGCGGCAACCGCCGGGGCCAGAAGCAGGCACACACAGGCCAGGATGGCGAGACGTTTGGGGCTCAATGCTTCGGTAGAGGGACGCGCCCCGCTGCTTTCCCGCGGCGGCGGAGAATCCATGCGTGAGGTGTGGTGGGGTCAGGCCTATTCGGCGCTCCGGCAAAGATCGCAGACCTGATCCCACTCCGTTCCACTTCCACGCCGTGTTCTGCGCGAGATCCCAGCCGGGGTGCTTATGGAGTGCGG
>DASVSV010000420.1:0-1729 GCA_036387915.1 Thermoanaerobaculia bacterium
GCCCACCCCCGGGGGAGGCGGGCTGAAGCCACGCCCTACGTTTCCGCGCTTTTGGCGTCAGGAACGATTCGCGCGAGCGTGTGAGTCCATCCGCGGGACATTCTGCCAATCAGGTTCGGCGCGCTGACGGCGATCTCCTGCCCCCCGCGCCCTGCTCACTGCGCCCTAACCCGTCGCCCTGATCAGCGCGTCCACGTCCTCATCGCTCGTATCGAACGCGCACACGATCCGGTATGCGTGCGGGCCGAAGATCGGCCAGTCGAAGAAGAGGAAGCCCTCCTCCTGCAGCTTCGCCGCGACTTCGGGTGCGAAGCGGACGAACAGCACGTTCGCTTCGACGGGGCGCAGGATCTCCGCGTTCATCTCTTTCGCGAGCCGCGATGCCGCGGCGTTCGCGTGGCGCGCGTTGCGCAGCCACAGGTCGTCGGTGAGATAAGCGTCGAACTGCGCGGAGAGGAAGCGCATCTTCGACACGCGCTGGCCGGCGCGATGCCAGCGCGGCGCGATCTGCTTCGCCAGTTCCTTGCGGAAGACGACGATCAACTCCGCCGCCATCGCACCGTTCTTCGTCGCGCCGAACGTCAGCACGTCGACGCCGGCCTTCCAGGTCAGCTCCGCGGGTGTGCATCCCACGGTCACCAGCGCATTCGCGAAGCGTGCGCCGTCCATGTGCACGCCGAGGCGAGCGGACTCGGCGATCGCCGCAATCTCGTCGACGCGATACACCGTCCCCGCCTCGGTGGCCTGCGTCACGCTGACGCACGCCGGCACGGCGGTCCGTCCTTCCTCGCCGACGATGTGAATCCATTTCGCCACGTCGGCGGCATTCAGCTTCCCCTGCTCTCCGGCGATCGGGAAGAGCTTCGCTCCGTTCGTGAAGAACTCCGGCGCGCCCAGCTCGTCGCGGTGGATGTGGGCGTCCTCGTGGCAGAAGACCGCGCCCCAGGGGGGCGTCATCGAGGCGACGGCGAGCGCGTTGGCGGCGGTGCCGGAGAGGACGGGGAAGATCTCGAGGTCGGTCTCGAAGATCTCGCGGCAGCGCTCGCGGACGCGGTCCGTGATCGCGTCGCCGCCGTACGAGGTGATCGTGCCGGCGGCGACGCGGTTCAGGGCGTCGAGAATCTCAGGGGAAGCACCGTGCGTGTTGTCGCTGCGAAAGTCGATCGTCACGCACGGCAGTCTACCTATTGCACCGCTTTTCCGGCGTTGACGAAGTCCGCGCCTTAAAAGGCCACAAGTAAGCGCGGCGTAAGCGCCGCGGCCTAAGTTGCGGGGCATGAGAAACACACGCATCGTTGCCCTCGCCCTGCTCCTGCTCGCCGTCGCCGGCTGCGACGGCTACGACCCGACCAGCCTGGGCCCGGCGGTCGGCGGCCACGTCTACGACGCGGTCACGAATCAGCCCGTGGAAGGGGCCACGATCGAGATCGGCGGCCGCGTCGGCGCCAGCGCCTTCAACGGCGTCTTCTGGATCCCCGAGGTCCCCCGCGGCACCCACCAGCTCCGCGTCACGAAGACCGGCTATACGGAATACCTCGCGGAAGTGAAGGTGGAGGGCAGCATCGCGGACCGGAACATCTACCTCGCGAAGTAAGTGTGGAGTGCGGGTGCGATCGCCGATCGCAGCGAAAAGGGGGCCGCAAAGGCGCCCTCTGTTTGTCATCCCGAGCGTGAGTCGAGGGACCTGGGGGGGCGGGGGCGCGTGACATGGTCCGTTGCACGCGCAGCG
>DASVSV010000421.1:0-8782 GCA_036387915.1 Thermoanaerobaculia bacterium
CCTGACCGCACCGTCTCGGGACAAACGCATTCAGCGCGACGAGTGGCCACACTAAGCGCCGCCGGTCGCACCGGCCCGCCGGAGGCCTCCCGTCGTCCCTCCCCCGGGAAATCCGGCGCGAAAAACCTAAGACTGCGTCAAACCAGCGCCGCTTTTTTGTTCGACTTTCTTGGTGTCGGTGCGGTCGCGGAGGAAGTTTTTCAGTCCGAACAAAGACTCCAGCGTGTCGTGCCAGAACGGTGCGCCTAGACTGAGCATCGCCGCCATGATCAGCCAGCCGAGGACCTGCCAGCCGGTGGGCATCGTCCAGTCGTACGGCTGGAGACCGAGCGCGGGATACGACGCAGAGGCCTCGTCGAACGCCTTGTCAAGCTCCCTCTTCACGTCCTGCACCGTTTGCGGGTTGTCGGGCTGCGTGGCCTGCTGGCGCTCGTATTGTTTCTGAATGAGGTCGTACTGCGCGATCACGCGCTGCTGCGAGAGATTGTTCGTGGCCAGGCGGCGGTAGACCTGAAAGATGTCCGCGTTCATGAAAACCACGAGGAGCATGCTGATCAGGAACGCCCACGTGCGCATGTGGCGCGCGTAGCGTTCCTGAAAGCCGAGCATCACCGTGTCGTACCAGCTCTCGATCGCGTCCACGCGTTCGCGCAGGCGTCCGACCAGGTTCGTCATGCGCGCGTTGACGTTGCCCAGCGCGCCGCCGAGCGTCTTCACCGCCGTCGCGGCGTCGCGGAGCGGCACGTTCGCCGGATCGGCGGCCGAGGCCTGCTCGACCTCCGTCTGCAGCGCGGCCGCGGCGGCCAGCGTGCCGGTGACGTCGAGCGTGCCGAGGGACATCACGTCCTTGACCAGGAGCTCCGCGTTGATCTTCGTGTCGTCGCCGCCTTCGAACAGCGCCGCGGCGTGCGCGACGAACGTCTCGATCTGCGCGCGGACGTCGTTGAGCTTCGCGGCGGAGCCGGCGGGGAGTTGCAGGCCGGAGAGAGTCATTACCGCAACCTGCGCCTCGCGCACGGCCTTGAAGAAGGAGGCGATGGCGTCGCGCGTCGGCTGCGGGAGAAACGACGCCCCCTCGATGGTCATGACCGCCTTGCAGAGGTCCACCTTCGAGATCGACTCGATCGCGTGCTTGCCGAGGGCGGTGGTGCGGCCGAGCTTCTCGAAGTGGCCCATGACCTTCTGCGCCGTGGCCTTCCCCGCGTCCTCGGTCGGCGCGGTCGCGTCGACGTGCTCGAGCAGCTTCTCGATCGACGTGTGAATCTGCCGCGACTTGAACTTCAGCAGTTTCTTGATGAAGGTCTGGATCGACTGCACGACCATGCTCAGCAGCAGGATCACGATGACGACCGAAATGACGGTGTCGAGCACACCAATGTCCGGGACCGGCATGGGGGATTCCTCCGTGGGAGGAAGTGTAGCTGTGGTTTATGGAGTGCGGCGGCAAGGCCGCCGCTTTTGTATTCGGGACCGGCACTGCCGAGACGCACCCGAATCACAGATTGCTCCCGAATAGGAAAGCGGCGGCCTTGCCGCCGCACTCCATAAGTCAGCCGTTCGCCAGCAGGTCCTCGTACTCAGGATGCCGCTTGATGTACGCCGCGACGTAGCTGCACTGCGGGATCACTTTCAGGTTCTTCGCGCGGGCGTCGTCGAGGGCGTGCTTGACCACTTCGCCGGCGATGCCGCGGCCGGCCAGGGCGTCGGGGACGATGGTGTGGGTGAAGACGATGCGATCCGGGTCTTCGAGGTCGTAGGCGACGTACGCGACCTGGCCGTCGATGGTGGTCTCGTACTGCGAGGTCTGTTCATTTTTGGTGATGTCGTGACTCATGTGCGCTCCCGCTGCAAGCGTAACGCCTTCTCGAGCATGGCGCGCGGCTCGTCGGGATCGACGGACAGGCCGAGGTGGCGCAGCGCGATGGAGAGGGACTCGCGGATGCGCGCGTCGTCGAGCGTCGGCAGCGGCAGCGCGCCGTCGCGTTTGCCGAGCTTCGAGCCGTCGGGATTCACGACCAGCGGCAGGTGCGCGTACGACGGCGTCGGATAGCCGAGCGCCCGTTGCAGCGCGATCTGGCGCGGCGTCGAGGCGAGCAGGTCGGCGCCGCGTACGACCTGCGTGACACCCTGCTCCGCATCGTCCACGACCACCGCGAGTTGATACGCGAACAATCCGTCGGCGCGGCGCACGACAAAGTCTCCCCCCGCGTCTTCTTCGACGCGGCCGACGATCGCGTCGTCGAACCCGATGACGCCGTCGCGAACGCGGAAGCGGATCGCACGCGCCGTCTTCCCGGTGCCGATGCCGTTGCGGCACGTGCCGGGATAGACCGGCTCGCGTCCGGGCGGCGCGGATGCGGCGCGCTGCAGGTCCGCGCGCGAGCAGGCGCAGTCGTAGACCAGCCCTTTCGCGCGCAGCTCGCGCAGCGCCTCCTCGTACAGCGACGTGCGTCGCGACTGCCACACCACCTCGCCATCCCAATCGAGCGCGTATCGCCGCAGCGCCGCCAGAATCTCCTCCGCCGAACCGGGCACCACTCGCGGCGTGTCGATGTCCTCCATCCGCACCAGCCACGGCACGCCGGCCGCACGCGCAAACAGCCACGAGCCCGCTGCCGCGGCGAGACTGCCGAGGTGCAGCGGGCCCGTGGGAGAGGGAGCGAAACGGCCGGACATAGCTAACGACTGTGATGGTGGCTACGAAAGCGCGCGCTGAATGTACTCCGACATGCCCGCGTCGAGCCCCTGCTGCTGCGCGACCTGTGGCTCGCCGCGAATTGTAAGATGCGCCGCATGAATAGAAATTTGCTGGTGACCCTGTCCCTGGTCATGGTGACTCTCCCCGGCATCGCGCAGAACCGCGATAAGAATCTGGACATGCTCTCCGCCGATCTGCACGCCCTCGGCCGCGTGGCCACGGTGGCGGAGGACCTCGGCGACTCGCGGCAGGTGCTGCTGGCGATCACCGACTCCGACATCAGCGCGCTGCGGATGCCGCGTGAGGATGGGACGTATCAGTGGGCCGCGCTGCAGCGCGAGGAGGGTGGGCGCGTTCGTGACGAGAAGACGATCGAGCTCGTCTCCACCGAGAAAGTGCTGCGCAACGTGACCGTCACCGGCGCGAACGGATATCGCGTCGAAGTCACGGTGCCGAAGAAGAAGGGGACGTTCTCCGCGAATAACCGCGTCTACGTGCGCAACGTGCTGGTCGACTCGACCGGCTTCGACGGCAAGGTCTCGCGTCACGAGATCCCGGTCGAGGCCTGGGTCGCGCCCGGCGACGCCACCGGCGTGCCGCTGCCGGACATCGGCAAGTCGGTGAAGGCGACGGCGGAGCTCGGCGTTGAGAGCGGCAGCAAGGCCGCCGTCGCGGAAGTCTCGCTCGTGCAGGCGAAGCTGGTCGACGATCCGAGAAGCCCGTATTACCCGGCCACGGTGAAGCTGCTGCAGATCCGCGACGTCATCACCGCCCGCGACCTCAATCGCGGCCTGCTCAAAAACACGGTCGACGAGGCGCTGCTCTCGCTTCCCGGCGAGCTCGAGAAGCGCGCCGGCGAGCAGGCCAGCGCGGCCGAGGAACGCCGCCGCCTGATCGCCAGCGGCATGACCAAAGGCGCGATCGCCCTCGGCGACGCGACGCCCGACGTCACCAACACGCTGACCGACATCGCGCGAATGCTCAACGGCACGCTGCAGGAGCAGGCGGACGCGCGGGCGCGGCTCGACACGTTGATCGGCACGCTGAAGCCGCAGATGTAAAGCATCGCGATTCAAAGCTGTCATCCCGAGCGTCGAGTCGAGGGACCTGGGTGGGTGGGGAGGCGCTGCATGAGCAGCGCGATAAGGCACGTGCAGCGCGCCCCCGCCCGCCCAGGTCCCGCGACACGCTCCCGAGAAACTCCCGTTACTGTCGCCCGCTAACGCGGGCTGTTAGGTGGTACATACCAACCCCCGGCTGAAGCCGGGGGCTATTTTCTAGAGCCGCCTACGGCGGCAGACTTCGCCCGCGTAGCGGGCTTCAGGAAATAGCCCCCGGCTTCAGCCGGGGGATGCGTCGACATTTATCCAGCCCGCGTAGCGGGCGACAGTAATGCACCCGTTTCTTTCCTCAGGCGCGGCGCGATACGCCGTCATTCGCTCGGGACAAACGGATGTAATCCTCGTGTAACCCGGCGTGGCCATTCTTGTCGGCAGATGCCGAGCGATGCCGCGACTCTGGAGATGCGTTACCAGCTCGCCGCGCGGGCGACGAGCGACGCCATCTGGGACTGGGATCTCGACTCCGGGCGCGTGAGCTGGAACGAGGCCGTCGAGGCGCGTTTCGGCCATGCCGTGGACGAGACCTCGGCCGACTGGTGGTGCGAGCACATTCATCCTCACGACCGCGACCGCGTGGTCGATTCCATCCATCAGGTCATTGACGGCAGCGGCGAGCGGTGGGAGGCGGACTATCGCTTCCTGCGCGCGGACGGGACGTTCGCCGAGGTGCTGGATCGCGGGTTCGTGCTGCGGGACGAGGGTGGGCGGCCGCTGCGGATGATCGGCGCGATGATCGACCTCACCGACCGCCGCCGCGCCGAGCGCGAATCGGAGCTCGAGCGCAGCCGGCTGCGCGCCGTTGTCGACGCGTTCCCGGTCGGCGTCTTCATCGCCGACCGCGACGGGCGCCTCATCGAGATCAACGAGCAGGCACGCCGCATCTGGGGCGAGACGCCGCGCTCCAACTCCATCGCCGAATACGGCGAGTACAAAGCTTGGTGGCACGACACGGGCGAGCCGCTCCGCGGCGATGACTGGGGCCTGGCCCGCGCGCTCACGTTCGGCGAAGTGTCGATGGGCGAGGTGGTGGACATCGAGCGCTTCGACGGTATGCGCGCGACGATCCTCAACAGCGCCGCGCCGGTGCGTGACGCGCACGGCAACGTCATCGGCGGCGTGGTGGTGGAGCTCGACGTCACCGAGCAGAAACGCATCGAGCAGGAGCTGAAGGCGGCGAAGGAAGAAGCGGAACGAGCCAGCCTGGCCAAGGACGAGTTCCTGGCCACGGTCTCCCACGAGCTGCGCACGCCGCTCACCTCGATCCTCGGCTGGTCGCGCATGATCCGCCTCCCCGGCCTCGAGCCGGAGCTGTTCGCCGAGGCCGTCGAGTCGATCGAGCGCAACGCCAGGGCGCAGGCGCAGCTCATCGAAGACATTCTCGACGTCTCGCGGATCATCACCGGCAAGATGCGCTTCGCCATGCAGCCGCTGGACATGCGCGAGGTCGTCGACGCCGCGCTGGCGACCACCCGTCCCGCGGCCGAGGCCAAGGGCATTGCGCTGGAGGCAAAAGTGTCGGATGACGCGGCGCTCGTCAGCGGCGACGCCGATCGCCTGCAGCAGGTGATCTGGAACCTGCTCGCGAACGCGGTCAAGTTCACACGGGCCGGCGGACGCATCGCCATCGAAGTGCGCCGCTCCGCGAAGGAAGTGAGCGTGATCGTGCGTGACAGCGGCATCGGGATCGAGCCGCGCTTCCTGCCGCACGTGTTCGAGCGCTTCCGCCAGGCCGACACGTCGATGAGCCGCGAGCAGGGCGGCCTCGGGCTGGGACTGGCCATCGTCCGCCACATCGTCGAGCTGCACGGCGGGACCATCGCAGCGCACAGCGACGGCCTCGGCTCCGGCTCGCGATTCGAGATCGCGCTGCCGGCGTCGCGCGCGGCCGTCGAGCAGGGCTTCAACACGGGCGTCGAGGACTCCCCGCCGAATCTGGAGGGAGTGCGCGTGCTCGTCGTCGACGATCAGCCGGACACACGCCGCATTCTCACCGCGGTGCTGCAGCGCTCCGGCGTCGCGGTCACAACGGCCAGCTCGGCCGCGGAAGCGCTGGCCGCACTCGACATCGCGGAACACGACGTACTGCTGAGCGACATCGGCATGCCCGGCGGCGACGGCAACTCGCTGCTCCGCTCGTTGCGCGCGTCCTCGTCGCGCGGCGCGACCATCCCGGCCGCGGCCCTGACGGCTTACGCGCGCGAGGAAGACCGCGCCGCATCGCTCGAGGCGGGCTTCCAGACGTTCGTCGCCAAGCCGGTCGACCCGAGCAAGCTCATTGCGGTGGTCGCGGATCTGGCGCGCCGCGCCTGATGCCGTACACGAGCAGCTTGTGCTCGCCGAACTGCCACTCTCCCTGCACTGTCTCGCCGATCCTTTCAGCGACGCGGATCGAGGCGACGTTCTCGGGGTCGATCAGGCTGATCAGGTGATCGCGGTCCATTTCGTCGAACGCGAACTGCACGCACCGCCGCGCCGCCTCGGTCGCGTAGCCCTTGCCCCACGACGCGCGGCCCATCGTCCAGCCGAGCTCGAAGTCGGGCCAGCCGTCGGGCTGGTAGAAGCCGACGCGGCCGACTAAACGCTCCGTTTCCTTCTCGAACACGCCCCACATTCCGAAGCCGCGGATATGCCAGTGCCCGGCGATCATGGCCATGTGCCGCCACGCGTCCATGCGGCTGAGCTGCGCGCGCACGGTGTAGCGCGTCACCTCCGGGTCCATGTGGATCGCGGCGTACTCTTCAAAGTCAGAATCGCGCAACATCCGCAGGAGCAGGCGATCGGTGACGAGCGTCGGAGCGTCGAGTGGTGCTACTTTCACGGCGTGAAATTCTACGCTGCGGTGCTCGCGATGCTGTTCGCTCTCTCAGCCTCCGCGCAGTTCACGGAAACGCTCGAAGTGCGCGTGCTCGAGCTCGAGGCCACGGTCGTCGACCGTGAACAGAACCCGGTCCTCGGCCTGACCAGCGACGACTTCCTCGTCACCATCGACGGCAAGCCGGCGTCGATCACCAACTTCTCCGTGATCAGCCGCGGCGCCACGCGCGACGTCGGCTCGGCCGCCGGCCAGAACGCGGTGGAGATGCCGGTGCCGACGCGATTGATCATCGTCATCGACGACATGCATCTCCATCAGCAGTCAAAACAGCGCGCACTGGACGCGTTGCGCAAGTATGTCGAGGAGACGATGGACCCCGCCACGACCGTCACGCTCGTGACGTGGAACGGCGCCACGCTCCTCACCCGCACCACGCCCACCACGCGCCGCGACATCCTCATGAGCGCCATCAACGCCTCGGCCAAAGAGATGCCGAAAGGGCTGGCCGCGGACACGGAACGCCGCCAGTTGCAGGCCGTGCGGCAGAATTCCGGCCCCAGTCCGACGTACCGGCGCATGGTCGAGTACTACGCGGAGTCGCGCTCGGAAGACGCGGTGCGCACCATCGACGCGCTGGAAGATCTCGTCGACACGACCGCCCGCGCGATCGAGGGACGCAAGATCATCCTCCTCATCTCCGAGGGCATTCCGCTGCACCCCGGCGCGGAGATGTTCGCCTCGGCCGCCAACCAGCGCCAGCCGCCCATCGCTACCGCGCGTTTCAACCAGGGGACGCGCTTCGAGGCCTTTGCACGGCGTGCAAGTGCGGCGGGCGTCGTCTTCAGCACGCTCGACCCGTCGGCCACCGCCGGCATGCACGAGGGGGGCATGGGCAACGTCGACCACTCCCTCGACACGCGCCTGCTGCGCACCAACAACCACCACGGCGCGGTGCTGCTCGCGCGCGAGACCGGCGGCACGCTGGTCACCGATCAGAACGATCTCGATCGCGCGCTGATCCAGCTCGACGAGCGCCTCTCGACGTACTACTCGCTGGCCGTGCGTCCGCCGGAGAAGCTCAGCGAGCGGCCGGAGATCGTGGTGACGATCCGCAATCAGCCGAAGCTGCGCGCGCACGTGGCCACGCGCCGCGGCATGCCGTCGCGCGACGAGGCCATCGCCACCGCCGTGATCACGCAGCTCACGCGCCGCATCGAGGACAACCCGCTCGACGCGAAGTTCTTCATCGAGCCGGAACAGCACGAGCGCGGCTGCATCGCCGCGCTGCAGTTCATGGTCCCGGCGGAGAAGCTCACGCTGCTGCCGAAGACGGAACAGATCCGCGGCCAGTTCGACGTCTGGTTCGCCCTCGTCGACGAGCGCAACCTCGAGACGCCGGTGCGCGTCCGCGGCGTCGCCGTGACCTCGAAGCACGGCGCCATGATCCCGCTCTCGCAGCCGATCACCTTGTCGGCCGGACAGTACGTCGTGTCGGCCGCCGTGGTGGATCGTTTGAGCGGAGCCGCGAGCTACCTGCAGCGGGAAGTGACCTGCGGGAAGTGATGAAAGTTCGCATCGTGCTCGTCGAGCCGCTCGACGCCGGCAACGTCGGCGCCGCCGCGCGGGCGATGAAGAACTTCGGCTTCACCGACCTCTGGATCACCGGCGGCAAAACGCAGCGTACCGACGACGTGTCGGCGTGGTGGGCTGTCGGCGCGGTCGACGTCGTCGACGACGCGAAGCGCGTCGACACGCTCGAGGAAGCGCTCGTCGATTGCCATCTCACCGTGGCCACGACCGCGGTCCGCGCGCGGCAGGTCTACGATCAGCTGCTGCCCGCGGACGTGGCCCGTCTGGCGGAGGAGCAACTCGGTGAAGAGCATCGCATCGCGATCGTGTTCGGCCGCGAAAAGTCGGGACTGACGGGACGCGAGGTCGCGCTCTGCCAGCGCACCGCCACCATCCCCACCTGGCCCGAGTTCCCCACGATGAACCTCGCCCAGTCGGTGGCCGTCTTCTGCTACGAGCTCGGCAAGGGCCTGCATCCGCGCGCGAAGAAAGACGCCGATCCCGCGCCGCACCAGCTCGTCCACAACCTCACCCTCCACACCCGCGCCCTCCTCGACGACCTCGGCTACTTCGGCGTCA
>DASVSV010000422.1:0-10035 GCA_036387915.1 Thermoanaerobaculia bacterium
CATGCTCATGCATCGCAGCCCCGCCCGCCCAGGTCCCTCGACTCACGCTCGGGATGACAAGTCGTCTTAGCGGCGCGAATGTCGTTGAGGCGCTCGGGGAAGCGATCTCCTGACGCTGCGCTCAGTAGATGACCTTGCGAATGAAGTACTCCTGCTGCGAGATCCGCTTCTTGTCCAGCGCTTCGGCGTCGGCGCGGCTCATCTGAAAGCGTCCGGCCGAGCCGCCGGTGGTGGTGCGCATGAAGAGCTCGACCATGTCGATCTGCGCTCCGTCCACGCCGGCGTTGCGGACCATGAGGTACGACGTCGCGGAGATCGCATTGAACACGCGATCCTCGGTGTCGACGGTGACCTCGGCGCGGAGGCTGCGCGCGCCGCTCGACGTCAGCTTCTTCTCGAAGATGCCGAGGTTTTCGAAGGCGCGGCTGAACTTGTCGAGGACTTCGCCCGGCAACTGACCGGGACCGGAGACCGGCGCCGGTGCGGACGGAGCCTGCTTCGGCGCCGCCTGCGCGGGCGCCGGCGTGTTGCGACGGAGCTTGATCGTGTCGCCGAGGGAGGGCTGCTGCTTTGGCTGGGCGGTGGTGGCGGCGGGGTTGAGGTCGATCACGTTCGCGTTGGTGAGCCCCATCTTCGTGTCGCGCTCGGAGCGTGGGACGTCGATCAGAGAGGGATCGAGCTGCAGCGACTGGCCGTTCTCGAGCTGCACGATCGCCTTGCCGTTGACCACCGTCCACTTCTGCCTGGCCACGTAGCGCGTGCCGTCGCGGAGGACGACGACATATCTCGCGAAAGACGGCAGGGCAACGAACGCGGTCAGGACGATCAGTGTCAGGGTTTTCTTCATCATAGTCTCCGGAATCGGCAGCGTGAGCGCTCGATTATACTGACCGGCCTCGTAAGGATCGGCCAAGGGAGAACATTTCAATGCTTGTCGTCATGGACGCCGCGGCGCGGCCGGATCAGATCGAAGCCGTCATCGGTCATATCGAACGGATGGGCTTCCGCGCCCACCCCATCCCGGGGGCGTTCCGCACCGCCATCGGCGTCACCGGCCACAGTGGCAAAGCCGATCCCCAGATCCTGGAGAACTTCCCGGGCGTCAAGGAAGTCATCGCCGTCTCGCACGCGTACAAGCTGGTGAGCCGCGAGGTGAAGCCGGACGACTCGGTGATCAGCGTCGGCGGCGTGGATGTCGGCGGCAAGGGCATCGTCTTCGTCGGTGGTCCGTGCGCGGTGGAGTCGCTCGATCAGACGCGCACGATCGCGGAGCAGGTGAAGCGCGGCGGCGCGCAGCTCTTCCGCGGCGGCGCGTACAAGCCGCGCACGTCGCCGTACTCGTTTCAGGGACTGGGCGAGCAGGCCCTGGAGATCATGGCCCGCGTGCGCGAGGAGTTCGACCTGCCGATCGTCACGGAGGCCATCGACCACGAGTCGGTGCAGCTCGTCGAAAAGTACGCCGACTGCATCCAGATCGGCGCGCGCAACATGCAGAACTTCTCGCTGCTCAAGAGTGCCGGCAAGGCGCGGAAGCCGGTGCTGCTGAAGCGCGGCATGTCGGCCACGCTCGAGGAACTGCTGCTGTCGGCCGAGTACATCATGTCCGAGGGGAACTACAACGTGATCCTGTGCGAACGCGGCGTGCGGACGTTTTCGGATCACACGCGCAACACGCTCGACCTGTCGGTGATCCCGGCCATCAAGCGCATCTCGCATCTGCCGATCCTGGTCGACCCGAGCCACGGCACGGGCAAGCGCAACAAGGTCCTGCCGATGTCGCGCGCCGCCATCGCCGCGGGCGCGGACGGCGTGCTGATCGAAGTGCACCACAAGCCGGAGGAGGCGCTGTCCGACGGCCCGCAGGCCCTGCTGCCGGACGCGTTCGCGGAGCTCGTGCGGCAGGTGGAGGCGATCGCCGGCGTGGTGGGGCGGGAAGTGCAGCCGGCACTCGCGGCGCGGTAATCGTTACGCACGACGGTTGCTCGACGTAGGGCGTGGCTTCAGCCCGCCCACCCCGGGGGCGGGCGGGCTGAAGCCACGCCCTACGTTCTCCCAATGACTGCCGGCAACGCGTAGCGATTCGGCGCGCCACTCTCATTGATAGACTCCCCCTTCCATTATGCGACGCACGAAAATCCTCGCGACCCTCGGGCCGGCCAGCAGCAGCGAGGAGATGATCCATCGACTGCTCACCTCCGGCGTGGACGCATTCCGCATCAACTTCTCTCACGGCAAGCAGGAAGACCACGCCCGCGTCATCGCCACCATCCGCGACGTGGCCACGGAGCTGGGCCGCTACATCCCTATCGTCGGCGACATCCAGGGCCCCAAGCTGCGCATCGGCGAAGTCGAAGGCGTGCAGTACCTCGAGACCGGGCAGCAGTTCGTCCTCTCTACGACGCCGTTGATGGGCAACGCGAAAAAGGTCTCCACTCCGTTCACGCCACTGCCCCGTGAAGTGCAGATCGGCCATCGGATCCTGATCAACGACGGACTCGTGGAACTGGTGGTGACGTCCGTCGACGCGACAAACGTCTCCACGCGCGTCATTCACGGCGGTCCGATCTCGTCGAAGAAAGGGATGAACTTTCCCGACTCCGAGCTGACCATTCCGGCGATCACGGACAAGGACCGTCTCGACGTGAAGTTCGCGGTCGAGCAGAAGCTGGACTACATCGCCGCGTCGTTCATCCGCCGCAAGAGCGACCTGGTCGGCCTGCGCGAGCTGCTGCACGAGTACGGCGGCGACGACATTCACGTCATCGCCAAGCTCGAGAAGCCGCAGGCCATCGACAATCTCGACGAGATCCTCGAGACCAGCGACGGCGTGATGGTCGCGCGCGGCGACCTCGGCGTCGAGCTGCCGCCGGAAGCCGTGCCGATCGTGCAGAAGAAAATCCTCGCGCGGGCCAGCCAGTGGGGGAGGTTCGCCATCACCGCGACGCAGATGCTCGAGTCGATGACCACGAACTCGCGGCCGACCCGCGCCGAGGCGTCGGACGTGGCGAACGCGATCTTCGACGGCTCGGACACGGTCATGCTCTCCGCCGAGACGGCGTCGGGCAAGTACCCGGTGGAGGCGGTGCAGATGATGGCCCGCATCATCTTCGCGGCGGAGTCGAGCCGGGACGTGGACGTGCCGTGGACGCGCGCGCCGTTCCGCAAGCTCTCCGAGCTCGACGAGTTCACGGACGCCCTGGCCGGCTCGGCGAATTACGCGGCCGAGCAGCTCGACGCGAAGTACATCGTGGTCTTCACGCAGACCGGATTCGCGGCGCGGCTGATGTCGAAGTTCCGCCCGAAGGTGCCGATCATCGCCCTGACGCCGTCGGTCTGGGTCGCTCGCCGCATGAATCTATTGTGGGGCGTGCAGCCGTTCGTCCTCCGCGAGGCAGGGGAGTTCCACGAGCAGATCGTCGACCGGGTGGATGACTTTCTGCTGTCGAAAGACATCGTCCGCCCCGGCGACCGGCTGGTGATCCTGATGGGATCGCCGATCTACCAGCGGGCCAAGACGAACCTGCTGCGGGTTCACCGGGTTCAGGCGTAGGGGCGGCAACTTCCTGTTACGCTCGCCGCGTTTCCGCCGTCCGGGTGTAACATCCGCATACGATTTCCGACCGGAGGTGCTGTACCGCCGGTGCCACGCGGGAATGCGAGGAGGCCGGGGGCGGCGTTTCCACAGGCAGGTTTGACCGAACGGAGGGAGTTTATGCGCCGGTTTCGAGCTATCGCCATCGCGGCTGCGATCTTCGCCGTCGCCGCGCCAGCGAGATCGGATGCCCCTCTGCCCACTGCACTGCAGGTGCTCGGCACCGTCACCAACGCCGCGCGCCCCGTCGCCAACGCCCTCATCATCGCCCTCAACCTGCAGGACCTCCAGTCCGTGCAGACCTACACCACCAGCGACGGCACCTTCAACCTCCCGGCGCTGCGCAGCGGCATCTATAAAATCATCGCGGTGAAGCAGGGCTTCGTCCCGGCCATCACCACCGTCGTCCCGACGCGCACCAGTCACCGCGTGACGCTGCGCCTCGACGCCGAGAAGAAAACGAAACGCGACGCGAACCAGGAGATCTGGGAGCTGCGCGGCTCGCTCCCGCCCGACGTCCTTCGCGATCTGGACGCCATGCTGCAGCCCGAGGAGCTCGTGACGTACGAGATCCCGCGCTTCAAAGGCGAGATGCTCTCGCTGACCGGCGTCTCGAATCAGCCCTCCAATCCCGCCTACGCCCAGACCGCCCTCGGCGTCCAGGGGCGCATCGGCGACTCGTGGCAGGTCGGCCTGCGCGGCAACCTGCAGCGCTTCGAAGATCCCACCGACGACGTCACCTTCGGACCGACCATCGCCGAGTCGAGCGTCATGTCGATGGAGCTTCGCTCGGCCGGAGATCAGTCCTACCGTCTCGCCACCACCTCCAGTTCGTGGAGCTTCGCCGATGTCGGCTCCGAGGTACAGAACCGTGAGGCCGATGTGCGGGCGCACAACTTCGAGTGGCGCAGCGGACCGGCGCGCGTGCAGGTCCGCTACTTCCAGCAGGACAACCTCTTCCGCGACCGGGAAGGCTCCAATCTCATCGAAGTCGGCGGCACCATCCCGGTCATGCAGACCCGCCGCACCGACCTCGGCGTGGCGCTGCGCGTCAAGCAGGAGAGCATCACCGGCACGACCGACATTCTTCGCGTCGCCGACCTGGCCGCGAACGGCACGATGGCCATCGTTCCGTCGTTCATCGTCCACTACGGCATGGACAGCCGCGTCGGCATGCACGGCCAGGAATGGGCGCCGCGCACGGGCGCGGAGTGGAAGATCACCGAGAACTCCTCGTTCGTCGGCTCGGCCATGGTCAAAGTGTTCGACCGCGACGCGCAGACGTTCGTCTCCCTGCCGAGCATCGTCTACTGGTCCGAGGATGGACGGGCGCTGCCGCGCTACACGTACACGTTCGGATTCGTGACCGGCAAAGACGACGCGAACCGTTTCAGCGCCATCGCTACCGTCAGTGAAGTCGACGAGGCGCTGCGGATGATCTTCGCCGACGCCGGCAATCAGTTCTGGGACGGACTCGAAGTCGAGGCGGGCGACGTTCGCCGCGACGTCCGTTTCGCGTACCGCAGGCAGTTCGGCAGCCTGATGGCCATCGACGTCGCCACGACCGCCGGCACCGCGTCGCACCGCGACCTGGCGGACGCGCAGCGCCAGAAGACCTACATCACCGGCGACCTGCAGTCGACGTTCAATCCGACCCGCACCACGATCGCGGTCTCGTATCGCGACATGCAGCAGCCGCGCGAGAGCGGCGAGGACGACTATCACTCCGAGCGCATCAACCTGCGCATGGCCCAGTCGCTCTATCTCCCGATCGACATCAAGCTGCTCCTCGGCCTCGAGCTGGCCCGCGCGGAGAACTCGCCGTACCTCGTCGACACCCTCACGCCGGAAGGGAAGTCGAAGAAATACATCGGCGGCCTGGCGTTCAACTTCTGAAGCCGACGCCCGCCCAACTCGCGGCCGCCGAGGGCAAGACGCTGCCCGACGTCATCGCGCCCGGCCTCTCCGTCCTCTTCTGCGGCATCAATCCCGGCTTGTACACGGCGGCCGTGCAGCAGCACTTCGGGCGTCCCGGCAACCGCTTCTGGCCGACGCTCCATCGCGCCGGATTCACGCCGCGGCTCTTCCACCCTTCCGAACAGCACGAGCTCCTGAAACTCGGCTACGGCATCACGAACGTCGTCGCCCGCGCGACCGCCGCCGCAGACGAGCTGACGCGCGAGGAGCTGATCGCGGGCGGAAAGGCGCTCACACGGCGCGTGCTGAAGTACAAGCCCCGCTACCTGGCCATCGTCGGCATCGGCGCCTACCGCACCGCCTTCGCCCGCCCGAAAGCGAAGCTCGGATTGCAGGACGAGACGATCGGGGAGACCCGGATCTGGGTCCTCCCGAACCCGAGCGGCTTGAACGCGAACTATCAGTCGGCTGCGTTGGTGGCCTTGTTCACCGAACTGCGCCTCGCCACGAAAACCTGACCAATCACGCTACGCGTGAAAACGTAGGGCGTGGCTTCAGCCCGCCCCCCTCGTGCGCCTTCACACTCCGCGCAGCGTGCACCCTTTGGACGGGCTGAAGCCACGTCCTACGTTCGCTCCCGCTGCGTTAGAGGGCAACCGAGCGCACGAACTATCAGGCAGACGCTTTGGAATGGGCCGGGTGGCGGCTTCGGCATAAAAAGCGGCAGCTCGTCCGCTGCCGCAATCCTGAAAACGCTACTGCGGCGTCGGCCGGATCTCTTCGATCAGCTTCGCGAACCGGTACGACAAGCCCTTCGTCACCACGATCTGCTTGAGGTAGTTCAGCGACGTGATGGCGGCGGGGAGGCCGGAGATCGCGGTTGGGATCGAGGCCAGGCGGCCGGCGAGCTGGATGGTTTTGTCCATGGCCGTGTAGTCGGTGGAGCGGAGGTCGTTGCCGATCTCGCTGTTGTAGGCGATGGTCAGCAGGTAGATGTCGGCCACCAGCTCGCGGAAGCGCATCTCGCTGCCCCACGCGAAGCAGTGCCCGGCGCGGACGTTCTCCAGGAACTCCTCCACCGTGTCGCCGCGGCCGACGGTGTGCACCTTGGCCACGTGCTTGAGCGTGTGCGCGTCGGAGCCGCCCACCATCGAGACGTGCTTGCCGTGATGCTCGCGCACGTGCTCGACGAGCTGCTGCACCATCTTGTTGTGCACCGAGGCCATGGCGCCGTTCAGCACCTCGACCACGTTGAACATGTCCAGCAGCTCGGAGATGTAGCGGCCGGCCACGTTCTTCATCCGGTAGTTCTGGAAGAGGTGGTTGATGCCGAAGATCAGCCGCTCCGACTTCATGTAGGGGACCAGCTCGCGGATGTTCGGCCGCAGGCGCTGGATCTCGCGATGCTGCGCTTCGTTCAGTCCCCAGACGCCGACGTGGATGCGCTGTCCCGTCTCCGGAAAGTACGTCTCCACCTCTTCCCCGATGAAGAAGTCCTTCATGTCCGGGTACTTGTTGAGGAGGTAGAGCGCGCCGTCGATGGAGTCGTGGTCCGTCAGCGTGACGTACGACATGCCCCGCTCTTTGGCGATCCGGTAGACGTCCTCGGGCGCGTTGTAGCAGTCGCGAGTATTCGCGCGCCGGAAGTACTTGAAGATCGAGTACCGGCTATGACAATGCAGGTCGGCACGCTTCAGGGTCGGGTCCGCTGTGAACGGTTCAGTCATCCAACTTCAGCAATTTCTGCGATTCGCATGCCGAAAGCCGCCACGGCGCAGAACAGGCACGGAGTGTACCTCACGCGTTCGAGCTCACGGCGTGTCCTGCAGGCGATCTGCCCAATATCCGGGGCGCTTGCTCTGGTGGGCCACGGCGACGATGAACAGTACGTCTCGTTCCGCCACGTAAAGCAGACTGTACGGAAAGCGCACCAGCACCTTCGCACGGACCCCATCTTCGATGACCGGCGCGAGCTCGGGATACTTTTCGATGTATTGCGTAGCCGCTTTCACTTCCGCTAGGAAGCGGTCGCCGAGTCCTGACGATTTTTCGTCGTAGTAGAAAACCGCCTCCACGACTTCGGCATCCGCTGCCTCATGAAATCGCGCTTTCATCGGCGCGGTCGCGCGTCCAGCCGTGCGAACACTTCCTCGGCCGGTACGGAGCGAGCGGTTCCGGCCTTCAACTGCTGGTAGCGGCGCGAGGCCTCTTCGACCCACATCCGCTCGTACTCATCGGAGGAGAGATCGTCGAGGCTGTCGAGGAGCCGCTTCGCAAGCGCCGCCCGTGCTTCCACGCTCAGTTGCAACGCCTCAGAAGCGAGTTCTTCCAGCGATCGTTCCATGCCCGGATTCTACAACCGCCATGCACATGCGCGGCATCGGCGCCCATCGAACAGCTCGCATTGTCCTCACCGTGCCGTCACCGCCTCACGCAATTCCTCTTCGGCGCAAAGGCGTTTCGAGAGGAGACCTTGCGCGGATACAATGCGCGGCGTCTCGAAAACGCAATGGCACAATCCAATCGCGGCAAATCGAACAGCATCACTCCGGACAAGACCTGGGTCGACATGGACGTTCCGAGCCGCCTGCCCATCATCCCGCTCGTCTCGTCCGTGCTCTTTCCGGGCGGCGTGCTCTCGCTGCAGGTGGGGATCGACCGCAACGTGCGCCTGCTCAAGAACCTGCCCGACGACCAGAACCTGATCGCGGCGTTCTGCCAGAAGTCGGGCGACAAGGAGAATCCTCGCCCCGAGGACCTGTCGCAGATCGGGGTGCTCGCGGCGATCGTGCAGCGGCTGCCGCTCTCATCCGACCGCTATCAGCTCTTCCTGCAGGGACGGCAGCGTGTCGAGCTCGTGCAGATGCTGCAGAATGAGCCGTACTTCGAGGCGAAACTGCGCGAGATCGCGCCGAAGCCGATCCCGAAGACGGTCAAGACCGACGCGCTGATGACGCGCGCCATCCACCTCTTCGAGAAGCTCGTCGAGAGCGACTCGAAGTATTCGAAAGAGCTGCTGAACATCCTGCAGATGAACATTTCCGAGGGGCCGGACACGTTCGCGGACCTGCTCTCGGGCTTCGTCAACCTGCCGCTCGAAGAGAAGCAACTCCTGCTCGAGACGGTGCATCCGATCGAGCGCATCGAGCTCCTCAACGAGTGGATCACGCGCGACCTCGGCCGCGCCACGGTCAACCAGGACCTCCAGCGCCAGATCCAGTCGAACATCGACCGCCGCGAGCGCGAGAACTACCTGCGCGAGCAGCTCCGCATCATCCAGGACGAGCTGGGCGAGGGAAACACCGCCGAGCGCGAAGCCGACACGTATCGCGACCGTATCGAGGCGCTGCCGATCGTCGAAGAGCACAAGCAGGGACTCCGCCGCGAGGTGACGCGGATGGGGCAGCTCTCGCCGTCGTCGTCCGATTACGCCGTCATCCGCGGCCATCTCGACACCGTGCTGCAGCTCCCGTGGGGTGCGCAGACCGAGGACCAGCTCGACCTGGGCAAGGCCGAGCAGATCCTCGACCAGCGCCATCACGGGCTGGAGAAGGTCAAGGAGCGCATCCTCGAGTTCCTGGCGGTGCTCAAGCTCAAGGGCGACCTGAAGGGGCCGATCCTCTGCTTCACCGGACCTCCCGGCGTCGGCAAGACCTCCCTCGGCTCGGCGATCGCGGACGCCCTCGGACGCAAGTTCGTACGCATGGCCGTCGGCGGCGTTACCGACGAGTCGGAGATCCGCGGCCACCGCAAGACCTACATCGGCGCCATGCCGGGGAAACTCATCACCAGCTACATCCAGGTCGGCGTGAACAACCCGCTGATCATGATCGACGAGATCGACAAGATCGGGAAAGACTTCCGCGGCGATCCGGCCTCGGCGCTGCTCGAAGTATTGGATCCCAAGCAGAACCACGCCTTCGTCGACCGCTACCTCGAGGTGCCGTTCGACCTCTCGCACACGCTCTTCATCTGCACCGCGAACGTGCTGGACATGATCCCCGGCCCGTTGCGCGACCGCATGGAAGTGATCCGCCTCTCCGGCTACACGGAGAACGAGAAGCTCTCCATCGCCACCAAGCACCTCATCCCCGAGCTGCTCGAGAACCACGGCCTCGGCGCGGACCAGGTGCAGGTCGACGACGACGCGATCCTGGAAGTCGTGCGCGATTACACCGCCGAGGCGGGCGTGCGCAATCTCGAGCGCAACCTGGCCACGGTGCTGCGCAAGATCGCGCGCAAAGTGGCCAATGCCGCGGAAGGTGAGCCGGAAAAGTACGAGGTCAAAAAAGCCGACATCGAGTCGTACCTCGGACTGCCGAAGTTCGAGCACGAGTTCGCGGAGCGGCATCCGGAGATCGGCGTCACGACCGGTCTCGCGTGGACGTCGTTCGGCGGCGAGATCATGTTCATCGAGGCCACGCGCATGCCCGGCTCGGGACGCACCACGGTCACCGGCCAGCTCGGCGACGTCATGCGCGAGTCGGTGCAGGCCGCGTACTCGTATGTGCGCTCCAAGGCACACG
>DASVSV010000423.1:0-3801 GCA_036387915.1 Thermoanaerobaculia bacterium
CGACGCGCAACTGGCGGCGACGTGGGCGCGCGCGGCGTACTTTGGCGTTCCCTTCATCGCGCCGTCGCTCTACTGGTTCACGATCGAGATCCTGCACCTCGAGCGGCGGCGCCGCCTCGCGCACATCGCGGCGTGGAGCATCGGCGCGTTCTTCAGCGCCGCCGGCGTGCTCACCGATCGCCTGATCCCGCACGTGCAGGATTACTGGTGGGGCTTCTATCCGCGCTACGACAATCTCGTCGGCTCCGCGTTTCTGCTCTTCTTCTTCGGCTATCTCGTCGCGTCGCTGATCGAGTTTCTGCGCGCATGGCCGACGGCCCGCGAGGCGGAGCGCGAGCGCATCCGCCACCTCATCATCGCCATCGGCGTCGCATATCTGGCCATCGTCGATTTCCTCCCGAAGTTCGGCCTGCCCGTGTACGCCTGCGGCTACCTGCCCATCCTCGGCTTCGTGGTACTGGTCGCGCGCGTGGTGCGCAAGTACGACCTCGTCGCGCTGACGCCGGGCCTGGCCGCGCCGGAGATCATCGGCACGATGGCCGACGCGCTCTTCGTCTGCGACCGCCTCGGCCGGATCGAGTTCGCCAACCGCGCCGCGGCCACGCTCCTCGGCTACTCCGAGGTCGAACTGGCCGGCAAGCGCATCGACGACCTGCTCGCGCAGGACCGTCATCTCTCCAAGAAGCTGCAGCGCCGCTCGCTGCGCAACGACGAATACGTCTTCGCCTCGCGCGACGGCGAGCGCATCGAGCTCACCCTCTCCATCGCGCCGGTCGTGCACGACGGCGAGTCCGCGGGCGCGGTGATCATCGGCCGCGACATGCGCGACCGCAAACGCGCCGAGCGCGAAGTCCTGCAGGCCGTGACGCTGCTGCAGTCGACGCTCGACTCCACCGCCGACGGCATCCTGGTCATCGAGGAAGGCGGCAAGATCGTTTCGTACAACCACCGCTTCGTCGAGATGTGGCGCATCCCGCCGGCGGTGATGACGCGCGGCGACGACCGCGGCGTGCTGCAGCATCTGGTCGAACAGCTCACCGATCCGGAGGCCTTCGAGCGCGTGTTCGCGGCGCTGATGCCGCAGCCGCGTGCCGAGAGCTTCGACCTGCTCGAGCTGAAGGACGGCCGCCGTTTCGAGCGCTACTCCATCGGACGCTACGTCGAAGACGTCGCCGACATCCGCGTCTGGAGCTTCCGCGACGTGACGTCGCGCTTTGCCGCCGAGGCCGCGTTGCGCGAGTCGGAGAACCGGTATCGATTGTTGTTCGAGCAGAACGCGGCCGGCGTCTGCGTGACGTCGATGGACGGCGTGATCCTCGACTGCAACGCCACGTTCGCCACGCTGCTGCACACGAACCGCGACTCGCTGATCGGACGCAGCGTCTCCCGCATCTACGCGAACCCGCACGAGTCGGAGGAAATCGCCACCCTGCTGCGCGGCGAAGGGATGCTGAACAGCGTCGAGATCGAGCTGCGCCGCGACGACGGCGCGCCGCTCTGGGTGCTGCAGAACGTCGTCCTGGTCGGCGACGCGATCTCCGGCGTCATCCACACGACCGTCGTCGACATCAGCGACCGCAAGCGCGCGGAAGAGCAGATCGAGTTCCACGCGTACCACGACGTCCTGACCGCGCTGCCGAACCGCAAGCTCTTCACCGACCGCCTGCGCCACAGCCTGTCGCGCGCGAAACGCGCCCAGCGGCCGCTGGCGGTGATGTTCATCGACATCGACCACTTCAAGACCATCAACGACACGCTCGGCCACACCGCCGGCGACGAGCTGCTGCTGGAAATGGCCCGCCGTCTCCGCGCCTGCATCCGCGACGACGACACCGTGGCCCGCCTCGGCGGCGACGAGTTCACGATCATCCTCTCCGACCTGCGTCAGGCCGAGGACGCGGTGCACGTGGCGCAGAAGATCCTCGACACCGTGCAGCTCCCGCTGACCATCAGCGGCATGCCGATCGTCGTCACGGCCAGCATCGGCATCGCCCTTTATCCCGTCGACGGCGCCGATCCGGAGTCGCTGCTGCGCAACGCCGACAGCGCGATGTACCGCGCCAAGGAAGCGGGCCGCAACACGGTGCAGCTCTGCACCGACGAGATGAAGACGCGGGCCATGGATCGTCTGGCGGTGGAGAGCCGGCTGCGGACAGCCGTGCGCGACGACGCGCTGATGCTCGAGTATCAGCCGCAGATCAATCTCGTCACCGGACTGACGACCGGCGTCGAGGCGCTGGTGCGCTGGAACGATCCGATGCGCGGCATCGTCGAGCCCGCGGCGTTCATCCCCATCGCCGAGGAGTCGCGGCTGATCGTGCCGCTGGGGGAGTGGGTGCTGCGCACCGCGTGCAAGCAGACCCGGGAGTGGCAGGATCGCGGCGCACCGCTGCGCGTGGCGGTGAACCTCTCCGCGCGGCAGTTCCAGCAGCACGATCTGGTGGCCATGGTCGAGAGCGCACTCGGCGACGCCGATCTGGCCGCCTCGTCGCTGGAACTGGAGATCACCGAGACCACGGCCATGCAGAACGCCGAGGCCACGGTGGAGACGCTGCACGCGCTGCGCGATTTAGGAGTAGGCATTTCCATTGACGATTTCGGGATGGGATATTCGTCACTCAATTACCTGCGCCGTTTCCCCATCACCGGCGTGAAGATCGACCGCGCCTTCGTCAGCGACGTGACGACAAACGAAGGGGACGCGGCCATCGTGTCGGCTGTGATCGGCATGGCCCGGAACCTTCGCCTGCGTGTCACGGCCGAGGGGGTGGAGACGGCGGAGCAGTTCGCTTTCCTCCGCGACCGCGAGTGCGACGAGGCTCAGGGGTATTACTTCGGCCGGCCGGTCCCACCGGCTGAGATGACGCGCGCGCTTGTCGGTTGACTCTCAGCTGATCCCGGCTCGCCTTTTGCGCTTGTCCTCGTCAGGAGGACTGAACCATGAACAATCTTCCCATCGATCCCATGTGGATCTGGATTGCCCTCGGCGTACTGGCGCTGCTGGTGGTCGTGGGTCTGATCTCGCGCGGCGCGCGCAAGTCGCGCAGCGAGGGGCTGCGGGCGAAATTCGGCAATGAATACGATCACGCGGTGAGCGAGCACGGCAGCCGCAAGAAGGCCGAGCGCGATCTCATCGACCGGACCGAGCAGGTCAAAAAGTACAACATCGTGCCGCTGCAGATGTCCGATCGCGAGCGCTACCGCGCCGACTGGCAGAAAGTGGAGCAGCACTTCCTCGAGCGGCCCACGACGGCCGTGGTCGAGGCGGACGAGCTCGTCGGCGACATCATGCGCACGCGCGGCTATCCGATGGGCGACTTCGATCGCCACGCGGCCGACCTCTCCGTAACGCATCCGAGCGTGGTCGACCACTACCGCGCCGGCCATCGCGCCATCGGCGGAGCACCCGGCAGCGCGTCGACCGAGGACCTGCGCCAGGCCATGCTGCACTACCGCGCGCTGTTCGACGAACTGATCGACGACCGCATCGGCAACGACGTCGTGGTCACCGACGTGCCGCGTGCGAACGAGGTGGGGACGGCGCGCGCGGCTCGCACCACGCCGACAGACGACGAGCTCAGACGGCGGCCGTAAGCGGTGCCGGATGCGCTGATTCGCGCGCGCGCCGGGTCGTACGTTTGGCTCTCGCGGTGAGCGTGGAAACGTAGGGCGCGGCTTCAGCCCGCCCCCTCGTGGGCGGGGGAACGCGGGAACGCGTGCGTACCCGATTTGGGCTCGACAGACCGCGTAAACCAGTCCCCTCTCCCCGCGCACGGGGAGAGGGTTAGGGTGAGGGGCTCC
>DASVSV010000424.1:0-4317 GCA_036387915.1 Thermoanaerobaculia bacterium
GGCGAGACGGGTGCGTCTCGCCAGGACTGCTCGCGAATACAAAAGCGGCGGCCAGGCCGCCGCACTCCATAAGCGCGCGCGGAACAGTGCGACTACTCGAACAGCGTATCCACGTACGCCTGCGGGTCGAACGGGATCAGGTCGTCCGCACCCTCGCCCACGCCGACGAATTTCACCGGGATGTCGAACTGGCGCATGATCGAGAGGATCACGCCGCCTTTGGCCGTGCCGTCGAGCTTCGTCACGATCATGCCCGTGACCTTCGCGGCCTCGAGAAATGCCGAGGCCTGGCTGACGCCGTTCTGGCCGGTGGTGCCGTCGATGACGAGCAGCGTCTCGTGCGGTGCGCCGGGGAGCTCGCGCTCGATGACGCGATGGATCTTCGAGAGCTCCTGCATCAGGTGCGACTTGTTGTGCAGCCGGCCGGCGGTGTCGATGATGACCACGTCGGCATTGCGCGATTTCGCGGCGGCCACCGCGTCGTGCGCGACGGCGGCGGGATCGGATCCGGCCTTGTGCTTCACCAGCGGGACGCCGACGCGGTCGGCCCAGGTCTGGAGCTGCTCGATGGCCGCGGCGCGGAACGTGTCGGCGGCGCCGAGGACGACGTTCTTCCCCGCGCTCTTCCAGCGCGAGGCGAGCTTGGCGATCGTCGTCGTCTTGCCGGTGCCGTTCACGCCTACGACCAGGATGACGAACGGCTTCGCCTTGTCGATCTCGATCGTCGAAGCGACGCGTTGCGGGATGAGCGCGCGCGTTTCCTCGCGCATCACCTCCGTGAAGCGCTCCATCTTCGTGATCTTCTCGTCGCGCACGCGGCGCTCCACGCGCTCGACCAGGGCCATGGTCAGTTCAGCGCCGACGTCCGCGCCGAGGAGTCCTTCCTCGAGGCCGTCGATGGCGGCTTGCGAGATCGGCAGGTCGGGAGTGAGCGACTCCTTGACCTTCTCGATGATCTCGGTGTGGGTCATGAAGAGCCCACGTTTCAGTTTGTCGAAGAGTGATTTTTTCGGTTCGCCCATAGGAAGTCTCAGAGTCTCACAGGCTCATAGGCTCACAGGGGTTTTCCTGTGAGCCTATGAGGCTATGCGCCTATGCACCTACCTCTTAGTCTCAGAGTCTCACAGGCTCACAGTCTCACAGGATTTTCTATGCGCCTATGAGCCTATGCACCTGTATCTATCGCGTCCCAGCCTCCCTGGCCGCGATGGCGCGCTTCACCATCTCCTCGTCGATGGTCAGCGTGCCGGCGGCAGTCGGCTCGAACTCGAGCGCGCGGATGACGCGGCGGTAGGTCTCGCGCAGTGCGCGCGCGCCGAGGCGCTTCTGGCGGGAGGCGTCCCAGGCGATGGCGATCAGCGCGCCGCGGGTGATCTGCAGGTCGATGTCGAAGCGGCGAAAGTACTCGCGCGAGGTGCGGAACACCGAGCCTTCCGGCTCGACGAAGATGCGCGCGAGGTCGTTCTCCGCCAGGTCGTTCAGCACGACGATGGACTCGAAGCGCGAGACGAACTGCGGCGTCATGCCGTAGCGGAACAGGTCGTCGTACTTTAGGTAATCGCCGAGGTGGAAGGGATGCTCCTCGCGCACCTCGCCCGAGGCCGAGACCACGACCACGGGCTTCATCGCCACGACGTCCTGGCCGATCGTGGCGCGGCGGAGGACGCTGTCGTACAGCTCCTCGAACGCGCCGCCGGCGACGAAGAGGATCTGCGAGGAGTTGATGACGAACGTCCAGCCGTCGGCCTCGAACTCGACGGTCTCGTTTTCCATCAGCGTCAGCAGCGCTTCCTGCGCCACGATGCCGCGCACGTTCGGCTGGCCGCTGACGGTGGAGCGGATCTTGTCCACCTCGTCGACGAAGACGATGCCGCTCTGCACGGCCCGGATGATGTCGCTCGGCGTCGCCGCCGCCCCGAGCATCTTCTTCGCGTTCGCATAAAGCCGCCCCAGCACGGCCTTGCCGTAGCCCTGCCGCTCTTCGGCCAGCACGTTGGCGTTGAGCCGGACGACGTTCGCGTACTCGCCGAGGTCTGGCGTACGCGCCAGAAACTGTTCGACGGCGCGCATGAGCGTGGTCTTCCCGGAGCCGGAATTGCCGATCAGCAGAATGTTCGGCGCCGGATGCCCGACCAGGTGCTTGACCAGCGCGACGGAGATCTCGCGGATGGCATCGTCCTGCCCGACGACAGACTTGCGCAGCTCCTCGGAGATGTCCTTCGGGCGGAGCGGGAATGTCATGCTTCTCTAAGTTTATCCCGAGCGCAGTAAGGGATCTCTGGTGCAACGGCAGCGCACATGGTGCGAGGCGCCGAGGTGCTCTGTCGCCCGCTACGCGGGCTGGTCAGGTGGCACGTACCAACCCCGGCTGAAGCCGGGGCCTATTTCCTGGAGCCGCCTACGGCGGCAGACTTGCCCGCGGTAGCGGACTTCAGGTTCCTGCAGCCGCCCTGGCGGTGCAGCCGCCCATGGCGGCAGACTTGCCCGCGGTAGCGGGCTTCAGGTTCCTGCAGCCGCCGTGGCGGTGCAGCCGCCTACGGCGGCAGACTTGCCCGCGTAGCGGGCTTCAGAAAATAGCCCCCGGCTTGCAGCCGGGGGAATGGGTCGATCATTCATCCAGCCCGCGTAGCGGGCGACAGGCAGGCACCCGTTTCTTTCCTCAGGCGCGGCGCGACACGCCGTCACGCCCCGGCATGAACCGGACAACGGGTCTACGTCACGAACGAGAAAATGACGGCGATCAGCAGCATGGCCACGACCGCGAGCGACACCCACATCGCCTGGATGGTGGGCTTGTGCATGTCCACCTTGTCGCGGCGTTCGCCGAGGAGGTATTGCAGGTATTCGACGCGGGGGCGGAGCACGCCGATCTTTTCCTCGAGGTTCGGGTAAAGCACCTCGTTGATGCCGGGGACGATCACCACGGGGATGAACGTCGCGCCGCCGCTGCGCTTGATGTAATCGGCCAGCGACTCGTTGTGGGGCGAGTCGGCGGTGCAGACCAGGCAGTGGTAGACCGTCGTCGACTGCAGGACCGACAGGGCCTTGGCGCCGACGCTGCGCGCGCCGTACGTCTGCACCACCGAGTCCGAGGTCTGGCGGAGCAGGCGCTCGTTCACGTCCTCGACGCGCGTGAAGATGAACACCGTCTCGCCGCCGGTGAGGGGCAGGTTCTCCTGACGGCGATAGATCGTCTCGCCGTATTCGTCCCACCACTCCGGACCCTGCTCGGTGGTGAAACCTTCCTCGGCCAGCACGGCCATCAGGCGAAGGACGGGATCGCTCCCCGCCGGCGATTCAAGCGGCTTCTCAGCTTTGAGCTCTTGCATATTTGTTGACGAGACGAATCAAGTCCTCGAATTCAAAAGGTTTGCCCATGTAGTCGTCGGCGCCGCACTGCCGGGCTTTTTCGGCGACGTCGCGGTCTCCCGAGACGACGACGTAAGGGATGTCCTTCGTCTCCGCGTGCGACTTCAGCGCGCTGCAGAGCGCCTCCCCCCCCATCCCCTTGATGGTCAGGTCGGCGAAGATCATCATTGGTTTTTTCTGGCGCGCCGACTCCAGCGCGGTCTGCCCGTCGGCCACCACGTGCGATTCGTGCCCGCTGCGCTGCAGCACGAGCGAGATCAGACGCGCGACCTGAGGGTCGTCCTCGACGACGAGAATCACGACCGGTACCTCCTCAAAAGTCGAAGCGTACTCGAACGCCCTTCCGCATGTGTCCCAAAGCTGCGCCGGCCAGCGCTCCGGCGCCGTTCGCAAGCGCGTCCGGCATCGACGTGACGCGCGTGGGGAGGTAGAGCTGCCAGACGTACATGGACGCGGCCACGACCAGCGCGCCGATGACGGTCATGAGATAGGTCCGGCCGCGGGCGCGGCGCGGCGGCGCGTCGAGCGCGACGAACGCCAGAAAGCCCCACGGCACGAACAGCAGCACGTTCGCGAAGACCGGCATCAGAAAGGCCAGCAGCGCGTTGCGCGAGACCGAGGGGCGGTCGGCGCCGAGAAAACCGGCCGCGAGCTCGAGCAGCGGATGGCGGTCGGCCGCGTACGCCTTCCCGCTCAGCAGGTAGAGCAGCGCGGCCATCAGCCCGGTCGTCAGCGCGAGAAGCGCGAACGTCACCGGCTTCCGCACCGCGACGACGTGCACGTGGCGTTTCCCCATCGGAGCGGATTATCCAACAACTCGACATGATGCTGTTCGGCGATGGATTGCGAGATACGTGCTAGGTACTCGTTTCGCTAGATGCGGTAGCCGATCGCGTAAACCAGTCCCCTCTCCCCGCGCACGGGGAGAGGGTTAGGGTGAGGGGCTCC
>DASVSV010000425.1:0-5397 GCA_036387915.1 Thermoanaerobaculia bacterium
GACAGGAACGCGCGTAGCGCCACTCATCCCTCATGCCTCGTACCTCATCCCTGTTACCGCGCGATCTTCCACTCCTGGTCGAACACGAGGCCGTACGACAGCGCCTCGGAGCGCTCGGCCGCGGACACGCGGACCGTCACCAGCGCGCGTTTGTCGTCGCGGGACACGAGCTCCGCTTCGACTTCGGTCGGCTCGCCGACGCGGGACTCGATGAACTGCTCGAGCTCGCGCACGTCTTCGTTCGACATGGACTCCGGTTCGGAGAGGTATTGGCGTGCGCGGGCGTAGCGGCCGGTGATGGTCTCGCGGACGAAGCCCTCGGCCACGGCATCGGGCGGCGGCACCATCAGCTCGCGGTCGTCGAACGTCTCCACCGCCAGCGCGGTCGCGCCGAGGAGGAGGGCGAAGGAGAGCAGGGCCACGGCGGATTCCTTCATGGCAGCGACTCCTGCACGTGCGGCGCGTCCTGCTTCTGCGCCGGCTCCGCCTCCGGTTTGAGGATCACCGAGATCTCGTGATCGCGTTCGACCAGCGCCAGGTGCACCTTGCTCCAGTCGTCGATGCCCTTCAGCCGCAGCAGGTGTCCAAGGTCGGCCTCATTCATCTGCTCGCCGCGGAGCGCGTGGCCGTCCTCATGGCCGTCGCGGAGCACCGCGGTCGGCGTGCCCTGTACGAGGCGGAAGAACCAGGGCCAGCGATGGGCGCCGAACTTCACGATGGCGTCGCAGAGGAAGATCGTCGACACGGCCGCGCCGAACTTCGGCATCGACACCTCGGCCCACATGGCGTCGTCGATCAGGTCGCCGATGAGGATCGAGACCACGAGGTCGAACGGCGTGGCCTGACTGATGACGCGCTTCCCTGATGCGCGCGTCGTCACCATTAAATAGATGTACGCGACCAGCGCCCGGACGGCGATGCGCCAGAGATCCATCAGCCGATGGCCTCGGGGGAGTCGGTGCGTTGCTCGTCCCGCGAGACTCTCGCGACGACGCCGCCCTGCACGTCGGACTTCTGCAGCGGCTCGGCCCAGTCCTGACGGATGACGCTCACCTGGCCGTCGACTTCCATCAGCGCGAGCTTCACCTCGCGTACGTCGGAGATGCCCTGCAGCCGCAACGCGGCCATGACCTCCTTCTCATTGACCATCTCGTGGCGCAGCCCTTTGCGCACGAGCTGGCCGTCTCTGACGAGCTCCGTCGGCTTGCCTTCGAAGATGCGGTTGAGGCCGTGGTCGAAGTAGGTCAGCCACCCGGTGAGGTACTTCGCCGCCGCGACGACGAGGATGGCCGTGAATCCCTGCAGTAGGGTCACGTCGCCATAGATGATCTCGTCGACCACTTCGCCGAGCATCAACGCGACCAGGAGGTCGAAGGCGGTGAAGTTGCCGACGGTCCGTTTCCCGAGAAGCCGGATGACCACCAGCATGGCCACATACACGAGCAACCCCCGCGCGGCGGTCATCCCCAGCTCTTGCCAATCCATGTCAGGTTCTCCCCAAGCGAGCCGAGGCAAAGGGAGTGCCGATGTGCCTGTCGGGAACCTTAGAGAGTCAGGAGAAAGGATTGACGACTTCCAGGTTCTCGATGCGGAATCCTGTCTGCAGGTCTTCGGTATAGAGCCGGCGGCATCCCGAGAGGATCGCAGCGCGGAGAATGAGAGCGTCCCAGATGGATAAACGATGCAAACGGTGCAGGTCGATCGCGGCGAGAAGGTCGCCAGGGTCCAGCCTGACGACGTCGAAACGGGAGTAGAGCTCGATTCGACGGCGAGCAACTTCGGCATCCATCGAGAGCTTCCGCGTGGCCGCGGCGAAGTACTCCTGCAGCACCTGAAGTGAAATCCGGCCGGTACGCTCGCGCACTACTTCACGGATCAGTTGCTGCGCTCGCGTAAATCAGGACGTTCGTGTCAACGAATACCGGAACGCTCATGCAGTTCCTCGCGCGTCCAGGAGCGCTGCCGCGAATCGCCGTTGCTGGTCGCCCAGAGCTCGTTCAGTTCAGCGAGGACTTCGTCAGGAGACAGCTCGGACGCAATCTCCTCGAGATAGTCGCGAATCATCTGATTGAGCGACGTTCCGCGTCGATTGGCCAGCTCGCGTGCCCGTGCAACCGTCTCGTCGTCGATCGACAGAGTGACGTTCATGAACACAACCTAAGTGTGCACGGGATATGTGTCAACCCATGGCGGGCCCCGCAATTGCACTGCCCCGTCCGCATGGGAAATTTACTTTGGTTGATCATCGTGATCCTGATCATCCTCTGGCTCGTGGGAGCCTTCGCCGTGAACATCGGTGGGAACCTGATCCATATCCTGCTGGTGATCGCGCTGATTCTCGTCGTCTACAGGTTGGCGACGGGTCGTAAGGTGCTGTAGCGCCGGGACTGGGGCGCGGCGGGGCCGCGTCCTACGTCTGGCGCTTCCACGCCCGGGCCAGCGCCTGCACGCGAAGCCGGTCCACACGGCCATCCTGCTTGAGCGACGTGCCGACGATGGCGCCATCCGCGTCGGCGAACTGACTCGCGTTCTCGGCGGTCAGGCCGCTGCCGAGGAGTAACGGGGCGTCGATGGTTTCGCGGAGCTCGCGGAGCCTCGCGGGATCGGCGGCGGCGCCGGTCTCCGCGCCGGTGACGATCACCGCGTCGGCAAGTCCGCGCAGGCGCAGGTCCTTCGCGGAGACTTCGCCCATCGGCGCAGCGTGCTTGACGAGGTAGTCCGCGAAGATCAGCACGTCCGGTGCGAGCGCGGCGCGTTTGCGGAGCGTCGCGTAGGCGTCGCCTTCGATGATCCCCTGATCGGTGACGGCGGCGCCGGTATGGATGTTCACGCGGATGAACGCCGCACCGGTGGCGGCGGCGATGCCGATCGCGGAGAGCGCGTCGTTGCGGAGCACGTTCACGCCGAACGGCAGACGCACCTCGCGGGCGATGTCGACGATGGCCCGGGTCATGGCGGCAATCGTCTCCGCCTCCACCCGTCCGCGCGTGAACGGGCGGTCGCCGAAGTTCTCGATGACGAAGCCGTCGCAGCCGCCGGCGGCGAGCTCGCGGGCCTCGTGCAGAGCCAGCGCGAGCACGTCGTCGAAGGAGGTGAAGAGCGGCGCGCCGGGGAGCGGGCCGAGGTGGATCATCCCGAACAAGGCGCGCGCGCCGAAGCGCGCGGCGAAGGCGTTTCGACTCAGCATCGCGACGTTATACTCCACGCGCCATGTCGGACCTGAAGCTCTTCAACACGCTGACGCGAGAGAAAGAACCGTTCATCCCGCTGCGGCCGGGCGAGGCGCGGATCTACTCGTGCGGTCCGACGGTCTACAACAACCCCCACATCGGCAACCTGCGCACCTTCCTCTGGAGCGACCTGCTGCGCCGCTACCTCGAGTACCGCGGCCTGCGCGTCACGCAGGTCATGAACATCACCGACGTCGAGGACAAGATCATCCGCAACGCCCTGGCCGCCGGCCAGGACATCGGCACGTACGTCGAGCCGTACATCGTGGCGTTTCATGACTCGCTGAAAAAGCTGCGCATCAAGGCCGCGGACTCGTATCCGCGCGCGACCGAGTACATCCCGCAGATGGTGGCGCTGGTCCGGCAACTGACCGAGCGCGGACATACATACGAGGCCGACGGCTCGACGTACTTTCGCGTGTCGACGCTGCCCGGGTACGGGAAGCTCTCGCGCGTCGAGATCGACCACTCCAGCGATTACAGCCGCATCGAGGCGGACGAGTACGAGAAGGAATCGGCGCGCGACTTCGTGCTCTGGAAGGCCAGGAAGGGGGACGAGCCGTCGTGGCAGACCGAGCTCGGCGAAGGACGTCCCGGCTGGCACCTCGAGTGCTCGGCCATGTCGATGGACCTCCTCGGCGAAACGTTCGACATTCACACCGGCGCGGTGGACCTGATCTTCCCCCATCACGAGAACGAGATCGCGCAGAGCGAAGGGGCGTCGGGCCAGCCGTTCGTGCGCTACTGGGTGCACGGCGAGCACCTCAACATCGACGCGCAGAAGATGTCGAAGTCGCTCGGCAACATCTACACGCTGGCCGAGATCGAGGAGATGGGCTACTCCCCCGTCGCGCTGCGTTACGCGCTGCTCTCGGTGCCGCATCGCACGAAGCTGAACTTCACGACCCAGTCCCTCGACGACGCGAAGAACGCGCTGACGCGCATCGAGTCGTTCCTGATCCGCCTCGACGAAGTGGCCCGCTCCGGACCGCGTGACGCGGCACACGCGGACGAAGGGGGCGACGCGCTGATCGGCAGGCTGCTGGGGGAGTTCCAGGAGGCGATGGACGACGACCTCAATACGTCCGCCGCGCTGGCCGCGCTCTTCACCTTCATCCGCGACGGCAACACGGCCATCGACGCCGGCCGCATCTCCGCCGGCGACGCGGAAGGGATGCGCGCCGTGCTGCGCAAGATCGACCCCGTGCTGGACATCTTCCCCGAGCTCGAGCAAAGCATCGACGCCGAAGTCGAGGGACTCATCGCCGAGCGCAACGCCGCGCGCAAAGCACGCAACTTCGCCGAGAGCGATCGCATCCGCGACCTGCTGCTCTCGAAAGGCATCGTGCTCGAAGACACGCCGGGCGGAGTGCGGTGGAGGAGGAAGTGACACGGATTGAGGATGCAGGATTGAGGATTGAGGATTGGCTTCGCCCGATCCGCGAATGCTCCATCCGTCATCCCCAATCCTCAATCCTCAATCCTCAATCCTCAATCCCCTCATGATCGGCTATCTCGAAGGCACGCTGAAGACTCTCGATGCCACTCGCGCGCTCGTCGTGGCGGGCGGCGTGGGGTACGAGGTGCACATCTCGCTCTCCACGTATTACCGGCTGGAGGGGAAGCCTTCCGTGTCGCTGGACATCTACACGCACGTTCGTGAGGACATGCTCTCGCTCTACGGCTTCGCCTCGGCGGAGGAGAAGCTGGCGTTCGAGAAGCTGATCTCGATCTCCGGCATCGGCCCGACGCTGGCGCAGAAGATCCTCTCCGGCATCGAGCCGCACGACCTGGCCGACGCCATCGCCCGCGCCGACGCGCGCAAGCTGTCCTCGATCCCGGGCGTGGGCAAGAAGACCGCGGAGCGCATCTGCCTCGAGCTCCGCGACAAGCTGGTCGTCGACGCGCCCGCGGCACCCGCCGCCCCCACCCGCCTCTCCGTCGACGACGACGTGCAGTCCGCGCTCATCAACCTCGGCTACCGCCCGAAGGACAGCGAGCTGGCCGTGGACAAAGCGCGCCAGGAGCTCGGCGTGGACGCGGAGTTCTCGGCGGTGCTGAAACGCGCGCTGCGGCACCTCACGAAGTAGTCCTATGGAGTGCGGCGGCAAGGCCGCCGCTTTCTAATTCGGGTGCCTTACGGAGGACGTGAACCAAGTTTTACGTA
>DASVSV010000426.1:0-6144 GCA_036387915.1 Thermoanaerobaculia bacterium
ACGTCATCCTCGACCGGGCCCTGCCTCATCTGGCCGACGGGCTGAAGCCGGTCCAGCGGCGGATCATCTATGCGATGTCGGAGCTCGGGCTCGGCCCGAACTCGAAGCCGAAGAAATCGGCGCGCACGGTAGGCGACGTCATCGGCAAGTTCCATCCGCACGGTGACTCGGCCTGCTACGAGGCCATGGTGCTGATGGCCCAGCCGTTTTCCATGCGCTATCCATTGGTGGAAGGGCAGGGGAACTGGGGCTCGCCGGACGACCCGAAATCGTTCGCGGCCATGCGATACACGGAGGCCAAGCTCGCACGATTCGCGCAGTCGCTGCTGTCGGAGCTCGAGCAGGGCACCGTGGACTGGGGGCAGAACTTCGACGGCACGATGAAGGAGCCGCGGCTCCTCCCGTCCCGCCTTCCGCACGTGCTGCTGAACGGCGCGTCGGGGATTGCGGTCGGCATGGCCACGGACATCCCGTCGCACAACCTGCGCGAAGTCGTAAACGCGTGCATCGAGCTGCTCGACAATCCCGAGGCTACGATCGCGCAGCTCACGAAACACATCAAGGGACCGGACTTTCCGACGAAGGCGGAGATCATCACGCCGGCCGCGGAGATCCGGGAGATCTACAAGACGGGGAACGGCGGCGTGCGTCAGCGCGCGAAGTGGGAGATCGAAGAGGGCTCGATCGTCATCACCGACCTGCCGTTCATGGTCTCGGGAAACAAAGTGCAGCAGCAGATCGCGCAGCAGATGAACGCGAAGAAGCTGCCGATGATCGAAGACTTCCGCGACGAGTCGGACCAGGAGAGTCCGACGCGGCTGGTGCTCGTGCCGCGCTCGAACCGGGTCGACCTGAACGAGGTCATGACGCACCTCTTCGCGACGACGGACCTCGAGCGCAGCTACCGCGTGAACATGAACATGATCGGCCTGGACGGCCGGCCGCGCCTCTACAACCTGCGCGACCTGCTGAGCGAATGGCTGGAGTTCCGCATCGACACGGTGCGGCGCCGCCTGCAGCACCGCTACGACCACGTCAACGCGCGGCTGCACCTGCTCGACGGCCTGATGATCGCGTACCTCAACGTCGACGAGGTGATCCGCATCATCCGCCGCGAGGACGAGCCGAAGCCGGCCCTGATCGCGCGGTTCGGCCTCTCGGACGTGCAGGCGGATTACATCCTCGAGCTCAAGCTGCGCTTCCTCAACAAGCTCGAGGAGATGCAGATCCGCGGCGAGCAGAAGAAGCTGCAGGACGAGCGCTCCGAGCTGGAAAAAGTCCTCGGCTCGAAGGCGCGGCTGCGCAAGCAGGTGCGCGACGAGCTGCTGCGCGACATGGAGGAGTTCGGCGACAAGCGCCGCTCGCCGATCGTCGAGCGCGAGGCCGCGAAGGCGCTCGACCCGACCGCGCTGATCCCGTCCGAGCAGGTCACGGTCGTGCTCTCCGAGCGCGGCTGGGTCCGCGCCGGCAAGGGACACGATCTCGATCCGACGGCGCTGCAGTACAAGTCGGGCGATCAGTTTCTGCACGCGGCGAAGGGACGCAGCAATCAGCTGGCGGTCTTCCTCGACTCGACCGGCCGCACCTACGCGCTGCCGGCGCACGAGCTGCCGTCGGCGAAGAGTCACGGCGAGCCGCTGACGTCGTCGCTCGCGCCCCCGGGCGGCGCGACGTTCGTCGGCGTGATGATGGGCGATCCGGACGATCTCTGGCTGCTCACGACCGACGACGGCTACGGCTTCATCGCGCGGCTGGAGGACATGATCACGGATCGCAAGGCCGGCAAGTCGGTGGTGAACGCGGCCGACAACGCGAAGGTGCTGCGCCCGCAGCGCGTGCACGATTACGATACGGACCTCATCGCCGCCGCGTCGACGGAAGGGAAGCTACTCGTGTTCGAGGCGGCCGAGCTCCCGCCGCTCGCGCGCGGCAAGGGCGTGCAGACCATCAAGCTGCATCGCACCCCCATCGCGCCGGAACGCGTGGTGGCGACAGCGGTCGTGCCGAAGGGCGGCACGCTGATCGTCACGGCCGGCAAGCGTTTCACCAGTCTGAAGAACAACGACCTCGAGGAGTACGTCGGCAAACGCGCACAGCGCGGCCTCAAACTGCCCCGCGGCTTCCAGACCGTGTCGCTCATCCGGGCGTGGACGGAGCGGGATCGCGACGGGGACGTGGTGAACTAGCGGCGTCGGAGTCTCACAGTCGCAGAGTCTCACAGGCTCACAGTCTCAGAGTCTCAGAGGAGAACGGCGTGGGGCTGTGAGACTTTGAGACTATGAACCTGTGAGACTTTGAGCCTGCGAGGCTGTGAGCCTCCCAAACCGTCCAGACTCCGAACACTTCCCGTCAATTGGACGCGTGCTCGTCCCGCGCACCGCGCGTAACTCGCGTGAATGCAACGAGTCGCGGAATGGACTGGTCTGGCAATCATCGTGGAGTATCCCTCCGGCACGAGAGAGAGAGGGAGCACCCCAATGTCCAACACGATTCTGATTGCGGAAGACGAGCGGCGGCAATGTGCGGAGCTGGTGAGCCAGCTCGCGGCGATGGGGCGGAATGAGATCAGCGTGGCCACGACCGCGCACGAGGCCATTCGACTGGCCGTGCAACTGCGTCCGAGCGTGGTCATCCTCGACGGCCTGCTGCCGGGGATGCACGGCTTCGAAGTGGCCCGCTTCATCCGCAGCGTCGACAGCGACTACCAGCCGCGCATCATCCTGACGACAGCCATCTACAAGAACATCCGCTACCGTAACGAGGCCAGGCTGAAGTACGGCGTTGACGCGTACCTGGTGAAGCCGGTGACGCCGGAGGCGCTGTTCGAGGCGCTGGAGGCGCCGGTGGGGGCGGCGGCGTAGAACGCGGAACGCCGCCGGTCTTACAGTCCCCTCTCCCCGCGAGGAGCGGGGAGAGGGGACTGGGATATGCCAGCGCGTTCGCTCATCGAGCGCGACTCGTGCAGCCCGCCGGAGGCCTCTCGTCGTCTCCGTTCCGTGGCTCCGATGCGAGCATCCTGCTCAGCTTCGCTTCGCGAAGTAGCGTTTCAGCCACTGGGAGAGGCCGTCGAGGCCGGGGAAGAGGACCCGTTCGGTGATGTTGGCCTGGTCGAGCTTGTCGCGCACTTCCCACTTCAGCGCGGCGGGGATGATGATGCGGCGGTAGGTGGCCTCGCGTTGTTCGAGCAGGGACTGCAGGCGCACGGTGGGACTGGAGGGGAGGGAGAAGAGCGCGAACTGGTTGACGATGCGCTCGTCGAGCGACGGCGGCTCGAAGAAGAGCAGGAAGTCATTCTCCGCCAGCGCGTCGAACTGCTCGAGCGAGGTGGCCACGCTGCTCAGCAGCTCGGTAGTAAAGATGTTGACGTCTTCGCGCTCGATGATCCGGCAGAGCGACGCCGGCAGGAGCTGGTTCGTCTTGCGATAGTCGACGCACCAGATCGTGGCGTCCTCGTCGAAGTGGCGGAAGTCGTGCGTCGCGAAGTGCATGGCCACGTACGGCGAATACGTCCAGTCGAGGATGCGCGTCGGCAGCCCGTGATGCTTGGCCAGCGACAGCCAGTTCCAGACCGAGTCGCCATGCACCGCGCTGCGCAGCGCGTACTTGCGGAAGCTGGTCAGGAGATGGCGCTCCTTCTCCTCGAAGCCGCCGGTCTGCAGCGAGGTCTCCAGTCCGTGCGAGGCGCGGGGCGTGCCGCGGAACACGTAATTCGAGCGGTGCCGCTGCAGCGACTCCTGCCACGACGAGTCGAAAACCGCCTCCTGCAGTTCGCTCCAGCTGTTGACGCGCAGTTCCACCGCTGCGGCTGGCTGCAAGCCGCATGCGCAGGAGTGTGATCTGCGTCACGTTGAGTCCGTATTAAACTGTCCCGTACACGAGTCATGCTGGAACGTCTGCGTAACGCGATCCGCCCCGGTCCGGAGGAGAAGTCGATTCTCCGCAAGACGACCGAAGTGCGTCTCGACAACGACGACCCGCGCGGCGTCGTCGAGCGCGCGCAGCAGCACGAGCCGGCGCTGATCATGCTCGAGGGCGATCTGCCCGGGCAGGTCTTCCGCCTCCGCGCGGGGCGGCAGATCATCGGACGGCGTCCGGAGTGCGACATCCGCGTCCGCGAGCGCGCGGTCAGCGGCGTGCACGCGGAAGTGATCCGCATGCGCGACACGGTCACGATCAACGACCTGGCCAGCACGAACGGCACGCTGCTGAACGGACTGCGCATCCGCACGCCGATGCCGCTGGTGCAGGGCAACCTGCTCAAGCTCGGCAACTGCGTCTTCAAGTACGTCGACTCGCTGCTCGAGGTCGAGTTCACCGAGGGGCTGCATGCGCGGGGCATCACGGACCAGTTGACGGGGGCGTTCAACCACTCCTACCTCGTCGCCAGACTGGGATTCGCCATCGACACGGCCACGCCGACGCGGCCGGTGAGCATCGTCGCGTTCGACTTCGACAACTTCAAGCAGATCAACGACCAGTACGGTCACGCCGCGGGCGACCACGTCCTGCGCGCGAGCTCGGCGCTGATCATGGACGCCTTCGTGCGGCCGACCGATCTCTTCGCGCGCATGGGCGGCGAGGAGTTCGCGATCGTGCTGCCGGAGACGCCGCTGGAGAAGGCCATCGAGATCGCGGAACAGGTGCGCGCCACGCTGGAAGGGCGCACCTTCGTCTACGACGGCGACGAGATCCGCCTGACGTCGTCGTTCGGCGTCTGCGCCGCGGAGACCGCGGTCGAACAGCCGGAGTTCCTGCTGCTGCGCGCCGACGAGCTGTTGTACCGCTCGAAGCGCGAAGGACGAAACCGGGTCTCGGCCTGATCGTCAGGCATGAGGATGAGGTATGAGGGATGAGGTATGAGGGACGCCAGCGCCGCACTCATGCCTCATGCCTCATGCCTCATCCCTCGTCCCTCGTCCCTCATGCCTCATCCCTCGTACCTCATACCTCGTCGTTCATCGCTCCCGGTGTATCCTGACCGGACCATGAAGAAGCTCGTCGCCCTGGTCATCATCCTGCTGTTCGCCCTCGTCGCGGTGGCCGCGGAGTTCCCTCCGGTCGGCAAAGCCGCTCCCAACTTCACGCTGCGGAGCGAGCAGGGGAAAAAGACGTCGCTGAAGAGTTTTCGCGGCAAGTGGGTGGTGCTCTACTTCTATCCGAAGGATTTCACCGGCGGCTGCACGCTGCAGGCGCAGAATTTCCAGCGCGATCTCGCCAAATACAAGGCCAAGAACGCGGCCATCGTCGGCGTGAGCGTCGACAGCGCCAAATCACACAAGGAGTTCTGTGCGAAGGAAGGGCTGCAGTTTCGACTGCTCTCCGATCCGGCGGGCAAGGTCTCGACCGCGTACGCGTCGACGATGGAGTACAAGGGCGCCAAGCTCTCCGCGCGTAACACCTTCCTGATCGACCCGCAGGGAAAGCTCGTCCGCGTCTTCCCCTCGGTCAAGCCGGCCGGCCACAGCGACGAAGTGCTGGCCGCGCTCGAGGAACTGCAGAAGAAGTAGGCGCGATGCCGGTCTACGACGCGGCGCTGTCGGTGCGCGAGAGCCGCGCGCTCTATTTCGCCCGCTCCGGCTTCGCCGCCGACGGCGGCTACGGCGACCGCTGGGTGAAGCTCAAGACCGGCGACCGCGTCGTCTTTGCGTTTCCGAACACGAAAGCGCGCGTGCGCTCCGTGCGCCTGCACGACATTCATCACGTGCTCACCGAGTACGACACGTCGTGGACCGGTGAGGCCGAGATCGGGGCATGGGAGCTCGCCTCGGGCTGCGGTAATCACTACCCGGCCTGGGTGCTGAACCTCGGCGCCGTCGCGATCGGCTTGCTGCTCGCGCCGCGGCGCACGCTGCGCGCGTTCGCCCGCGGACGGCGGAGCCGGAATCTCTACGCGAGCGAGTTCTCGGAGTCACTCCTCGATCGCACGGTAGGCGAGTTGCGCGCGGAGCTCCGCCTCGGCTGATGCAGACCGTCATTGTCCACACGCTCATCGCCGCACCGATCGGTGTCTGCTTCGACGCGGCGCGCGATCTCGACCTGCACCTCGAATCGATGGCGCACACCGGCGAGCGCGCGGTCGGCGGACGCATCTCCGGGCTCATCGAGTTGAATGAGGAAGTGACGTGGCGCGGACGCCACTTCGGC
>DASVSV010000427.1:0-7641 GCA_036387915.1 Thermoanaerobaculia bacterium
GCGCCTCCGGGAGAAACGCCGAACGACTATCAGCGGACCGACGCCACGGCCGTCTCCGCCGAGGAGTACGCGCAGATCGCCAAACGCGCGCAGGCCGAGAAAAAGAAGATGGCCGTGCTGGTCGACCCGCGGACGCTGACCGGACCGGCGTACGCGCAGGGCGGCTACACCCGACTGCCGTCGCAGCAGCGTCCGCGCAGCACGACCCGGCCGCCGATGCAGGGCATGGACGGAACGTCGCCTCTCGAACAACAACAACAGCAACAGCAGCAGCAGGCCGAGGCGCTGCGGCCGCCGGTGCGCAGCGCGCGCGCCATCCGCACCCGGCCCGTTCCGCAGTACCAGCCGTTGCCGCCCCTGCGCGGGACCGGCTCCGCGCGCTTCACGCTGCTCATCGGAGCGGACGGCCGCGTGAAGGACGTCAACATCGAGCAGACGATGGTCGGTGGCAACACGCCGGCACTGGTCGGTGCCATCCAGAACTGGCGCTTCAAGCCGGCCATGGAGAATGGCGAGCCGGTCACGGCGCCGTACAGCGTTGAGATAAAGTTGGGCCGTGAGTAGCGGAACCTGTGCAGCCTGCAGCCGCGCCATCGATGCAGCGGCGAAGCTCTGCCCGTACTGCGGGGCTGACCCGGCCACGGGCGAGCGCGTCGACACGCAGGCCATCCTGCAGGAAGTCTTCAACACGCGCGAGCTGTCGACCTCCGAGAGCGTCATGGAGTTCGCCCGCCAGCGCCAGGGCATCGTCCTGGGGGTCAGTCTGCTCGTCGCGTTTCTGATCCTGGCGGGGCTCCATCAGTTCGTGACGATGCGCAACGCCAGCGCCGTCACCGACTCCCCCGCCGTGCCGCTGACGGAGATCACGGACGTGGCCAAGCTGCAGAACGCGGCCGCGCCGAAGCCGCTGCCCGAGCTCGACTTTCCGTTCGAGGGACGTCCGCAGGTGATGCGCACGTTCATCGCCGAGCCGGGCGCGATCGCGCCGACCGCCGGAGCGCCGTACGCCCCGACGACGACCGCCGCGAACGATCCGAACGCGCCGGCCACGCAGCCGCTGCGCCTGCCGACCGCCGCGGAGCTCGCGGCCGCGGCGGCGCGCCGTACCGGCGCTCCGGCCGCGGCGCCTGCAGTTCCGGGCCGCACGCCCGCGCCCGCGACGACGACTCAGCCCGCGCCGCGTCCTCCCGTTCAGCGCCCATGAGCATCGGGTTCTGGGCCCTCCTCCTCGCCATCGCGCTGATCGGCTGGCTGGCGGCCTACATGCTCTCGCAGAAGCCGATCACAAACGCGCAGCAGCTCATCCAGCAGCGCCGCTACGAGGACGCGGTGATGGAGGCCAATCGCACCAACGATCCGCTCCATCGGGCCGAAGCGTTGAAGCTCCTCGGCAAGTTCGAGGAGGCCATCGAGTCGTACAAGCAATCGAACGATCCCGCCGCCCGCGAGGGCATCGCCCTCTGCCTCGCCCACCTCGGCCGCAACCCCGACGAGGCCCGGCAACTGATGGAGACGCAGATCGCCCAGTTCCCGCAGATCCAGGAGTTCCAGTCGCTGGCCCTGGCGTACATCCTCCTGCGCGCCGGCGACCGAGAAAGCGCGCTGCGGCTCTATCGCGACAATGTGGAGCTGCTCGAGACGCGCTTCCGCGACGACTACACCGATCCCGATCCGCTGCTCTCGGAGACGCTGTTCCTTTTCAGCGAGCTGGCGCAGGCGAATGGGGAGCAGGCGCGGGCCGAATCGCTGGCCCGGCAGGCCGACCGCTGGGGCTGGACTGACTTTCGCAACCGCCCTCAGGCATGAACAACGCGCCGACGATCGTACGACTCATCCGGTTCCCGGCTTCCTATCGTCTCTCCCGCAAAGGCAAGCAGTTCATCGGACCGCTGAAGCGCTCGGGCCCTGTGATCCTGAGCGGCCGTCACGACCCGATCGACGTCACGTTCCGCATCAACGTCCCGGGCGTCACGTTCCTGACGGGCGGCACGACCATCACGCACACCGAGGCCTTCAATGAAGGGGAAACGCGCGACGTCCTGCTGCCCTGGCAGCTCGTCGTGGACGCGGATGCGCGCATCCCGCAACTGATCCTCGAGATCGACGTCTCGTACAGCGGAACGCCGGACATCCACACCGCCACCGTGCCGCTGAAGCTGACGTACGGCGTCTCCCGCGGGCGTGCCGCGGCCGTGGTCGGAGGCGCCGTCGCCGCCGTGGCCCTGGCGGCCGGCGCCGCCCGCCGCAATCGCGACGTGGAAATCGTGGTCGACGACGAGGACGACGTCGAGCTCGCGGTCTACAACATCGCGCCGACCTCCCGCACCCCCGCCCCCGCCTCCCGCACGCGCCCCGCGAAAGGGTCGAAGGTGACGGTCGTCGACGAGGACGAGGCGGAAGTGGCCGTGTACAACACCGGACGCCGGACGGGCGGGGGCTCTTCGTCTTCGAAGAAAGGCTCGTCTTCGAAGAAGGCTGGATCGTCGAAGAAGGGCGCGTCATCGAAGAAGGCCGCCTCGTCCTCGAAGAAAGCTTCATCAAAGAAAGCCTCCTCGTCTAAGAAAGCCTCGTCTTCATCGAAGAAGGCTGCCTCCTCCTCGAAGAAAGGTTCGTCTTCTTCGAAGAAAGCTTCGCCTTCGAAGAAGTCCGCCTCCTCCAGGAAGTCGTCCTCGACGAAGCGCCCGGCGTCCCGCCGGCGTTGAGCGTTTTATGGAGTGCGGCGGCAAGGCCGCCGCTTTTGTATTCGGGAGCAGCACTGCCGAGACGCACCGGAATGGCAGCAACGTGACCGAATATCAAAGCGGCGGCTAAGGGAGGGGGTCTCAAAAGTGTTCGTCCGCTTGTCACGCCGGAGGCGTGTCGGAAATTAGCCGGTGGTAAGCGCCGCAGGCGCGCCACGACCGGATCAGGACGACCATCATCTCGACCCCGGCGGGGTCGGCGGACGGCACCCCGCTGGGGTGCAAATCGTTGTCGCACCATCACCGGTTGGCGCGCCGGCGGCGCTTACCACCGGCTACCGTCCTGTACGCCTCCGGCGTGACAGAACCCGGTGTGCCGTCGTCGAACGGAGTAGTTCACGATGAGGCTTTTGAGACATTCTCCTAAGGCCGCCGCACTCCATACAGTTCCGCGCCGAGCTCGTGGAACGTGCCGCGGATGCGGTGCATCCCGATGGGGGCGGCGCAGGGGTGGATGCGGTTCGTCAGCAGGATGAAGATCCGTCCCGGGTCGCTCCAGACCGAGGTCCCGGTAAAACCCATGTGCCCGAACGACGATGGCGAGAGCCCCGGTCCCGCGAGCTGCCATCCAGTGCCGCGATCTTCCGCGACGACGCACGTCGACTCCTCCGCCAGCTCGCGCGGCACGAGCTCGCCGCGGACGAAGCCCTGCATGATCCGGAACGCGTCGCGTGCCGTGGCGAACAGGCCCGCGTTGCCGAGGGTGCCGCCGCCGTGGAAGGAGTTTCCGTCGTTCGCGTCGCCCCACATCAGTCCCTGCCGCACGTCGCGCGGCACGGTCGGTGGCGGGGACTTCAGCTTCTCCGCGAGCACGCGCTCGAAACGCTGTCCCCACTCCGTCGCCGCGATGCGTGGACGCAGCTCGTGCGGCGGATCGAACATCGTGTCGCGCAATCCGAGCGGCTCGAAGATCCGCTCGCGCGCCGCCGCGCGGTAGTCGCCGAAGATTTCCTGCAGCGCGAAGTAGAGCAAAAAGAAATTGAGGTCCGAGTACACGGGCGCCGAGCCGCGCGGCCGTTCCGCTCCCCATCGCTCGATGGCCGACAGCGGATCCTCGTACCAGTACGTCGGCAGCCACGATCGCAACCCCGACGTATGGGAGAGCAGCTCGCGGTACGAGTAGCCGCGATACTCGTCGTCCAGCGCGATCTTCCCCTCGGCCACGGCCTGCAGCACGAGCATGGTCGTGACCAGCACCTTCGTCGTGGAGGCCAGGTCCCAGATCGTGTCCACCGTGGCCGGGATGCGCAGCGGCACCGCGACGGCGTGCCCGAGGGCGCCCTCGCGCTCGATGCCGTCCGCGTTTCCGATCGCCCAGGCAGCGCCCGGAAACGATCCGAGGGCGATTTCGCGGCGGAGAAAGTCTTCGAGGGTCATGCCTGTTGAGGATGATTGCACAAGAACCGCTGCCACCGGTGGCAGGTCGCGATGCTACGATCCCGCGCACTTCGGTTCGCCAGAAAAATAAAAAATGTTTCGTCTCGAACAGCTCGACATCCACGGCTTCAAGTCCTTCTACGACCCCGCAAAACTGACCTTCCCCGCGGCGATGACTGCCGTCGTCGGTCCGAACGGTTGCGGCAAGTCCAACATCTGCGACGCCCTGATCTGGGTCCTGGGCGAGAACCGCGCCTCCCACATCCGCGGCGAGACGATGGAAGACGTCATCTTCCAGGGCTCCGCACGCCGCCGCGCACTCTCGATGGGCGAAGTCACGCTCACCCTCGGCACGTTCAACGGCGACAGCAATCACCCCGCGGCCGACGACGGCAAGATCACCATCAACCGCCGCGTCTTCCGCGACGGGCAGTCGGAGTTCCGCCTGAACGGCAAGCGCGTGCGGATGAAGGACATCTCCGACATCCTCATGGACACGGGCCTCGGCATCCGCAACTACTCGGTCATGGAGCAGGGGAAGATCGACCTGATCCTCTCCAACAAGCCGCAGGACCGCCGCAAGTTGATCGAAGAAGCCGCGGGCATCACCAAGTACAAGACCAAGCGCCGCGCCGCGGAGCTGAAGCTCGAAGAAACGCAGCAGAACCTGCTGCGCATCGACGACACGCTCTCCGAGGTCACTCGGAATCTGAACTCGCTCAAGCGCCAGGCGTCGAAAGCGCGCCGGCACAAGGAGCTGGCCGACCAGCTGTCTCTCGCAAAGAGAGCGCTCTACAAGGGCCGCATCCTCGCCGCGCAGGTCGAAGAGGAAGCAGCAAACCTCGGGCTGATCGAAGCGCAGAATCGCGAGAGCGAGCTCTCCGCGCAGCTCGGCACCGACGAGGCGGAGCTCGCGGAAACGCGCACGATCCACATCGACCGCTCGCATCGCGCGTCGAAAGTTCGTGAGGAAATCGCGGGACTGACCGGTGAAGTGGAGCGCCTCCGCTCCTTCCTCCAGCAGTCCGAAACGAACCTCGGCGATCTCGTGCAGCGCATCGAGAACGGCCGCGCGCAGATCGCGACGTTCGAGGCCGAAGCCGCGGAACAGCAGGCCGCGCTCGACGAGAAGACGCAGCAGCTCGAGGCCGCACGCGCGGAGCGCAACCGCTTCCGCGAGTCCGCCGACCAGGTGGAGCGCGAGCGCCAGGAACGTGGCGACGCCGTGCGCCAGCACGAGAAGGCGCTGGCCGACTCGCGCGAGTCGCTGATGCGCACCATCGCCAAGATTTCCGAGGCGCGCAATCAGGTGCACCAGATCGAGATCGCGGTCGAAAAGTGCGAGTTCTATCTGACCAAGCTCACCGAATCGGCGCGCAAGGCCGCGGAGAGCCGCGACGGCGCGCTCGCGCAGATGTACGAGTGGGAGCAGTCGGTGCGCGACGCGGAGCAGAACCTCGTGGTCACGCAGCAGACCGCGCGCGACGCCGTCGCGCGCCGCGACGAGCTGACGGCGAAACGCGAGTCGATGCGCCAGTCGCTCGGCAAGGCTCGCGACACCATCTCCCAGACGACATACAAAGCCGACTCGCTGCGCACGCTGCTCGTCTCGCTCGAAGCGCAGGACGAGGACGTGCGCCGCGCGGTCATGGAGCTGATCCCGAACGCGGTCGCCGCGGCCGAAGGCGTGCGCGCGGCGCAGGGCTTCGAAGCCGCGCTCGACACGCTGCTGCGCGACGTGTCGAAGGCCGTGGTGGTCGAGTCGAGCGCCACGGCGCACGAGGCCATCCGCCGTCTGCGCGAGCGCGGCGCGGGCCGCGGCGCATTCATCACGCTCGACTTCCAGCCGCGCGGCGAAGGCTCGCGGCGCGGCGACGCGGCGCACTCGGTCCTCGGCGAAGGGCCGGTCGCGGATGCGATCCGCCATGCGATCCCCGAGGCGTACATCGTCGGCTCGCTGTCCGAGGCGTTCGACCGCGCGCAGGAGCGCCCGAATGCGACCTTCGTCACGCTCGACGGCGACGTCGTGCGCGGACCGCTGGTCATCGGCGGCAAGACCGAAGGCGCGACGCCGGGCGTCTTCTCGATCAAGCGCGAGATCGCCGATCTGGAAGCATTGCTGGGCAGCGAAGAGTCGCGCGCGAGCGGCATCGCCGCGGAGCTGCAGACGCTCGAAGAAGAGCTGCGCGCCGCCGACGACGCGCGCATCATCGCGGACGAGCGCGCCCGCACCGCGGAGCAGGAGCTGCGCGAGCGGAAGAGCCAGCGCGAGCGCGCCGGCGCGGAGCTGCAGCGTTACGAGAAAGACCTCGCCGTCGCCTCGGAAGAGCAGACGCTGTACGTCGAGGAAAAGGAACAGCTCCTCGCCCGCAAGAACGCCGCGATCGCGGAAGTCGACACGCTGCAGGCTCGCGAGGCGGAGCTGCACGAGCAGATCCGCGCGAACGAAGAGCGGCTGGCCGCGTCGCGCGTCGACTTCGAGCAGGTCACGGAAGTGGCTTCGAAGGCGCGCGTCGACGTCGAGTCGGCGGCCGGCAACGTGAACGCCATTCAGCGCGAGCACGAGAACCTGACCCGCATCGTCGTCTCCCTCGGTGCGCGGGCGACGCAGCTCACGCAGGAGATCGAGACGCTGATCCGCCGCCAGCAGGAGACCGACGTCGCGGTCGAACAGGCCCGCACCCAGCTCGACGTCTCGCTCGGCAAGCTGAACGAGATTTCGGAAATGCGCGTCGCGCTGGAGGCGGAAGTCGCGGACCTCACCACGCGCGTGCAGGAGCTGCAGTCGCGCGCGGTCACGTCGCGCGATTCGTGGAACACGGCCAAGGACACGCTGTTCGAGTCCGAGCGCCGCCTCGACCGCGCCAAGTCCGCGCTCGACCTGCTGCGCGAGCAGATCTCGCTCGACCTGCACGCGGGCATCGACGCGCTGGCCGACGTCGAGCCGCCGGCCGACGACGAGTCGCGCGCGACGATGGAATCGGAAGTGGCGAAGCTGGCCGATCAGATCGAGAAGATCGGGCCGGTGAACGTGCTGGCCATCGACGAGCATTCGGAGCTGGAAACGCGCGAGTCATTCCTGCGCACGCAGCGCGACGACCTGGTGCAGTCGATCGAGTCGCTGCGCCAGACCATCCGCAAGATCAACCTCACCTCGCGCGAGCTGTTCCGCGAGGCGTTCAACATGGTCAACGGCTCGTTCACGGAGATCTTCACGTCGCTCTTCGGCGGCGGCACGGCGCGCATGCAACTCCTCGACGAAGAGGACGTCCTCGAGAGCGGCATCGAGCTCGTGGCCCAGCCGCCCGGCAAGAAGAACCAGTCCATCGCCCTGCTGTCGGGCGGCGAGCGCGCCCTCACCGCGATCGCGCTGCTGTTCGCGATCTTCAAGTACAAGCCGTCGCCCTTCTGCATCCTCGACGAGGTCGACGCCCCGCTCGACGAAGTGAACACGGAGCGCTTCGTGCGCCTCGTCCGCGACTTCTCCCGCGAAACCCAGTTCATCGTGATCACGCACTCGCGC
>DASVSV010000428.1:0-1796 GCA_036387915.1 Thermoanaerobaculia bacterium
CGTGGCTTCAGCCCGCCTCCCCCGGGTGCGCTGAAACCATGCGCTACGTTTGCAGCCGCCTTCTCTTCGTTGGCGATGTGAGTTCATTCTCGAAACCCGCCCCCACAAACGAAACGTGTTGGTGTCTTCCCTCTCCATGGGACGACAACTGGCGGTCGCGGTGCTGTGGCTGTTCTGCGTCTTGGGTGTGCGCGCGCAGGAGCGCGGGGCGGTCGACTGGATCTTTCTCGTCGACACGTCAAAGTCGATGCTGGAGAAGAACGTCTTCGGCGAGGTGAGGGGGAGTCTCGAGACGTTCGTGAGCGAGGCCAGCGACGGCGACAGCGTCAGCCTCTACACCTTCGACCGCAACGTCTACTCGCATGGCCGCAGCGACATCGGCGGAGATTTCGATCGCAACGAGCTGCGCGACAGGGTCCGCGCCCTCGAGGCCAAAGGCAACCGTACACACCTCGGCGCCGCAATCGCGAAGGGGCTGGAGCGCTCCGAGGAACTGATGCGGCGGCGCAACGACAAGACGCGCGCGCGCGCGATCGTCCTCTTCACCGATGGGAAAGAAGACGTGAGGGGCATTGCCGATCCGATCCCGATCGGCGCGAACATCGAGCGCGTAGCGACGAGTCACCCCTCCGTCTTCTTCGTGTCGATGGGGGAGCACGAGTCGCAGCTCGATGCCTTCAAAGACGCGCGAGTCATTCGTGCCACAGACGCCGAGGCCATTCGCAACGTGGCTCGCGACATCCGTAAGGCGATCGTGAAGACGCCGCCGCCGCCACCACCGCCACCCCCGCCAGTCACCGCCGATCCGCCGCCGCCCCCTGAGCCCACCCTCCTCGAGCGCCTCACTCCGTGGCTCATCGTGGCCGCGTTTCTCCTCATCGCCGGCATCGCCGCGTTCGCCGTCAACAAATCGCGCAACCGGCTCGAAGGGGAGCTGGAGATCGTGCAGCCGCGCGTCGCCTCCGACGCCACCTACATCGGTCTGCCGGGACTCAAGTCCAACGAAGTCGCGCTCAGCGCGATCGTGCCGGGCGACGTCCTGGCCGGATCCGATGCGCGTCTGTTCGTGCGCCGCCGCAGCGGCGAGAAGCGCGTCTGCATCGCCGCGTCCAGCGGCTCGCTGCGCGTCAACGACATCGAAGTCCCACTGACCGAGCTCTACGACGCCGACACCATCGCCATCGGCGACGCAAAACTCCGCTTCAACCACCTCGGCCTGCAGCGTCCACAGGAGGACCTCCCATGAAGAACAACGTCGTCTTTCGTCCCACCGTCGTGATCGGCCTCGGCGGCACCGGCTATCACACCCTGCTCAAGCTCAAGAAGCGTTTCGTCGACGCGTATGGCCGCGTCCCGCCGATCATCCGCTTCCTCTCCATCGACACCACAGAGAACGCCGAAGGCACGGCGCAGCCCGAGGTGAGCGGGGACGGGCAGCTCGACCATCACGAGATGTACGTCCTGCAGGTCGCCAACCCGGCCGGCCTCGTCAACGGGACGAACCCGCACATCGACGAGTGGTGGCCGGACTCGATCCCCACGCAGGCCATCATCGCCGGCGCCGGACAGGTGCGTGCGCGCGGACGCCTCGCGCTCTTCGCGCGCGCGGCCGACGTCTACGGCCGCATCCGCGGCGCGATCGACGAGGTGCGCAACATCCGCAACCAGAAACAGATGTACGTCGACCAGTTCCAGGTCTCGGCGCGCTCGGGCGTCGAAGTGCACATCGTCGGCAGCCTGGCCGGCGGCACCGGCAGCGGCACGTTCCTCGACGTCGCCTTCATGGCCCGCGACAT
>DASVSV010000429.1:0-14169 GCA_036387915.1 Thermoanaerobaculia bacterium
AATGCGTAAACTGATTCCGCTGCTGCTTCTCCTGTTCGTCGCATGTGCGGCGACGACGCCCGCCCCCGTCGCCACAGCGCCCGTTGCCGGTGCCGCGGCGGCGCCGCCATGCACGGCCGGCCACTCCATCCTCAACGCCACGCTCTACGTGCAGAGCTCCGCGGAGTTCCGCGCCGCCGCGATCGGCACCTTCGCCGCCGCGCGCCGCGCGCTCGACGAAGCGCTCGCGGACAAGACCCGCGTCGGCGCGACCGAGGAGACCGAGGACGGTCCCGATCAGCCGCCGGCGATCGTCGTGGACGTCGACGAGACGGTGCTCGACAACACCGCCTTCGAAGCGCGCATGATCCGTCAGGGCATCACCTACGACGCCGCGCAGTGGAAGCAGTGGACGGCCGAAGGCGCGGCCACGCCGATCCCGGGCGCGCCGGAGTTCCTCGCCTACGCGAACAGCCGCGGCGTGACGGTGTTCTACGTGACCAATCGCGACGAGGACGAGCGCGAGGGCACACGCGCGAACCTGCAGCGCGTCGGCTATCCGCTGATCGAGAACCGCGAGACGCTGCTCCTGCGCATCGACAACAGCGACAAGTCGCCGCGCCGCCGCGAGGTAGCCAAGGCGTATCGCATCCTGCTGCTCGTCGGCGACGACTTCAACGACTTCGCGTCCGGCACGCGCGAGGGATCGTGGGCGGACCGCAACGCGCTGCTGGAGAAAATGTCCGGCTGGTGGGGCACGCGCTGGTTCATGATCCCCAACCCGATGTACGGCTCGTGGGAACGAGCCGCGATCGGTTCCGGCGGCACGCCCTGCGAACAGCTCGAGCGGAAGGTGCAGGCGCTGAAGCCTTGAAGGAACTGCTCCCCCTCCTGATCGTCGTCCTGTCGATCGATCAGTTCCGCTACGAATACCTGCAACGGTTCGCCCCCCACTTCGGCGACGGAGGCTTCCGCCGCCTGGAGCGCGAAGGCGCCGTGTTCACGAACGCGCGGCAACGCCACTCGGTGACGTCGACCGCACCCGGCCACGCCGCCATCGGCGGCGGCACCGTCCCCGCGGAGAACGGCATCGTCGCCAACCGCTGGTTCGACCGCGACGCGCCACCCGACGCCGCGAAATGGGACGCGTACTACGCCGAGATCGCACCGTATCGCGCACCGGCTGCAACGGGGGGCCGGCACTCTGCCGGCCGTACCGCCGGCGCCCCGCCGGCCTGGCAAACCTCCGGCGCCCCCATCCTCGTCACCTCCCCCGCCGCCCTTCTCACCCCCTCCCTCTCCGACGCCCTTCCGGCGAAAACGAAAGTCATCTCCCTCGCCCTCACCGACCGCGCCGCGATCCTCATGGGTGGCCGCTCCGCCGACGCCGCGTATTGGTTCGACGGTCCCACCGGCCGCTTCGTGTCCTCGCCGTACTACGACGCCAGCGACGAAGTCCTCGCCTTCAATGACCTCGTCCCCGGCTACATGCCCGCCAGCGCGCAATGGCGCCTCCTCCACAAAAGCGCGGATACGTTCGATCCTCCCGAAGCGTGGCCGCTGAAGAACACGACCTACAACGGCACCTTCCCCCATCCCATCCCCACCATCCGCGCGCTGCAATACACGCCCTTCGCGCACGAGATGATTCTCGACTTCGCGCAGCACGTCGTCGCCGTCGAGCAGCCCGACCTCCTCTACGCCGGCATCTCCTCCACCGACTACCTCGGCCATCTCTACGGACCCGACTCGCTCGAAGTGGCCGACAGTGCGATCCGGCTCGACCGCGCGCTCGAGGCTTTCCTCGACGCGCTGGAGCGCCGTTACGGCGATCGCGTGCTGGTCGTGCTCACGTCCGATCACGGCGTGCAGTCCATCCCCGAGGTCGCGAAGCTGCGCGATCCGCGCGCCGACGCGGGCCGCGTCGATCTCCGCGTCCCCGATCGCACCGCGCGTACGATCCGCGATCTCTCAACCGCGCGCATCGCCATCGAGCGCAGCGTCGCCAAAAAGCTCGGCCGCTCCTTCTCCCTCGACACGCCACTCGAAGACGCCTTCGTCGCCTTCTTCGAAGAGCCGATGCTCTATCTGAACCCGCGCTTCCGCGACGCGCGCACGAAGCGTGCGCTGCGCGATGCCGTGCGCGAGCTCGACGGAGTGGCCAACGCCTGGACGCACGACGAGCCGCTGCCGCCGCTGATGCGCAACTCCGTGCATCCGCAACGCAGCGGCGACGTGCTGATCGCGCTGCGTCCCGGGTGGATCTGGATGTGGGGCTCGAACAGCACCACGCACGGCCAGCCCGTCGAAGCCGATCTGCACGTGCCGCTCATCTTCTGGGGCACCGGCATCGCGCCCGGCGTGCACGGCGTCGAGGCCTCGCCCCTCGACATTACGGCAACACTCGCGCAAATCCTTGGTGTTCAGGCCGGTGGCCCCCAATCGCGTGTGCTGCCCGTTCGCGCTATCCTTCGCCCATGACAGTCGGAAGAAACGAACCGTGCCCGTGCGGAAGCGGGCAAAAGTACAAGAGCTGCTGCATCGGAAAGGAGCGCAGCGCGTCGCGCGGCCTGATGTATCTGGTGATCGCCATCGCCGCCATCGGCGCGGTCGGCCTCGGCGCCGCGATCATGGACCGCAAGAAGGACGCGGCCGCGCCGTCACTGCCTCAGGCCAATCAGGCCGCGCGTCCGACGACGCCGCAGCCGCAGCCTCCCGGCCCCGCACCCGCGGGCAAGGTCTGGTCCGCGGAGCACGGCCACTGGCACGACGCCAACACCAATCGCGCGCCGCAGCCGACGAAGGAAAACCCGATCACGTTCAACAAACGGAACGTGCCCCAGCCTCCCGGCCCCGTTCCCGCCGGGAAAGTGTGGTCTCCCGAACATGGCCACTGGCATAGCAGGAAGAAGTAGCGTCGCGCTGCTCGCGCTCCTCGCGGCCGGTTGCGAGGAGCCGCGCGCCGCTCCGCCGCCCGAGGCGGTGCGCACCGAGCGGGTCATGGTGCCTGCTCCCCCGCCACCACCCGCGCCACCCGATCCCGGACCACCAGCCGTCTATCCCACGTGGACCGAGCCGCCCCGTCCCGGCCCGAACGAGCCCGACCCCAACCCCGCCGTCCGGCCGCGTCTGATCGAGTCGGTGGAGCCCGAATACACGCCGGTGGCACGCACCGCGGGGATCCAGGGCATCGTCATCCTCCAGTTGATCATCGAGCGCGACGGCCGCGTCAGCGGCGGCAAAGTCCTCAAGCCCCTCCCCTTCGGCCTCTCGCAAAAAGCGATCGACGCGGTGCAGCACTGGCGCTACACGCCCGCGAAGAACGAGCTCGGGAACCCGGTGCGCTCCAGCCAGAATGTGACGGTGCACTTCCGGCTCTGACTTTTATGGAGTGCGGCGGCGCTTTTGTTTTTAGCCGCCGCTTTCAAATTCGCGCGCCGAAGAACGGCAAACGCGCACCGAGGATGCCGCCGAATGAGAAAGCGGCAGCCAGAACCAGAAGCGCTGCCGCACTCCATATCGGAGGAGCGTTACGCGACGACGCCGCCGACGAGGTCGTACGGATGGGCATCCGTGATCTCGACTCGGGCGAAGGCGGGGAGTTGCTTCGGCAGGAGGTCGAGGCCGTCGTTGATCAGGAGGCGGCCGTCGATCTCCGGGGCCTGGCCGATGATCCGCCCTTCGAGCAGGTGCTCGGTCTCCTCGCAGACGCCGGTCACGATGGCGTCGAACGTGCGGCCGACGCGCTGCTCGTTGCGCGAGAGGGCGATCTTCTGCTGCAGCTCCATCAGCTTCTCGCGGCGGCGCTCGGCCGTCTTGCGCGTCGGCATGTCCGGCATGCGGGCGGCGATCGTCGAATCCTCGGCCGAGTAAACGAACGCGCCCATGTTGTCGAACTGCGCCCACTCCACGAAGTCATACAGCTCGCCGAAATCCTTCGGCGTCTCGCCGGGGTGGCCGGTGATGAAGGTCGTGCGGATGGTGATGTCCGGCACTTCGCGCATGCGCGCGATCATCCCGCGGTACTCCTTCGGCGAGCCGGGACGGCGCATGCGTCCGAGGACGTTCGCGGAGACGTGCTGCAGCGGGATGTCGACGTACGAAGCGAAGCGCGGCTCGCGCGCCATCAGCTCGAACAGGCTCCAGTCGAGCGAGCCGGGATAGGCGTAGAGGAAACGGACCCAGCGGAAGTCGGTCTCGGCCAGCAGCGTCTCCACGAGCTTCGTCAGGCCGCCCTCGATGCCGAGGTTTTCGCCGTAGCGGGTGGTGTCCTGCGCGACCAGGTTCAGCTCGAGCACGCCCTGCTGCTGCAGCGACTGCGCTTCGCGCACGAGCGAGTCGATACCGCGCGAACGGAACTTGCCGCGCATCTGCGGGATCGCGCAGAACGTGCACGGGTTCGAGCACCCTTCGCTGACCTTGAGGTACGCGTGCGACGTGCCGGTCACCAGCACGCGCGGGAGGTCTTCGTACAGCCGCAGCGACATCTTGCGCCGCGCCGGCGCGAGGTCGTCGCCGGCGACACCGGTCACGGCCTCGGTGATCTTCTCGAGGTGATCGAGGCCGACGAAGGAATCGATCTCGGGGATCGACTGCTGCAGGTCGGTGCGGTACTTCTGCACCATGCAGCCGGTGACGATCAGGCGCTCCAGACCGCGCCCCTTTCTCTCCGCGACCTCGAGGATCGTGTCGATCGACTCCTGCTTGGCCGCGTCGATGAAGCCGCACGTGTTGACGATCACGACGTCCGCATCGTCGAGATCGTTCGTGATCACGACGTCCGACTCCGCCTTGAGCTGACCGAGCATGATCTCGGCGTCCACGGTGTTTTTCGGACAGCCGAGGGAGATCATGCCGACGCGGCGGACTTTTTCGTGAGGGACTACGGTCATGGAACAGCTGGTAACAGCGGTCCGCGCCGGGGTGTTCCGAGGTCGCTCAAGAGTCGTTCGCGTTACTCGTTACTCGTCCGGGGTGCTGCATCGCGAGACGTAAATCCCCCCGAACGAGCAACGAGTAACGAAGAACGCAACGCTACTTGAATACCGCGCTGGCCCGCTCATCCGCGCCGATCTTGGCGAACGCGTCGTTGAGGCCCGGGATGGCGTCGCGGTCGACGCCCAGCGTCTGCATCGCGTAGCGGCGTTTGTAGCGGAGCACGCCGTTCTCGAAGCCGGAGCTGCTCGTGTATTGCAGGTGCGGCGAGGTCAGCGTGACCGGCTTCGGCAGCTCGTCGAGCTGCACCGCGGCGGGCAGCGCGATCTCCACCTCGTCCGTGTGCAGCGAGACGCCGTCGGTCACGTAGCCGTACTTGCGTTCCTTCATCGCGATCGCGTTCTCCCCTTTCGCCCCGATGACGCGCGGGCGGATGAGGATCATGTCGGCGACGCGGTTCGCATACGACGGCACCGTCAGCTCGTACCGGATCACCAGCGGCGGCTCCGGGTCGTCGAGCTGCTCGATGACCATGTTCGCGGTCGTGTACTGGGTGAGGCTGCGGCCGATCGACGATTCCAGCGCGCGCACGCGCTCGGCGGCGCTCAACGGCTGCAGCCAGCCGCGCATGTACGCGGCCACGTCGCCGGTGCGCGTCTCCTCGATCGTGCCGTGCAGCGTGCCGTTGTCGAACAGCTTCAGCCTGGCCACGCGGCGCAGCTCGTTCGCTTCCGGCTTCGGCAGCGGCAGGTCGATCATCTCGCCGCCGTCGTTCGTGACCAGCAGGCCGCGGCTGCCCTGCAGGTACGACGGCAGGTGTCCGAACGGCGTGGTGGTGCTGGTCGGGTCGAACAGCAGCAGCGACCCGAGCGCCGGATGCTCGACCGCGGCCGGCAGTCCCTTCGCTTTTTCCTTCGGGATGCGGATGGCGCTGATGACGTGATTGAACGACGTGATCGACGCGAACGACGGGTCGACCATGCCGCGCGTCGTGTGCACGAGCACGTAATGCGCTTCGATGCCCTTCTCTTTCAGCATCGTGCGCAGCAGCGTCGCCTTGTCTTTGCAGTCGCCGTAGCGGTTCGTGAAAATGTCCGCCGACGCGTGCGGCTGATAGCCGCCGATGCCGATGGCCACCGCCACGTAGCGCACGTCGAGCTGCGTGAAGCGCGCCACCGCGTGCACCGGGTCTTTCGCCCCCTCGGTGAGCTTGCGCACCTGCGACTGGATCTCCGGCGTCGCCGCGCTGCGCGGCGTGGAGAGTCCGCCGAACCATCTGGCGATGTCGCTCCACGAGCGCTTTGCCGCGGCCTGCGGTCCGCTCCACTGCACGCCCATCCGTCCGGCGAGCGTCGACGCGTCCGGCATGCGCGGCTCGTCGGCGAGAGCCGGCACGTCGCGCAGCTCCCACCGCGCGCCCACCGGCTGCGCGGCCGCGTAATTCAGCCACTGCACCTCGCGCGTCCACCCCTCGGGCAGTGCCAGGGAGAGCTCCGCGCGCCGCACCGGGATCGATTCCTGGAAGCGCCAGACCGCGACCGGCTCGTATGGTTTCTCGCGCAGCGTGTACTCGTACGCGATGACGCTGCCCACTTCCGCCGGCAGGTCGAGCACTTTCACTTTCGCGTCGGTGTAGACCTCGAAGTCGGCGGCCGACGACTCCACGGCCTGCCGCTCCTTGATGCGGTGCACCTTGCCCGACGGCTCGATGCTCCATCCCTGCAGGCCGCGCAGCTTCGTGTTGTCGTCGAACGACGCCGCGCCGTACGCGTGCGCTTTCCCCGCGGGAGTGAGCACTTTCACGACCCGGCGATGCTGCGTCGTCATTTCGCCGTTCGGCGCGACACTGATCGCCGTCGAGTCGAAGAGCACGATGGCCGCGGTGGACTTGTCCTGCTCGGGCAGCGTCTCCGCCGCCACGGCCAGCACCCACGGCGGAGCCGGCACCGCACCGTACAGCGCCGGGGCAATGGAGAACAGCGCAACCGCGAGGGCGCGCGTCCTCACTTGCTCACCAGCACCAGCGGCTTCTGATCCGACGCGGCCACGGTCGTGTAGTACTGCCGCAGCGCGTCGTAATTCCTGGTCTCGATCAGCATCGTGTTGACCATGCTGGAGCGCTTGAACACCAGCTCGCGTCCGTTCTGCTTGACCTCGTTCGTGTAAGCCACCGCGCCGGCGTCCAGCGTCACGGCCTGCGGAATGGCGGCCGGCGAGAGGCCTTCCGGCAACGTCAGCTTCACTTCGTCTTCCACGCGGCGCGGGTACTGGTAGTAGATCGGGTGCGTGCGCGTCGCCGCGGCGAACGGGTTCTTGGCGTGCGATGCGAACACCGACACCGGGATCACGGTGCGGCTGCCCGCGGCCGAGACGAAGCCTGGCAGAGTGACGTCGTACTTGGCGACGACCGGCTCCGCGTGCGACGTCGCCCCCTTGAGCTCCGTCAGCTTCACGGTCGCGCCGTCGGGGAACCAGGCCCTGGTCTCTTCCTCGAACGCCTTCGTGCGCGCGGCCTCGTCATCGCCCCACGTGCGCATCCGCGCGCGCAGCGCGTCCTGCCCGTTGTACGTGATGGTGATCGTCCCCTCGAGCCTCTCCTCGATGAGCTTGAGGTCGGCCGCGCGATGCAGGATGGCGCTCTCCGGCTTCGCCTCCGCCACGACCAGCAGCTCCGCCGGCTGGCCCTTCACCAGACGGAAGCCCGGCACCTGCGACTTCTCCCACGACACGATCCCGAACGGCGCGCTCGGCGAGCCGGGATCGAGGTACACCGGCTTGCCGTCGATCATCACCGCGGCGATCTCGGTCGACATCTGCTCGGCGTCCGGAATCTGCCTGGCGAAGAAGCGCTCGTCGCGCGGCGCCACGCGGATGATGTTCGCGTCCAGTCCGGCCGCGCGGGCCAGCGCCACGAACGCACGCGTGATCTCCAGGCGGTAGCCGGAGCCCTTGGCCAGCACGTCGGCCGCGTTCTTCTTGTCCTTCTCGGTCGGCTCGTCCTCGTAGCTGAGGTTCTTCACCGACTGCACTTTCGCGTAGACGTTCTGCGCGGTCTCCAGCGGCGTCTTGCCGATCAGCGGATCGGCGGTCGCCTTCAGCACCGCCACCTTGCCGATGAAGTCCTCGGACTGTTTGGTCCACGACTTCGTCTGCGCGGGCCAGAACTCTTCCGGCTTCATGCGGCTGGTCGTGTAATAGAAGTTGACGCGCGACGTGAGCTGCTCGTCCGGCGGCGCCAGCTCCTCGGACGTGAACGCCGGCACGTTCTCCAGCTCGAGGAAATACTCGTTGCGATTCTTGGCCGGCATCTTCCCAGCGGGGAGATTGAAGTACGTGAAGAACGCGCCGTACTCGCCGCCGGAGTCGTACGGACGCAGGGTCATCTTCGTGTGCAGCACCGGGATGTCGCGCTGCACCGTCCAGGTGGTGTTCAACAGCAGCAGGTCCGCCCAGCGCCGCTGGAAGCGGTATTCGAGGATGCTCCCCGGCTGCACGCCCGCGAGACTGAACGTCTTCGCGCGCAGACGCACGCCGCCCGACTTGAACAGCACCTTGTCGTAGACCTTGCCGTCGAACGGCACGATCTTCCCGTCCGGCTGAATGGTGCGCGCCGAGATGTCGGTGATGCGCCCGTTGATCGGATAACCCGAGACGTACGGGATCTCGACGTCGGCGTACTTTTTCCCCTCTTCGTTGAAGACCTTGATGCGGTGGTATTCAGAAGAGCTGGAGTTCGTGTCGTCGTCGAGACGGATCCAGTCCAGCACCGCCGCCGGCGCTCCGGGCATGTAGCTGACGTTCTTCATCGCCAGCTCTTCCGGCGTGGCCGAACGGAAATCCTGTGACTGCGAGAAACCGGCGGAGAGAGACGTGGCCGCGAGCAGGCACACGAGGACTGCAGTCGTCAATCTGAACATGGGAGGGACCTTTCGCTGGGAGCTGTGTCAGCGCAGTGTACCCTCGAATAACTTCAGAATCCTCTTGTATTCATCAGCCCAGCTCGTCGGTTCGACGAAACTGTGGTCCTCCATCGGGTACGCCGCCAGCTCCCAGTTTTCCTTGCGCAATTCGATCAATCGCTGAGCCAGCCTGACGCTGTCCTGGAAATGCACGTTCACGTCGACCATGCCGTGGCAGATCAGAAGATGTCCCTTCAATCCCTCGGCGAAGTAGATCGGCGACGACCTGCGATACGCCTCCGGGTCCGTCTGCGGGCGATTGAGGATGTTCGCCGTATACGGGTCGTTGTAATGCGCCCAGTCGGTGACGGGACGCAGCGCCGCGGCCGACTTGAAGACGTCCGGCGTGGTGAACATCGCCATCAACGCAATGAACCCGCCGTAGCTGCCGCCGTAAATGCCGATTCGTTTCGGGTCGACGCGATGTTCGTTGACCATCCATTTCGCCGCGTCGACGTGATCGTTCAGGTCGACACCACCCATGTGACGATAGATGGCCGTACGCCAGTCGCGGCCATAGCCGGCCGACGCGCGGAAATCGAGGTCGAGCACGAGATAACCGCGCTCCATCAGCAGGTGGTGGAACATGAACTCGCGGTAGTAATTCGACCAGCCGCGATGCACGTTCTGCAGATATCCGGCGCCGTGCACGAAGACCACCGCCGGCCCGCCGTTCCAGTTGGCCGGCTTGTAAATGCGCGCCGGCACTTTCTTGCCGTCGCGCGCCGGCACCTGCACGATCGGCACGTCGAGCCACGGGTAATTGAAGAACTCCGGCGCCGGTGAATTCGTGACTTTCTGGCCCGCGACGTACAACTCGTGCGGGCGGTTCGTATACGAGTAAATGTCCGCGAGCACCGCGCCGTCCGGCGAAGGCTCGGCGTTGTGCCAGCCTGGCTCGGTCGTCAGCTTCGTCATCGCGCCGCCGCCGACCGGCATCCGATAAAGATGCAGCTCGTGCAGCGACTCTTTGTTGGCGGTGAAGTAGAAGCTCTTCCCGTCGGTCGACGTAGAAATTTCCTGGATCTCCCAGTTGCCCGTCGTCAGCGTGCGGCGGCCGCCGCCCGCGTACGGGACGCTGTAGAGCTGCATCCACCCGGTGTGCTCGGAGAGGAACCAGACCGTCTTCGTACCGGCGACGAAACCGGCCGAGTCGTCGTCGAACGAGCGCGTCCACGCCTCGTCATGCTCGTGATGGAGGATGCGCGTCGTCGCCGTGGCCGGGTCGAACGCCATCAGCCAGCGGTCCTTGTTGTCCGCGGCGCGCACCGGCAACACCGCGGCCGTGCCGTCGTCCGACCAGATCAGCGCGTTCTGCAGCTCGACCTCGCGCTCGGCCGCCTCGGTCTTGGCACCGGTGGTCTTGGCGTCGGTCGTCGTCTCGCCCTTCGTCTCGGTGGCGGTCTCGGTCTGCTCCGTCTTCTCCGCCGTCTCCCCTTCCTTCTTCGGCTGGGCCACGGGCGTCTTCTTCAGCCCGTGCTTGAGCCACTGCACCTTGCCGTCGGTCGTGGAGATGCTGCCGACGCGCGACGAGCCCGCCGGATCGCCGACTTTGCGGCGCGCCGGGATGTCGGTCGTGAAGCCGCTCTCCGTGACGTAGTTCGGGACGATGGTCCGCTTCCCTTCCGTCGAGTCCGTGGCCAGGAAAGCGATGACGTATTTCTCGTCCGGCGTGAGATGGAGATCGGTGACGCTCTCCCCGGCTTTCAACTTCAGCGGAGCGATGGCCAGCTCCTTCTTCCTCTCCGCCTCGTCTTCCTTCCTCTCCGCGGCGCGGCGGGCGAGGACGTCGCTCAGTTTGACGGCGTCCTCCGCGACCCACTTCTGCAGGGCGGTGCGGTCTTTGTTCTCTTCCTCGAACAGCGTGACGTTCGGACCCTTTTCGGTGGCGCCGACGATATTGGTCAACTGCCTGACCGAGCCGTCCGTCAGCGCAAGCACGTACAGATTGTTGCCGCGCACGAACGCGACCCGCTTCTCGTCACGCGTGAACCGCGGACGCGATTCCGACTCGACGGTCTGCGTCAGTGCGCGGCGCTTCTTCGCGTCGCTGTCCCAGAGAAAGACGTCGCCGTCGTCGACGAACACGCGCCGTTTGCGGTCGCGCGTCTGGTCGCCCGAGGTGACCGGCGTCTGCTTCGCTTCCTCGTCGGTGAGCTTGCGCAGCCCTTTGCCGTCGCGGCCGACGACGTACGTCGTGTACTCGTTTTCTTCGATCGGCTCGTCGTAGCGTTTCCAGTCGAAGAAGACCTGTTGCCCGTCGTGCGACCAGCGCACGTTGCGCGGCGCATAACCGGCCAGGTTCGGCCCGCGCATGATCGTGTCGACCGTCAGCTCGAGGCGCTGCTGGGCAGGGAGGGCGGTGGCGAGGAGGAGCAGGGCGGCGAGGAGCATCCGTCTCATGGGACGGGGATGATAAGCCTCCGCGGCGCATCGCGTGCGCCGTTCACAGGAACGTGTTTGTGCGACACGCAAAAAGGCCCTTCGCTATACTGCCCGCGGGTCAGACCAAAACAATTCGAGTCCCAGGGTGCCGCGAATGCTTTCCGGACAGCGCTTCGGCCATATCCGTGTCAACCACCACCTCGGCGAGGGCGGTATGGGCACGGTCTACGCCGGTTTCGACGAGACGCTCCGCCGCCGCGTGGCGGTGAAGGTGCTCCAGTCCGACCAGCGTCTCGATCCCGAGGCGCGCGTGCGGCTGATCCGTGAGGCGCGCTCGCTCTCGCAGCTCGACCATCCCAACATCTGCCGCATCTACGATTACATCGAAGGCGACGACGCCGACCTGCTCATCCTCGAGTACATCGAGGGGAAAACGCTGCGGGACGCGATCGAGGCCGGGCTTTCTCCCGCCGAAAAGCTGCACGTCAGCACCGCGCTGGCCAACGTCCTGGTGGCGGCCCATCGGGCCGGCATCATTCATCGCGATCTCAAGCCCGAGAACGTGATGCTCACTCCCGAGGGGCAGGTCAAGGTCCTCGACTTCGGCCTCGCGGCATGGCTCGAAGACCGGACCGCACGCGAGTCACCGCGGATGCGGCTCGCGGTTCCGCACGAAGAAGAGCTCGATCGCTCCGGCTCGATTCATCTCCGCACCATGGCCGGCATGGCCCTCGGCACGCCGCTCTACATGAGTCCGGAGCAGGCCCGCGGGGAGCAACTCACGGCCGCCAGCGACATCTACTCGTTCGGGCTGCTGCTGCAGACGCTCTTCACCGGCAGCGATCCTTACCCGGCGTACATGGGCGCGCGTGACGTCATGCTGATGGCCTCGCGCGGCGAGTCGTTGCCGGTGACCGGCGTCGACCGCGACGTCGCGGCGCTGATCAACAGTCTGAAATCGCTTGCGCCGACTGACCGGCCGACCGCCGCGGAAGCGACGCGCCGGCTCGCGCTCATCGTCGACAAGCCGAAGCGGCTCATCCGCCGGGCCGTGGCCGCCGTGCTGCTGGCGGTGTTCCTGTCCGGCATCGGCAAGTACACGTTCGACCTGCGGCGCGAGCGCGCGGCGGCACTGGCCGCGGAGCACCGCGCCGTCGTCGCGCAACGGGAGGCGGCCACGCGGCGCGCGCAGGCCGAGGACCTCATCACCTTCATGCTCGGCGACCTGCGCAAGAAGCTCGAGCCGATCGGAAAGCTCGACCTGCTCGACGACGTCGGCGAGCGCGCGCTGACGTATTCGGGATCGCTGCAACCGTCGCTCATGACGGCGGCCGAGCTGGCCCGCAGCGCCAAGGTGCTCAATCAACTCGGCGACGTGCGCATCCTGCAGGGACGGCTCCCCGACGCGGCGGTGATGTTTGCCCGAGCGCGCTCGCTGGCGCAGGCCGCCGTCGCGAAAGACGCGTCCAATCAGGAGGCGCAGCTCGCGCTGATGGCCGCGTATTTCGGCCACGGCGACACGGCCCGGCGCCGCGGCGACCTCGCCGAATCGCTGCAACACAATGAGCTCTACCTGGCCACGGCCCGTCGCCTTTCGGCGGCCTGGCCGAACAATGAGGACTATCGCCTCGAGACCGCATACGCGCACGCGACCGTCGGCACGCTGCTCATGAGCGATGCGCGCTACACCGAGGCGCGAAAGCATTTCGAGGAAGCGATGCGCATCAAGTTGGCCCGCATCGCACGCGACCCGATGAACCTCGAATGGCAGGCCGATCTCGCCAACACCATCAACAAAGTCGGCGTGAACCTGATGCGCACGGGCGATCTATCCGGCGCACGGAAACAGTTCGAGGCGCAGAAGCAGATCAGCCAGAAACTCGTGGCGTTCGCTCCCGATCACGCTACGTGGAAACAGAGTCTCGCCCTCAGTCACGCTTTTCTCGGTTCCGCGCTGCTGAGGACCGGCGCCCTCGCCGAGGCCGAGCGCGAATACGAGGCGGAGCTGCGCATCGAACGCTCACTCGCCGAGATCGATCCGGAGAACACCGGATGGCAACGCAATCTGGCCGTCACCATGTCGTGGGTGGCGGCGCTGCGTGCCCGAAGGGGACTGGCCGCCGAGGCCGATGTTGCCTTCCGGGAGGCCGAGAAAATTCTGGAGGACGTCATCCGCCGCGATTCCGGCCGCGTCTCCCATCAGAACGATCTCGCCTTCCTGCGCGCGAGATGGGCGATGTCGTCTCTGCAGCGCCGCGACTTGGGCCGGGCGCGCGCGGTATGGCAGCGCGCGTGGACATTGCTCGGCGAGCGTCCGCGCACCGATGCGGCCAGCCGTCCGAGTACGTTGGAAGTGATCCTGACCGGCATTGCCGTGGCCCGTGCCGCCGGCGACCGGAAGACGCTCGATGAATTGCAGACCCGAGCCGACGCGCTGTTCGCGCAGGCGCCGATGGTCAGCTCGTCCGATCCGGAAGTGCTCGCATTACGCGCGCGGCTGCTCGTGACCACGAGCCGCGCCGAGGAAGCAGAACCGCTGATCGTGCGCCTGACTGCGACCGGCTATCGCCATCCTGATTATGAATGGTCGGTGAATGCCCGATGACGTCCGGCTCTCCGCCGGCATCAGCAGCACACCGACGCGCTGTACCTTGGAGGGAGACAAATGCCAGAAGCACAACCGATCTTCGTCACTGTGAATTACAGCAACGGGCAATGGACCTACAATCCACCGGGCAACATCGTCGTCAATCTTCGGAACACGCAGGAACAAGGGAATTACGCGATCATCTTTGACCTGTCCGGCGACCCCGGCATCACGTGGGCGCCGAATTGGATCACTTGGGTGCGCAACGGGCCACCTCCGGGACTCGAACAGGGGTACACCCTGCCCCAGATCTCCGACACCCAT